>CAVOMB010000040.1:0-4279 GCA_963696935.1 uncultured Thermoleophilia bacterium | reverse complement strand
ACAGCTCGGGCTGGTCAACGTGGCGTTCACGCTCGTCGACCTGTACGCGCTGCCCTACCGGGACGGCGCCTTCGACCTCATCGTGTGCCGCAACGCCTTCCACCTTTTGCCCGAGCCGATGGCGGCTCTCAGGGAGCTGCAGCGCGTGCTGGCGCCGCAGGGTCGCGTCGTCGTGCTGGACCCCATCGTGGACGACGCGGCCGACAAGTCGCTGAACGAGCTCGCGCGGCTGCGCGAGCCGGCACACCGCCGTCACTACCGGCGGGAGGAGCTCGACGACATCGTCGCCGGCGCCGGCTTCACCGTGAAGGAGAGCGGCGAGCTGCGGCGCACCATCGACCTCGACTACTGGCTGCAGGCGGCCGCGGTCCCGCCGCCCAAGGCGGACCTCATCCGCGGCCGCATCAAGGCGCTCCCGGTCGACGTGCAGATCGGCATGGACGTCGCCTTCACCGACAGGGCCATCAGCTTCAGCTACGACATCATCGGCCTTCGGCTCGAGCGGGCGTGAGCTCGCCGCAGCCGCCGACGTACTACCGCAGCGACGCGGCCCTTCGCGCGGTCCTCAAGGGACTGAAGGCCAAGGGCCTCAAGGCCGTGAGCCTGGCGCAACTCTGCGCCGACGCCGGCCTGCCGTATTGACGCTCACCAGTCGTTCCAGTACTCGGGCCGGTCCTCGACTTCGCGGACCCGCGGCAGCTGTTCGCCTACTGGCATGCGGGGGTTCACTGCCTTGAGTCCCTGGTCGCGCAGCACGCACATGGTGTCGTACTCCTCGCGTGACAGTAGGACCGCGGTCACGTAGCCGCGCTGGGTGATGAACATCGGCTGGTGTGATCTCTCGATCCGGAAGATCAACCTCGCGACGTCTCTGCGCAACTCGCTCACGGGGATGATGAGGGGTGTCTTGCTCATGCCGGCCGACCTCCAGGCCGTGCGGGTCCATCTGTGCCCGCGGTCTCTGCGAGGGTACAGGGCTGTGCCACGCGCGCGAAGGTGGACGAAGGCGGGCGTGGGTAGACGATGCGGAGCGCCGTTCGGGTGAGGATGTAGTGCGTTGGGGCACTGCACGTCCAAGCGTACGTCCAAGCGTCCCATGGGATTTCTGCACGTACGTTTGGACGTACAAGTCCGAGGCGTAGATACCTTGTCCCCGAGGCGTGCTCGTGCGAGCGTCGCGATGCGCAGGCGAGGAGACGGCGCGAAGAAGGGGGCAGCGCGAAGAACGCGGACGGGGGCGGGCGCTCGTGAGGAGCGCCCGCCCCCGTCCGGCGACTACTGGTGGCTGCGGCCACCGGTGCCCAGCGCTGAAGCGCCGGCCGGTCGCGGGCGTCGGGGCGCGGCTTCAGCCCAGGAACGCCCCCAGCTCCTCGACGAGCTTGGCCTTGGGCATGGCGCCGACGATGCGGTGCTTGGCCTCGCCGGCGTCGAACGCGAGGATGGTCGGGATGTTCATCACGCTGAACTGCTGGGCCACAGCCGGCGCCTCGTCGACGTTGAGCTTGACGAACTTGACGTCGGGGTAGTCGCCCGCCATCTCCTCCAGGACCGGCCCGATCATGCGGCAGGGGCCGCACCACTCGGCCCAGAAGTCGACAAGCACCTTGCCCGGCGCCTTGATGACCTCGGCTTCGAAGTTGTCCTGCGAGACAGCGTCCACGTACTCCTCCTGTGAATGGTTGGGTGCGTCAGCCTGACGCGGTGACGGGTCGTTCGTCTGCGTTGCGTGGGTCGTCAGCGTTGCGTTGGGTGGTCAGCGTTGCGTTGGTCGGTCAGCGTTGCGTGGTCGCGGCGGTACTGTCGCCGGCCGCGCCCGTGGTTCCCGGCGTGCTCTCGAGCTCGTCGAGGTAGCGCTCGGCCTGGACTGCCGCGAGCGCCCCCTCGCCGATCGCCATGGCGATCTGCTTGAGCGGGTTGGCGCGGGCGTCGCCGCAGGCGAACACGCCCGGCAGCTCGGTGTGCAGCAGGCCGTCGGTCAGGATGTAGCCGTACTCGTCCAGCTCGACCGTGTCTTTGAGCCACGCCGTGTTGGGGATCTGACCGATGTACATGAACACGCCGTTGACCGGCAGCGTGCGGCCTTCGCCGGTCTTGACGTTCTCCACCTCGAGGGCCTCGACCATGTCGGCGCCGTCGATCTGCCTGGGGACCGAGTTCCAGACGAACTCGACCTTGGGGTTGGCGAAGGCGCGCTCCTGGGCGATGGGTGCGGCGCGCAGCTCACCGCGCCGGTGCACCAGGAAGACCTTGTCGGCGAACTTGGTGAGGAACATGCCCTCCTCGACCGCGGAGTTGCCTCCGCCGATGACGGCGACGGTCTTGCCCTTGTACAGCGCGCCGTCGCAGGTGGCGCACCAGCTGACACCACGGCCGATGAACTCGGCCTCGCCGGGGATGCCCGAGCGGCGCGGCTCGACGCCCGGCGCGAGGATCACGGTGCGCGTGAGGATCTCCTCACGGTCGGTGACGACCACGTAGTGGCCCTCGGGGTCGCGGCGAAGCTCGGCGACGCCCTCGATCTCGCGCATCTCGGCGCCGAACTTCTCGGCCTGCTCCTTCATCTTCTGCGAGAGGTCGAAGCCCGAGATGCCCTCGGGGAACCCGGGGTAGTTCTCGACGAGGTCGGTGAGGGCGATCTGGCCGCCGGCCATGTTGCGCTCGAGCACGGCCGTCTTGAGACGGCCGCGGCTGCAGTAGACGCCGGCGGTGAGGCCGGCGGGGCCGGCGCCGACGATGACGACGTCGTATACGTCGGCGCCGGATCCGCTGGTGGCTTCAGACATGGTGCTCCTCGTGCTGGCGGAGCCCGGTCGTCCGGGACTCCGCTGGTATCGCTGATTGCGGGAGTATACCCACGGCGGCGCTGGGCAGTCGGCGTGTCACGCGGCCGCTCCGGTGCTGTCTCAGCCGCGTGCCTGCAACAGCCCGCGGGAGACGAGCTCCTCGGCGATCTGCACCGCGTTGAGCGCCGCGCCCTTGCGCAGGTTGTCCGAGACGACCCACATGTCAAGGCCGTTGGCGATGGTGACGTCCTCGCGGATACGCCCCACGTACACGGGGTCCGTGCCCTCGGCCGGCAGCGGCATGGGGTACTGCAGCCGTGCCGGATCGTCGACGACCGTGATGCCCGGCGCCGCGGCGAGGAGCTCGCGCGCCTCCGCGGCGCTCAGCTTGCGCTTCGTCTGCACGTTGACGGCCTCGCTGTGCGCGCCGAACACCGGCACGCGCACGCAGGTGGCCGTCACCTTGAGCTCCGCGTCGGCGAAGATCTTGGTGGTCTCGTCGACCATCTTCTGCTCTTCTTTGGTGGCGCCGCTCGGCAGGAAGCTGTCGATGTGCGGCAGCACGTTGAAGACGATCTGGTACGGATAGAACTGCTGCTGCACCGGCACGCCGGCGGCCCACTCGCGCGCCTGCGCGTCGAGGGCGGCGATGCCGCCCTGGCCGCTGCCGGAGACGGCCTGGTACGTGCTGACGACCACGCGCTCGATGCCGGCGGCCTCGTAGATGGGCTTCAGCGCGACGACCATCTGGATGGTGGAGCAGTTGGGCGTCGCGATGAGGCCGGTGTGCGCCGCCAGGTGGTCGGCGTTGACCTCGGGCACGACGAGCGGCACGCCGGGATCCATGCGGAACACGCTCGACTTGTCGATGACGGTGGCGCCGGCGGCTACAGCCTGCGGCGCGTATTCGATGCTGACGGACCCGCCGGCGGCGAAGAAGACCAGGTCGACGCCGTCGAACGAGCCGGGGCCGAGCTCCCGGACCTCGATCTCGGCTCCCTTGAACGGGAGCTCGCGGCCCGCGGAGCGCGCGCTGGCGAGGAGCCGGAGGTCCCCGACGGGGAAGTCGCGCTCCTCGAGGATCGCGCGCACGGTGCCGCCGACGACTCCGGTGGCGCCGGCGATGGCGACGGTGAACTTCTCCGGGCCAGCCATCAGAAGGCTCCCCGGTCCGAGGCCTCGTGCCGCACGCTGTCGTCGTCGAGGTCGAACGCGGTGTGCAGGGCACGCACGGCCTGGTCGACGTGCTCCCTGGCGATGACGCACGAGATCTTGATGGGCGAGGTGTCGATCATGTCCAGGTTGATGCCGAGGTCGGCCAGCGTCTGGAACATCTTGGCGGCGACGCCGGGGTGGCTGCGCATGCCGGCGCCGATGAGGCTGATCTTGGCGATGTCCGGGTTGGTGTCGTACTCGCGCGCTCCGAGGTCCTTGACGATCTCCTTGAGCGCCTTGTCGGCAGCGGGGATGTCCTCGTCGGGGATGGTGCATGAGAT
>CAVOMB010000039.1:0-5087 GCA_963696935.1 uncultured Thermoleophilia bacterium | reverse complement strand
CGACGGGGATGCGGAAGGTGAGAGTGGTGGAGCATAGCGGAATCGAACCGCTGACCTCCTGGGTGCGATCCAGGCGCTCTCCCAGCTGAGCTAATGCCCCACGCGTGTCCCGGACGTACCGGGACGCCATAGTATGCGGCATTCCCGGGATTCGGGCAAGCCGGTCACGCACTGCTGCCGGGCGGCGCGGGGGCCTCCGGAGGCTCCGGTCGCGGAGCCTGTGCGGGCGCCGTCTGCGGTCCCGGGAGTTCCGGGGCGGGTGGGCCTGGCGCCGACGGCCGGGCGGCCGCTGTCAGAAGAGGGTGCGGAGCCGCGCCGCCATCTCCTCCGGCGCGGCGAACATCAGCTCACCGCCCAGTTGCTTCTGCAGGAAGTAGTCGTCGGTTCGGTAGTCCTGCTTGAAAGCGGTGCGGGCGATCACCCGCAGCACTACGGGGAAGCCGGGGTCGCTCCCGTCCAGCGGCCCGCCGTACAGCGTGAAGTTGAACGCCGAGAGGCCTTCGTCCTCGTACCAGGTGAGGACCTTGGTGAGGCCGTGGGCGAGCGCGGCCACGTGGGCGTCGCCGAGATCGCTCAGGCGGGTCGCGGCGGGCGCGACGGCGAGAGCCTCTCTCGCGCCCGCCGGCGCGAACGGCACCATCCAGTGCACGCCGGCGTCGCCCCATACGTAGCGCTCGCCGGCGTCCTGCTCCTGCTCGACCAGCTGGCTCCAGTAGCTCGCGCCTTGAGCGGCCTTCCACGCCGCCGAGCGGTCCCAGTAGAGCTGCGTCAGCCACGGCACGGTCTCGCCGCCGAACACCTGGAAGTGCGGGTGCACGAGGCTGGCGCCACCCGGGAGCATGTGGTTGCACGAGATCTGCAGGTGCGTCACGTCGGGGTAGTACGCGTCGGCGCGCCGGACGAAGGCGAGCGCGGCGCCCAGCCCCTCCTCCAACAGGTCCTGCGTGAACTCGCTCGGGCGCAGGAAGTGCCTCTCAGGCCAGGTGACCACGGCGTGCACGGCGGCCAGTGGGAAGAGGTTGGGGAAGACCAGCGCCCCGCCGCGAGAAAGGCGGCCGCCCGACACGAGCTCGTCGGGGTACCGTGGCGTGGCGTCGAGCACCTTCCCCGGGCAGAAGAAGCATCCCTCACGGCTGCGTGCCACCAGGCCGTCGGTGTAGTCCCAGTCGGTCGTACCGAGGAACATCTCCTCCTTGGCCTCGAGCCCGGCGGAGGCGATGGCGGTCATGCCGGTCAGCGGGTCGGTGCGGACCTCGATCCTGTCTTCGGCGAACTCCATCCCGGCCAATGGACTGAAGAAGCCGGCCGCCTCGGTGCGTCGCTCGAAGTGGATGGGATCCGCCATGACCGCTCCTCTCGTCGTCCGTGCCGCCGGCTGGGCGGGCGGCCCGATGATACGGCTGCCCCAGAGGGCGGACAAGGTCGACGGGGTGGGCGCCGCGGCGGTGCGGCCGTCGCGGTCCGCGCCGCATGGCATAGACTGAGATGGACCCGACATCCGACCTCGCGGAGCCACGCATGAAGATCACCGCCGTGCACGGCGACAGCCTCGAGTTGGCCTACTCCGAACCCTTTGTGATCGCCTCCTCGGCACTCGCCGCGGGTCCGTGTGACCTGGTCCGTGTGGAGACCGACGAGGGCATCACGGGCTACGGTGAGGCGTGCCCGGCGTACGAGTTCACCGGCGAGACTCTGTGGACCGCCGAGGACGTGATCGGCGAATATCTCGCGCCGTCGGTCATCGGCCGGGATCCCTTCGATCTCGAGGCCATCAACCGTGTCTGGGACCGTGAGCTGTACACCGTGGGCAACCAGGCGGCCAGGGCGGGCGTCGAGGTGGCGCTCTGGGACATCCAGGGCAAGGCGCTGGGGCGGCCGGTCTGCGATCTCATCGGCGGCCGCGCCCGTCCGGCTCTTCAGGAGGTCGTGGCGTTCGGGTGGGACGAGCCCGAGGCGCTTGCCAGGGACACGCTCGCGATGAAGGCCCTTGGCATCCACATCTTCAAGATCAAGGTGGGCGACACGCCGGAGCGCGACGAGCAGCGGGTCGCGGCTGTGCGCGAGGTCGCAGGCCCGGACGCGCGCATCACCGTGGATGCCAACCAGGGCTGGTGGGACGCGAAGACGGCGGTCCGCGCGATCAAATTGCTCGAGCCGCACGCCATCGAGTTCGCCGAGCAGCCGGTGCGTATGGACGACCTCGAGGTCGCCCGCTTCGTCCGCGCCCACGTGGACGTGCCCATCGCGCTTGACGAGAGTGTGCGCGGCCCACGCGAGGCGCTTGCCTGCGTCAAGGCCGAGGCATGCGACATGTTCGTCGTCAGGCTCATGAAGACGGGTGGCATCTCGGGAGCGATCAAGGTCAACGCGATTGCCGAGGCCGCCGGCATCAAAGTGATGATCGGCAACATGGGCGAGAGCTCCATCGCCATGTCGGCGCACTTCCACGTCAACATCGCGCTGGCCAACGCCGTCCACGGAGACGCCGACCTGCCGTGGCGCGAGGACGCGTTGCAATATGACATCGCCACGGGCATCCGGCAGGAGGTCGTGGACGGCGTCTCGTGGATCGACGTCCCCGACGCGCCCGGGCTCGGCGTCGAGCTCGTCGAGGAGAACGTCGAGCGCCAGCGGGTGCAGCGGCGCTGGTGAGCCGCTAAGACATGGACGCTGAGGAGCTCAGGAGCCTGTGGGAGGCCTCCGGCGGGGCCGGCCGGCAGTCTTCGCCCGGCGCCGGGCTGCTCGGCCTGCCCTTGGTGGACGATCTCGCGGCGCTCACCGGCAAGGCGCTCGCCGTGCTCGGGCTGCCGCTGAACGGAGACCCGGCGTGGCCGTCGGAGGTACGTCGCGCGTCGCAGGCCTATGCGGACTGGCTCCCAGCCCTGGGCGGCGGCCTGCGCGCGACCGACTACGGCGACGTGGAGGTCGTCGTCGACGACCCGGCCGTCGCCTTCATGCTGGGGCACGAGCGGCTGGCCGACATCGTCGCCGCCGGCGCGGCGCCGCTCGTCCTGGGCGGCGACGGGCTCGTGAGTGTGCCGGTACTCCAGGTGCTCTCGGGCAAGCTGCGCGGGCGCCTCGGCGTGGTCGCGTTCACGGCGGCCTACGAGGTCGCGCCCGAGCCGCTGTACTCGGCCGGGTCGCGCTGGGCGCGAGCGGTGGAGCTCGGAGTCATCCCGCCCGCGAACCTGGTGCTCGTGGGAGGGCGCGACGCCCCATCCGACGCGCCGGCCCGCGCGGTGCTCGACAGACTCGGCGCAACAGCCTTCTCCCTCGATGACGTTCTGCGCGACGGCATGCGCACGGTGGCGCAGGAGGCGCTCGAGGTCGCCGCTTCCGGGACCGAGGCCGTGTATCTCTCCGTGGACCTCGGGGTGGTCGGCGGCCTTCGAGACCCGGTGGGGCTTGAGGTCCGCGAGCTGGTAGCCGGCGTGCGCGTCGTCTCGTCTGCGCTGCTCGCCGCCGCCGATATCTGCGGCGGGGGCGCCGCGGGCTCCGCCGCCACGGCCGGCCGAGTAGCCGCCGAGATCGCCGCCGCCGCCGCGCGCCGGCTTTCCTGAGACAAGGTCACATTGCGAGGAGGCAGCGTGGAGCAAGAGAGCACACTCACCCCCGTCGTGAACATTCAACGAGTGGGACCCGCTCGAGGAAATGGTCGTCGGCCGCGTTGACGACACCACGCTCGTCCCGCCGTGGGACGTCATCATGCCGGCCGTCATCCACGATAAGACGCAGCGGGACTTCTTCAGGGAGCACGGCGGCACGCCGTGGCCCGTCGAGATGCTGAAGAAGGCCGAGCGCGACCTCGACGCGTTCATCGACGTGCTTCACCAGGCAGGCGTGACCGTGAGGCAGCCGGAGCCGCACCCCTACGAGCGCCCGCTCGCTTCGCCGGACTGGGAGGTCAGGAGAGCAGCTGCTACGCGCTGATGCCCCGCGATGTCCTCTTCGTCATCGGTGGCCAGATCATCGAGGCTCCCATGGGGTGGCGCACCCGGTCCACCGAGCGGCTCGCGTACCGCGAGCTCTGTAGGCGGTACTTCCGCGATGGGGCCTGCTGGGTTGCCGCCCCGCCGCCGCGTCTCTCGGACGAGAGCTATGTGCAGGGGTTCGTGGCGCCCGAGGAAGATGAGCCCCAGCGATTCGTCCCGACGGAGTACGAGCCGATGTTCGACGCGGCCGACGCGATCAAGTGCGGCCGCGACGTCTTCATCGCCCGCTCGAGCTGCTGCAACCGGTTCGGCATCGAGTGGCTGCAGCGCCACCTCGACGACGAGTATGCCGTGCACGAGATCGAGATCCACGACACCCACCCGATGCACATCGACGCGACGTTCCAGCCGCTCGCCCCCGGCAAGCTGCTGATCAATCCCAAGCGGGTGGTCAAGGTGCCCGACATGTTCGAGAAGGCGGGCTGGGACGTCCTGGTCTGCCCCGAGCCGGAGATGCCCGAGTCGCACCCCATGTACAACTGCAGCCGCGGGATCATGATGAACGTGATCATGCTCGACGAGACCCGGGTAGTGGTCTCGGCAGGCGAGAAGCGGTTCGTGCGGCAGCTCAAGGAGTGGGGGTTCGAGCCCATCGAGTGCCCCTTCTGGGACTTCGAGACCATCGGAGGCGGATTCCACTGCGCGAGCGTCGACATCCGCCGCCGCGGCGTCCTCAGGTCCTACTTCTGAGCAGGGCTTCCTCGTTTCCCGGTCCGTTCCGGTCGGGGCCCCGGGGCGTCTGGGCATGCGTCCCTAAACGCGAATCCCATGGTGGACGGCGTGCCCCCGGCCGACACTCTCAGTGGAGCCAAGAGGAGCCCTCCGGGAGGACGACAGTGACACGCGAGGAGAAGGAAAGGGCAGTGGACGGAGCGCTCGCAAGGTACGAGCACCTCGGCGCCACAGTGGCGAGTGACAACCAGACTCTCTGCCGTCTCCTGCAGACGCTGGAGTTCTCCGAAGCCGACAGGGACGTCGGCGAGTATCTCTGCTCCTTCCTGACTGCCTGACAAACAGAGGTGGCCGGGTTGGCCTGGACAGCTGAACCGGGTTCTTAGGTGATGAACTGCCCGTCATGCAGCTGCTGGTTGCGTT
>CAVOMB010000038.1:0-53668 GCA_963696935.1 uncultured Thermoleophilia bacterium | reverse complement strand
CCACGTCCACCGGTATCACCAACAGCTACTTCGCCAACCCGTTCGGCCCGGCGCAGCGCCGCGAGCAGCACGAGGCGCTGGCCGCCTCGACCTTCGCGGCGGCGTTCCGGGCCGGCGTGTTCGTCGGGCAGCTGCGCACGCAGCTGGGGCTGCCCGGCAGCGAGTCCGCCGGCCCCCGCGCCGCCGCCCAAGCCCTGCTCGACCTCATCGCCGCGAAAGGAGCGCCGCGCTCATGACCACTGTGTACGAGACCGACGAGTCCGCCTGGAAGCTCATCGCCCGGGGCAAGGTGCGCGACGTCTACGAGTACGCGCCCAACCAGATGCTCATCGTCGTCAGCGACCGCTTGTCCGCGTTCGACGTCATCCTGCCGACGCCGATCGCCGAGAAGGGCACCGTGCTCACCCAGATCTCCAACTTCTGGTTCGAACACACCGACGCCGTCATCCCCAACCACCTGGTGGACCCGGACCCGTTCAGCACCGACGCGGAGCACAAGCACCTCGCCGGCCGGTCGGTCGTGGTACACAAGGCCGAGGCGCTGCCGGTGGAGGCCATCGTGCGCGGCTACCTCACGGGCTCGGGGCGCAAGGACTACGAGAAGACCGGCAAGGTCTGCGGCATCGAGCTGCCGGCCGGCCTCGTCGAGGCGAGCCGGCTGCCCGAGCCGCTCTTCACGCCGTCGACGAAGGCTGCGATCGGCGACCACGACGAGAACATCTCGTTCGACGCCACCGTCGACCTGATCGGCAGGGAGCTGGCGGAAAAGGTACGGGACGCCGCGCTGGAGCTCTACACGTTCGGCGCGGCCTACGCGCTCGAGCGCGGCATCATCATCGCCGACACCAAGTTCGAGTTCGGCCTGCTGGACGGCGAGCTGATCCTCATCGACGAGGCCATGACGCCGGACTCCTCGCGGTTCTGGCCGGCGGAAGGCTACGAGCCCGGCAAGAGCCAGCCGAGCTACGACAAGCAGTACGTGCGCGACTACCTCGAGACGCTCGACTGGGACAAGACGGCGCCCGGCCCCGAGCTGCCGCCCGAGGTGGCGGCGAAGACCTCCGAGAAGTATATGGAGGCGTGGCGCCGCCTGACGAAGTCGTGAATACCCGCCGCGGGCAAGGTATCGAGCGGGGCGCCGGAGGAGCACCGCTCCGCGGCCGCCCGCCCGAGCCCGGGGTCCCTCAGGCGTCCCTGCACTGGGACCGGCGGTACGCCGCGGACGAGAAGATCTGGGGCGACGGTCCGAGCCTGCTCGCGCAGCTGACCGTCGCCCGTCTGCGCCCGTATGCGTCGCCGGACCTCATGGCGCTCGACGTCGGCTGCGGCTACGGCCGCGACACCCGCTACCTGACCACCGAGCTCGGCTGCCACGCCGTCGGCATCGACGGCTCCCCGGCGGCGATCGAGACGGCGCGCACGGAGCACAACAACGCCGTGCGCCGCTCCGGCAAGACCAACCTCGACGCCGAGTACCTGGCCGCCGACCTCGCGTCCTTCGCGGCCGATCCCGAGCGCGCCGGAGCCTTCGACATCGTCTTCGCCTGCAACGTGTACCATCTGCTGGGGCCGATCGGCCGCCGGGAGTTCGCGGCCGCCGCCGCGGCCGTCGCCCGTCCCGGCGGCCTCCTCTTTCTCAGCACGCTCTCGCCGCGCGACCCGGAACACTACATGGTCGGCGAGCCCGTCAGCGGCGAGGAGCGCAGCTGGGTCGACAAGGTGTACCTGCACTTCTGCAACGCGGAGGAGCTGGAGCGGGACTTCCCGGAGTTCGAGGTGATCGACCTCGAGGAGCGCTCCTACGAGGAGCCACGGCCCGGCGCGCCGTCGCACCACCACACGAGCTGGTTCCTGGAGGGGCGCCGGCGCTGAGCCTGCGGCTCGCCGGCGCCGGCCCGCGTCGCCCGGCCGCCGCGCCGCGTCACCCGCCGGCGAACGGGTTGACCACCCGCAGCGGTCCGAACGCGCGCCCGTGCTGGAAGTCCTCGCTGTACAGCGTGCGGCAGCCGCCCGCCAAGGCGGCCTCGACGATGAGGGCGTCCCAGAACGAGATCGAGTCGCTTGTCGTGCGGTCCATTGCCCGCAACAGCATCGGAGCCTCAAGGCGCACGAGGTTCTGACTTGAGAACTCCTGGGCGGCGAGCCGCGCCGTGGTTGCGGCGAGGGGATGCGTCACGGTCCGGGTCGTGACCGCGTAGAACTCCTGCATGACCTGCGTGCTCACCGTCGCCGAGGCGTCGGCGCAGGCAGCGACGTACAGCAGCTCGGCGATACGCTGCTTCTCCGGCTCATCCAGGCTGAACAGATAGACCAAGATGTTCGTGTCGAAGAAGACGGGGGTGGTGGCCATCAGCGCAGGTGCCTGTCGTAGAGGTCCTCGCGCTTCCAGGTGATCGGCCCGACCTCGGTGGCGTGTTCGTGCGCCAGCGCGATGAGCCTCTTCGCCGACTCGAGCCGCTCGGATCCGTTGCCCGTGTACTCCCGCAGGAAATCACGCACGACCGCGTTGACCGACGTGCCGTCCTCGACGGCCTTGACGCGGGCCTTCTTGAGGATGTCGTCCTCGATCGCGATCGTCAGATTGGCCATCGCTCGCTCCCTGGTCCGAATGCCATACGGGACCAGTGTAGCACGGGTTCACGGCGTGATTCGATAAACCTGCCCGGCGAGCGAGACGATGTACAGCTCGCCGCTCGCGTCCTGTCCGAACGAGGCGATCTGCGTGACCTTGCCGTCGGCGCCGGGAAGCACCTGCCTGGCGCCTCCCGGCCCCTTCTTCGCCCACACGTGCCCCGAGGCGAAGTCCGCGAACACGTACCAGCCGCGCAGTGCCGGGACGGCCGACCCGCGGTACACGTAGCCGCCGGTCACCGCTTCTCCCAGGCTGTGGCTGTACTGGGCCACAGGCCAGGTGAGCGAGGCCCTCGGCAGGGTCGCCGCGACCTGGGCGTCGTAGACGTGCGTGCCCTCGTAGCCGTTCCAGCCGAAGTTGAGCCCGGCCGCGTGGCCGGGGCGCACGTAGTCGATCTCCTCCCAGGCGTTCTGGCCCACGTCGCCGATCCAGAGGGCCCCGGTCTTGCGGTCGAACGAGAAGCGCCAGGGGTTACGGAGCCCCTTCGCGTAGATGCGCACGCGCGCCGGCGACACGTTGACGTTGAGGCGCAGCAGCTTGCCCAGGCGCGTGCGCGGGTCCTGGGCCCGGTGCTGAGGGTCGCCGCCGCTGCCGCCGTCGCCCATGCCGACGTAGAGCCTGCCGTCCGGGCCGAACTGCAGTTGACCGCCGTTGTGGTTCGAGTAGGGCTGGGTCACGCGCAGCAGCACGCTGGCGCTCGCCGGGTCGGCCACGTCGGGGTTGGCGCTGGACGCACGGTAACGCACCATGTGGGTGTCGCCGTTCACGTTGGTGTAGCCGACATAGAGGCGCGGGTTGCTTGCGTACTTCGGGTCGAACGCCATCGACAGCAGGCCTTGCTCACCGCCGCCGGCGACCAGCCCGGAGATGTCCAGGAACGGCGCCGGCAGCAGCGCTCCGTTCTTGATCACGTGGATCACACCGGTCTTCTCGACCACGAACAGGCGCGACGTGTCGCCGGGCGGCGACGTGACGTAGAGCGGCTGGTCGAAGGTGAAGGGCAGTTGCTGGAGCCTGATGGAGGGAGGCGCCGCCCGGGCCCCGGCCGCCGAGGACGACGCATCCACGTTCTGCGGCGTCGGAGACTCCACGGCGAAGAGGACCGCGAGGCCCACGAGAACGGCGGCGGCGACGATGA
Source organism: uncultured Thermoleophilia bacterium (assembly GCA_963696935.1). Classification (GTDB taxonomy): domain Bacteria; phylum Actinomycetota; class Thermoleophilia; order UBA2241; family UBA2241; genus CAIXSE01. The sequence continues at coordinate 49,898 of CAVOMB010000038.1, read as the reverse complement.
TGGCGACGAAGCGTTGCATGAGCCGGTGATTCCGCGCACCGCCGTACTCGTAACCCCGGATCGGCAACGCCTGCCCGGCTCCCGTGCGGCGGGGGAGCATGTCGTCCAGGGGGTGGAGCCTTGGATGGTGCTACCGATGGCGCCATCGAAGGCGCCATCCGAGGTGCCATCCAAGGCTCAGAGGCACAGACGCACACAACCCCCGGAGGGCGTGGCGCGCCGCTGGGCACAGCAGCTTGCCGGCGAGAGGCGCCGCGCCGGGATGACTCATCGGCGGCAGCGCCGCCCGGCGCAGTCTAGAGCCTAGAGGTAGGTCGCGCGGAAGGCCGCGGCGCTCGCGGCCTCGGCGGCGCCGACCAGCGAGCGCAGCCGCGTCAGTTCCTGCTGGTGTACCAGCAGACTGACGCCGTCGACGCGCTCCACGGGCACGACGCCGCGGATGCTGCTGGTGAGCAGCACCCCGTCGTCGGGGCGCAGGTCGGCGACGCGGGCCCACGCCTCCACGACGGATATGCCGGCGCCGGTGGCGAGCTCCTCGACCTTGGCGCGGAGCACGCCGGGGAGGATGTCTCCCTCGGCAGGCGGCGTGATGAGTCCGCCGGCGCGCACGACGAACACGTTGGAGGTCGCGCCTTCGAAGACCCTACCTTCGCCGTCCACGAGCAGGGCGTCGTCCGCGCCCGCGGCCCGGGCGGCGCGCTGCGCGAAGTACGACTGCATCACCGTCATCGCCTTGTATTGCGCGCTGACCCGGACGCCGCGGTAGGTGACAACGCGCAGCGGCCGGTCGGGGAAGTCCCGCCGGTCGGTCTGCACGAGCAGGTTTGGCGTGCCGTCCGGCGGCCCCGCGGTGACCAGCAGGCGGCAGGAGTTGTGCGTGCCGCCGTTGGCCTGGCTGAGACGGCAGACCTGCTCGGCCAGCTCGGGCTTGTCGATGGGCTTGTCGAGCCCGAGCGCCGCGATGCCTTGGACGAGGCGGGCGACGTGCTCTTCGAAGAAGACGGGCACGCCCGCCTCGAGCTTGATCGTCTCGTACAAGCCGAGGCCGTGGGTGAGCGCGCGGTCGGTGGCCGGCAGGGTCGCCGAGCCCTCGCTCATGAGCACGCCGTTGAGGATCAGCATCGTCACGGTGCAGATTCTACAGCGCCGGAGGTCGGGCGTGCCGCCGGCGCCTGCCGCCGCGCCGTCACATCCGCGGCGGCTCAGCTCGCCCGTTCGGCGAGGGCGGGCCTCAGCTTGCCCGCTCGGCGATGCTGGCGCTGACGGCGCGCAGCATGCCGGCGGCCTTGTGCAAGGTCTCGCGGTACTCACGCACCGGCACCGAGTCGGCGACGATGCCGCCGCCGGCCTGCAGGAACAGGCGGTCGCCCTTGCGCACCAGCGTGCGGATGATGATGTTGAGGTCGAGCCTGCGGTCCGCGATCCAGCCGAACGACCCGGTGTAGGGGCCGCGGCGCACCGTCTCCAGCTCGTCGATGATCTCCATACAGCGCACCTTGGGGCAGCCGGTGATGGTCCCGCCCGGGAACATGGCCCGCACCAGGTCCACCGCGTCGTGCGAGGGGTGCAGGTGGCCGCGCACGTTGCTCACGATGTGGATCACGTGGCTGTAGAACTCGTTGACCATGAGCTCGTTGACGCGGACCGTGCCGTACTCGCACACGCGGCCAAGGTCGTTGCGCTCGAGGTCCACCAGCATGATGTGCTCGGCGCGGTCCTTGGGGTCCAGGTTGAGCTCGTCGGTGAGGTCCTCGGGGGTGAGCGAGCCGCGTGGCCGGGTGCCGGCGATGGGGCGCGTCTCGGCCCAGCCGTCGGCGTCGAGCGAGACCAGGCGCTCCGGCGAGGAGCTGATGAGCTCGTACTCGTCGAAGTGCAGGTAGCCGGCGAACGGGCTGGGGTTCACGGTACGCAGTGTGTCGTACAGGTGCAGGCTCGGCAGTGCATAGCAGAGGTCGAGCCGCTGGCTGAGGTTGGCCTGGAAGATGTCGCCGGCGTAGACGTACTCCCGCGTACGCCGGACGACCTCCTCGTACTCGGTCTGCGTGAAGTTGCTGCGGAACACGGGGAGGTCGCTGCCGTGCAGTTCGGCGGGGGAGGGGCGGCGCGCCGCCGCGAGGGCCTCGCTCACGCGCGTCGCCTGTGCCGCCGCCGCGTCCTCGTCCGCGGCGAGGCGGTCTACGAGCACGGCCTCGCCGCTTGTGACGTCGTAGCGCAGCAGCCGGCCCGGCAGGAAGACGTCGATGTCCGGGATGCCGAGGTCGTCGCGCACCGAGTCCGGCAGGCTCTCGAGGTAGCGCACGGCGTCGTAGCTGAGGAGACCGAGCACGGCCTCGGCCTCCGGCAGATCGTCGCCGGGGCCGCCGGCCGGCTCCGGCAGGGCGGCCAGACGCGTGGCCTCGCGCAGCGCCTTGAACGGCGCGAGCGCCTTGAGGGCGCCGGCGCGTGCCGCGAGGGCGCGGGCCTGCGGCCCGCCCTCGCGCGGCACGCCGGCGCCGGTGATGACCTCGACGACCCCGGCTCGCGCCCGCAGGCGGAAGACGGGGTCCCAGGCGAGGTAGTGCCGGCGGGCAAGCGCCGGCGACCCGCCGGCCGAATCGAGCAGCACGACGGGTGCGGCGCCCTCGAGCCCGAGCGCGCGGACGAGCGCCACCGGGTCGAGGGCGGGCGTCTGGTAGCGGGTGACGGCCGGGCCGGCCGGACCGGGCTGAGCTGAAGCCGGTGTCATGCGGCAGAGTGTACCCGGGGCGACAAGGCGAGCGCGCGCCGGCCTGCCGGTCGCCACAAGCCCCCGAGGCTCACTCCGGGTCGTCGTACCCGTAGTCCTCGGTCTGGCGCAGCGTGCGGAACTGCGTGTAGTCACGCACGAAGCCGAGGCGGACGGTGTCGGTCGGGCCGTTGCGGTTCTTCGCGATCTTGAGCTTGACCACGCCTTTGGCATCAGGGTCGTTCGGATCCTGATAGAGGAACATGACCATGTCGGCGTCCTGCTCGATGGCGCCCGACTCGCGCAGGTCCGCGAGCTGGGGCTCGCGGTCGGCGCGCGCCTCGGGCGACCGGTTGAGCTGCGAGACCGCGATCACGGGCACCGAGAGTTCGCGCGCCAGTTGCTTCATGCCGCGAGAGATGTTGCTGACTTCCTGCTGGCGGTTGTCCGCGCGTCCGTCGCCGGCCATGAGCTGCAGGTAGTCGACGATGACCAGGCTGAGGGGCGTCTTGGCCTGCAGGCGCCGCGCCTTGGCGCGCAACTCGAACATGTTGAGGCCGGCGGCGTCGTCGATGAAGATGTCGGCCTTCTCGAGGACTCCGGCCGCCTGGACCAGCTTTGCGTGGTCGTCGGGCGAGAGGCTGCCGGTGCGGACCTTGTGGGAGCTGACGCGCGCCGAGGAGCACATGAGGCGCTCGCCCAGCTCCTCGGCGCTCATCTCGAGGCTGAAGATGGCGACCGCGTGCTTGCCGCCGTCTGCCCTTACGCCCTCGGTGGCCATGTGTCGTGCGATGTTGAGCGCGAGGCTCGTCTTGCCGATGCCGGGGCGCGCGGCGAGGACGATGAGGTTGGCCTTCTGGAAGCCGCCGGTCAGCTTGTCGATGCCCTCGAAGCCGGTCGCGACGCCGGTGACCCCATTCTTGCCGTCGATGGTCGCAAGGTGCTCGAAGTTGCGGACGAGCACCTCCTTGATGTGCTCGAACTCGCCCACGCTGCGCTGCTGCTGGATGGCGAAGACCTTCTGCTCGCAGCGGTCCAGCAGGTCGCGCGGCTCGCCCGGGTGCTGGTGGCCGAGCTCGGCGATCTCGTTGCCCACACGGATGAGCGAGCGCAGCACGCTCTGCTCGCGCACGATGCCCGCGTAGTGAGCGGCGTTGGCCGCCGCCGGTACGAACTCAGCCAGCGTGTGCACGAAGTCGCGCCCCCCGGCGCGCTTGAGCATGCCCTCGCGCTCGAGCTGGGCGCTGAGCGTGATGACGTCGACCTCTTCGCCGCGCTCGAACAGGGTGAGCACCGCTCGGTAGATGAGCCGGTGCGTGTCGCGGTAGAAGTCGTCCGGCGTGAGGACTCCGCCACCGCCGTGATCGCGTTCGGGTTGACCAGCGTGGCGCCCAGCACCGACTGCTCCGCCTCCAGATTGTGCGGCGGCAGGTGCGGGCTTGCGGGTGCTGCATCGATGCGCTCGACGGCCATGCGATCTCCCGGGCGGTCGGTGGGTGACGTGGGACCAGCAGTCTACTCGCTGGAGCGGACGGCTTCACGTCCTCCGGCAGGGGCCTCAGGCACGAGGCTTACCCTCAACCTTAGGGTAAGCGTCTGCGGGAGCACCGGGCTGTGCGGCTACTCCTGCTTCTGCAGGTACTGCTCCGCCCACTCCTTGCCGGTGCTCCATGTCTGGGCCTGGCCGCTGCCCGGGGTGTCGCCGCTGATCTGGGCGCCGGCGGCGGCCAGGAGGTACTCGCGCAGGCCGCTGTCGTCACTCGCCATGATCTCGGCGGCGATGGCCGGGAGGGCCGGCTTGCCCAGCGCGACGATCTTCACAAAGACCGGCGAGACGCCCACGTAATCGTAGGGGTTGGAACTCGCGCCGACCGGCGTGCCGTCGATGACGTCGCCGCGATCTTCGGCGGCCTTGATGTCCTTCATCATGCGCGCCGCGTAGGCGTGCACCTCGGCGCGCAGCGACTGCTTCGTTGTGGACGGCGCCGGCTGCGGCGCCGCGCTCCCGCTGGCGACCGGCGCGGCGGCGGGTGGACTTGCGGAGCCGCCGGAGGAGCCGCATCCCGCGGCGAGCGCCAGTGCGGCGACGGCGGTGACCAGGAGCGAGGTGGTCAGGACGACCCGGATGAGCTTGGACATGCGCGATTCCCCTTGAAGACGCCGCCTGCGACACTACCCGCAGGCAGGCGGCGCTGTCGAACCGGCGCCGGCCCGCGCACCGGCTCTGCGATGTCTACGGGGGAGAGACCGCGTTGGGCCGCCGGGGGAACCGGAGGCTATGGACGACGGGCCACCTGGACGCACATCGACCCCTTTGGGAACGTGCTCCTGTGGGTGGCCCTCGCCTCACGGGTGACCGCCTTGGGCGCACGCGCGTCAGTCTGCACCGGCGCCGCTGCGCCAGCACAAGAAGAAGCCCCGGGAGAAGCGCTCGTTGCGCCTCGCCCGGGGCTTCCCGGCCCTCGTCTTCTTCAGCCGTGCGCCGTCAGGCGGGCACGATGATGGTCTTGACGCTGGCGACGAAGCCCTCGGCGACCTCGACGTCGACCTGGAAGGTGCCGAGTTCCTTGATCGGCTCCTCCAGCAGGACCTTGCGCTTGTCGATGGTGATGCCGCGCGCGTCCTTGATGGCGTCGGCCACGTCGGCGGCGGTGATGCTGCCGAACAGGCGGTCGCCCTCGCCGGCCTTGGCGGCCAGCGTGATGACGGTCTTGTTGAGCGTCGCCGTGAACTCCTCGGCCTGCACGGCCATGCGGGCCTCGCGGGCCTTGCGCTCTTCTTCGCGCCGGCGGAACTCGACGATCTTGCCCGGCGTAGCCACCTCTGCCAGCTTGTGCGGGAGCAGGTAGTTGCGGGCGTAGCCACGGGCGACGTTCGCCAGTCGGCCCTTGTCGCCGAGGTTCTCGACGTCCTGGAGCAGGATGACCTCCATGGTCTCTCCCCTCAGCGGGTAGCGTAGGGCAGCAAGGCCAGCTCGCGTGCCTGCTTGATCGCCGGACCCAGTTGGTTCTGGTGGCGACGGCAGGTGCCGGTGCTACGGCGCGAGCGGATCTTGCCCTTGTCGGATACGAAGCGGTGAAGGGTCGAGTGGCTCTTGAAATCGACCTCTTCGATCTTCTCGGTGCAGAAGTAGCAGAAGCGGCGCCTGGCGGGGCCGATCCCTCCGGCCTTGCTCTTCTTCTCACGCCGCGGCGTTGGCTTGGAACTCGGCATGCTTGGTCTCTCTCCTTGGGTGCGCCCGGGGACGCGAACTCTCTGTGCTCAGAACGGGATGTCGTCGTCGGCGTAGTCGGCTGACGGAGGCGTGAGGTCGGAGCCGGGGAAGTCAGATCCCTGGTTCTGGCCCTGGGCCTGACGCTGGCCGCCGGACTGCTGCGCCTGGTAGCCGCCGCCACCGCCACCCTCTCGCGGGCCGATGAACTGCACGCGGTCGGCTGCGATGCTGACGGCCTCTCGCTTCTGGCCGTCCTGCGTCTCCCACTGGCGCCAGCGCAGACGGCCGGACACGGCCACCTGGCGCCCGCGCGTGAGGTACTGGGCACAGGTCTCCGCCTGGCGTCCGAAGACGTCGACGGTGAAGTAGTTGGCCTTCTCGACCCACTCGCCGCTGGCCTGGTCCTTGACCTGGTCGTTGACGGCGATGCGAAGGCTGCACACGCTGGTGCCGCTGGGCGTCGCCTTCAGCTCGGGGTCGCGGGTGAGGTTCCCGATGACGATGACACTGTTGATGGACCCGGCCACGTAGTCTCCCTTTTCTCAGACGGCCGCTACGACTTGAGCCGCTTGGTCTTGAAGCGCAGGACCTCGTCCGTGATGCTCAGCACGCGTTCGGTCTCCGCGAGGGTCTGGGGGGTCGCCGTGAACGTGATGACGGTGTACACGCCTTCGGATTCCTTCTTGATCTCGTAGGCCATCTTCCGCTTGCCCCACTCGTCGATGCCGGCGATGGTGCCGGCGTCCTTCTCGACGTTGGCGCGAAGACGCTCGACGATCTCCTTCTGGCGATCCTCATCCGCGTTCGGGTTCACGATGAGCATGAGCTCATACCTGTTTATCCCAATCACCTCCTATGGTCTGTGCGGCCCCAGCTGCCTGTGCTGGAGCAGGGGTGAACAGTCGCCTTGCGGCGTCGTGAACGGGCACAGTACCATTCCGGACCCTGCACGGGCAACCGTAGCGCGTGGCCGGGACGGCAGAAAGGGTGACGGCGTGGGCGCGGCGGTGACGTTGACGCCGCGGCCGTGTCGGCGCCGCGCCCGGGCCGGCGCCGAAGGGGACGCGCGGGGCGCGGCTCAGGTCTCGGCGACCAGCAGGCTCGAGGCGGAAGCCGCTGTCTGCACTTCGCTCAGCACGAGCTCGCCGTCATCGCGGCCCTCGACGTTCCAGATGGCCGCGAGCCGCGGCCGGCCCTTCTCGTCCGAGTGCATGTGCACCAGCACCGGCGCGACGTGCGCGAGCAGGCTGCGCGCGTAGTCCTGGTCGCCGCCGAAGGCCGCGATCATGCCGTCCAGGGCGCGGTGCACCGTCTCCGCGCGGAGGGTCGCGAGGCCGCCGCAGCGCGGATCCTCGGCGAGGAAGCTGAAGAACTCCCGCACCTCCTGGGCGTGCATCTCGCCGATCACCAGCCGGCTGGGGTCCATCCGCCGGGCCTTGGCGAAGAGCGCCGGGATGTCGGTGTCGGCGTCCACCCCGAGGCGCACGCAGAAGGAGCGCTCCTTGAGCGTCGGCAGGTCTGGGCCGCGCTCGATGGCGACGAAGCGCTCGTCCACGGAGACGATCTCGAACAGCGAGTTGAGCAGCGTCGACTTCCCGGTGGCCCGGTCGCCGAAGATGATGAGCGTGCAACGGTCGCTGACGAGCTGCGCGAGCTTGGCGCCCTGGCCCCCGGTGAGCGTGCCGCCCTCGAGCAGCCCGCGAAACGTCGTTGACAGCACGCCGGGCGCGCCCACCTCGCCGGCGTACATGACCGAGGTGTGTGAGAAGAGCGTGGCGCGGCGCGCGACGAAGTGCTCGAGGTAGGCGGTGACCTGCGCCTTGAGCAGGCTGCGCAGGATCTCAAGGTGCTCGTGCGTGCTCTCGCCCATGCGCGCGCGCTCGAGCTTGCTGATCGAGGCGTCGATCTCCTTGATGAGCGCGACCTGGACGGCGCGCAGCGCCTGGTCGCGGCCGTCGGTCGCGGCGTCTCCCGCGGCGCCCTCGGGAGGCGCGCCCTCGATCGTGCCCGGCCCGGCCACCGCCAGCTGCTGCGTCGCGCCGGCCGCGGCGCGGCCTCCCTCGAGGGGCGGCGCAGCCTGGATGTCGTCCTCGGTCATGGCCATGGTCGCGGGCACGCCTGTGCGTGGCACGGGGGGGTGTGCTGTCCTCGGTATCGGCAGAGTGGCACGCGAGGATGAGTGGTATCGTCCGGTCATGACGGACGCGCCGGGCACGATCAGCGTCAAGCTCTTCGCGGGTCTCGAACTGCGCACCCTGGAGCGCCGCGCGGCGTGGGAGTTCGAGCCCGGCCAGGCCGCCACCGTGAGCGCCGTCACCGAGGCCCTGGGCCTCGAGCCGGGCGCCGCCGGCCTCGTCCTCGTCAATGGTGTGCACGCCGGGCCCGAGCGGCTGCTGAGCCCCGGCGACGAGGTCGCGCTCTTCCCGCCCCTGGGGGGCGGATGAGCCCGCGCGACCCGGCCACGCCGGGGCCGTTCGACGGGGCCGTGCGCCGCGACGTCGGCCCGCCCGATCCCGAAGCGCCGCCGGCCGACTCCGGATGGGGCGCCGACGACCCGCAGGACTGGGATCCGGAGCTGGACGACGAGCCCGTCGTCGCATCGCCACGACCCGCTCCGCGCGGGCACGCCCACGGCCGCGGCGGCCACCGGTTCGCGTACGCCATCATCGGCCTGCTCGTGGCCGCCTCGCTCGTCTGTGTGGTGCTCATCGCCGCGCGGTCGTGGTACTCGCACACCTACCACTACTGGTTCCTGCTCTGGAACCTCGCGCTCGCCTGGGTGCCGTTCGTCTTCGCCGGCGTCGCCTACGCGCTCGCGCCCGCGCGTCGTCGAGCGTATCTCTGGGTGCTGGTGGCGCTGGCGGCCGTGGTGTGGCTCGCCTTCTTCCCCAACGCACCGTACATCCTCACCGACTTCCTGCACCTGGGCAGCATGGGCGACATCGTGCCGGGCTGGTACGACGTGCTCATGCTCTACTGGTTCGCCTGGACCGGCCTGATACTGGGCATCGTCTCGCTCTACCTGATGCACGAGATCGTGGCTCGCGGCCTCGGGACGGTGGCGGGCTGGGTGTTCGTGGTGGTCGTCGCCGGCGTCGGGAGCCTGGGCATCTACCTGGGCCGGTTCCTGCGCTGGAACAGCTGGGACCTCGTGCGCCGTCCCGGGTCTCTCGCCGACGAGCTGCTGGGCCGCGTGACCGACCCGCACTCGCAGCCGCGGCTGCTCGGCTTCACGGTCCTGTTCGCGCTCCTCTTCCTGTTCATCTACGTCGCCGTGTACATCTTCGCCAAGCTGACCAAGCCGGCGGAGACGCGCGAGAAGGGCTGATACACTCGGGCGATGACTCCCGGCAACATCCCACGACTCATCGAGACGCTGAAGGCGCATGCCGGCGACGACAAGCACATCGCCTGCGAGGACGCCTTCAAGATCGCTCGCGACTTGGACGTCGCACTTGCGGACGTCGGCCGCACCTGCAACGAGCTGGGCATCAAAGTGATGCAGTGCCAGCTCGGCTGCTTCTGAGCGACCTCCCCTGGCGCGGGCGTTCGCGCGCCCGACGCCGCTTCCGCATGCCCCACCGCTTCCACACGCCCCGCGCCGCCTCTGGGGCGTACAGCGCTTCGGCCCGCGAGCACCCAGGGGTTGCAGCGGCGCTCGGCGGAGCGGGCCGGGCTGCCCGATAGAGGCCGCCTCAGGCCGTCTCTGGTTATTCAGACTGAATTGGTGGGAATGGCATTGGTGTGAACCCTCTCGGGCGGCGGCGCCCGGCTGAGCCGCTGCTCCGCCGCCCTTCATGAAACCGACGTCCGGCTCCCGCCGGGCTCTGTGACGAGGTGAGAAGCATGGCGACCGTGGCACCCAGGACCGAGGTCAGGAACTACCAGATGTTCATCGACGGCCGCTGGACGGACGCGTCCAGCGGCGAGAGATATGCAGTTGTCGACCCCGCCTCCGAAGAGGTGATCGCGCACGTACCGAAGGCGGGCGTAGCGGACGCGGAGGCGGCCGTGCGCGCGGCCCGCGAGGCCTTCGACAACGGCCCGTGGCCGAAGATGAAGGCGGTGGAGCGCGCCGAGGTGCTGAACCGCGCCGCGGCGCTCATCCGCGAGCGTGCCGAGGACCTCGCGCGCCTCGAGAGCCTGCAGATGGGCAAGCTCCTCGAGGAGGCGCGCGTCGACATGCAGGACGCGGCGCACACCTTCGAGCTCTACGCCGGCATGGTCCAGGACCAGCACGGCGAGACGCTGGAGGTGCCGGGCGACACCATGAGCCTGGTGGTCCGCGAGCCGATCGGCGTGACCGTAGGCATCACGCCGTGGAACTACCCGGTGCTCATGGCGGCGTGGAAGGCGGCGCCGTCGCTCGCCGCCGGCAACGTGATGATCCTCAAGCCCGCCTCGGTGAGCCCGCTCACCAGCCTCGAGATCGGCAGGATCCTCGAGGAGGCCGGGCTGCCCAAGGGCGTGTTCCAGGTCGTCACCGGGCCCGGCGGTGAGGTGGGCGACTACCTCGCCGGCAGCGAGGACGTCGACATGGTCGCCTTCACCGGCTCGGTGGAGGTCGGCAAGCACATCATGCGCAGAGGCGCCGAGAACGTGAAGAAGGTCGGCCTGGAGCTCGGCGGCAAGAGTCCCAACATCGTGTTCGCCGACGCCGACTTCGAGGCCGCCATCGACGGCGCGCTCATCGGCATCTTCGCCGGCACCGGCGAGGTGTGCTCAGCAGGCTCGCGGCTGCTGGTGGAGCGCTCGATCCACGACCGCTTCGTCGGCGAGCTGGTCAGCCGCGCCATGGCGATCAAGGTGGGCGACCCGCTCGACGAGGAGAGCGAGATGGGCCCGCTGGTCAGCAAGCAGCAGCTCGATAAGGTCGAGGACTACGTGCGCATCGGCCGGGAGGAGGGCGCGACCCTCGCCACCGGCGGCCACCGCTTGATCGGCGGCGGCTTCTACTATGAGCCCACCATCTTCGTGGACGTGGACAACTCCATGCGCATCGCCCAGGAGGAGATCTTCGGGCCGGTGCTCGTGGTCATCCCGTTCGACAGCGAGGAAGAGGCGATCCGCATCGCCAACGACACGATCTACGGGCTCGCGGGCGCCGTGTGGACCAAGGACGTCACGCGCGCCATGCGCGTGATCAAGTCCCTGCGCGCCGGCATCACCTGGGTGAACACGTACCACCCAACGTACAGCGAGGCCCCGTGGGGCGGCTACAAGCAGAGCGGCGTCGGCCGCGAGTTGGGCAGCTACGGACTCGACGAGTACACGGAGATCAAGCAGATCAACATCGACCTCACGGACCAGCCGATGGGCGTGTACCAGCGCGGCAAGCCGGGAGACGAGTCGTGCGCGTACGACCCGAGCGGCGGCAACGGCAAGCGCGAAAGCCGCAGGGTCGTGCCGCTCAGCGACCGGCGGCCGTTCCGCGAGGGCGAGACGGCCAAGGACGAGGCCTGGGTGAAGTTCTGCGCGAACTGCACTCCCTGAGAGGCTGAAATGGCGGGGCGGCCGCGGAGAGGGCGGCCGACGGCCCCCGCCGGCGCACGAGCCGGCCGGCCCTGCCGGGTAAGCACGCCGGCAGACCACATGGACCAGACTGCCGGCGCGAAGCCGGAGGAGGGGGAGGTTCGTGATGAGCACGACCGCACGAGACGTAGTGGGGATCCGGGTCAGCGACATCGTCGCGCCGGACCTCGTCATCACCCCGCCGCACGGGACGGGGGAGGAGATGGTCCTGCGCGCCCCGTGGGACGGCGCCGAGCTGGCGCGCATCCCCACGGCCACCCTCGAGGACATGGACCGCGTGCTCGACCGCGCGCGCACGGCCGCCGAGGCGTACCGGTGGACGCCGGCCTGGAAGCGCGCGGAGATTCTGGAGCGCGCGTCGCACCTGATCGAGGACAACGCCGAGCAGATCGCTCACATCATCGCCGCCGAGGGCGGCAAGCCTCTCAAGGACGCGCGCGTGGAGGCCAAGCGCGGCGCCAGCACGTTCCGCTGGGCGGGCGAGGAGGCCAAGCGCACCGCCGGCGACCTCATCGAGATGGACGCCGACCCCAGCGGCGAGCACCGCTTCGGCTGGACGATCCGCGAGCCGCGCGGCGTGATCGCCGCCATCTCGCCGTTCAACTTCCCGCTCAACCTGGTGGCGCACAAGGTGGCGCCGGCGCTGGCCGGCGGCAACGCGGTCGTCCTCAAGCCGGCCTCCAACACCCCGCTCACGGCGCTGCGGCTGGCGGAGATCCTGGCCGAGGCCGGCCTCCCCGACGGCACGCTGCAGGTGGTCGTCGGCCCGGGTCGCAGCATCGGGAACATGATGGTCACCGACGAGCGCACCAACATGGTCAGCTTCACCGGCAGCCCGCCGGTGGGGCGGCAGATCGCCGGCGACGCCGGCATGAAGATGGTCACGCTGGAGCTCGGCAACAACTCGGCGACCATCGTCGACGACGATGCGAACCTGGACCTCGCGGTGCAGCGCGTCGTGGCCGGCGGGTTCGCCAACTCCGGCCAGATCTGCATCTCGGTGCAGCGCGTCGTGGTCCACCAGGCGGTGTACGACGCGTTCATGGAGAAGCTCATCCCTCTGGTCGAGGCGCTGAAGGTCGGGGACCCGCTGGACGAGTCCACCGACGTCGCCTCGCTCATCAACGAGGGCGAGACGGAGCGGGTCAAGGGCTGGATCCAGGAGGCCGTGGACCAGGGCGCCACGCTCACCACCGGCGGTGCGGATGAACAGGGCCGCCTGCGTCCTACCGTGCTCACCGATGTCACTCGTGAGATGAAGGTCTGCGCCAGGGAGGTGTTCGGCCCCGTGCTGAGCATCCTCAAGGCGCGCGACCTCTGCGAGGCCATCGATGTCAGCAACGACAGCGAGATGGGCCTGCAGGCCGGCGTGTTCACCAACGACCTGAACAAGGCGATGTACGCGGCCCGGCGCCTCGAGGTCGGCGGGGTCATGATCAACGAAGTCCCCACCTTCAGGGTTGACCACATGCCGTATGGTGGTATCAAGGGCTCCGGCATTGGCCGCGAAGGGTTGAAATACGCAATCCGGGAAATGACGGAACTGAAGATGGTGGCCATCCGCGAGATGGACTGGCAGACCGGCGGACCACCCATCGACGCTTGCCTGCGCGAGCCGCTCGGACCATAAGGGGCTCGGACGGGCAGGCGGCCGGGGGGTCGCGTGGCTGGGAAAGCACGAGGCGTGACCGGCCGGGAGCCACGGCGAAAGGAGGCACGCGACATTGACTGACTTACGAGGTGCGGCGCGCTAGACGCCCGCATGCGGTGCAGTAGCGCGCCGCGCCGAGCACATGGGGCGGCGGGCCTTCGGGCCCGCCGCCCTCTTTTTCGTTCCGGGCCGGGCGACGGGCAGGACAACCTGTCCACGACCCCGGCCCTTGCTCATCCACAGAGGACGTGACGTCCCCTAAGGAAGTCCTTAGAATGTCTCTGCTTCTCTGAGCACCGTGCTCCTACGGGGAGAGACCTATGGAGCCGGATGCCGGCAGGGTACAGCGGGAAACCGCCGTGTCTCCCAGGGCGGAAAGGAGAAGGAGCCAGTCCTCGCTTCGCCGTCCTCGGCCGCACAGGCAGTCTCGCGACCATCCCTCGGAGAGGCGTGAAGGGAACCTCTTGGGAGGAGAGAGCATGAAGACGAGATTCACCTTGGCCACCATGGCGGCGGCGGTCGTGCTGCTCACGCTGGCCGCACCCGCGCTGGCCGTGCACCGTGCCGATTCCGGTGTGCCCTACGGCTGGCTGCTGCAGCTGCGCGGCGCCAAGCGCGTTTCGGTCGCCAGCTACACCTACCGCGCCTGGCAGAAGCAGCCCGGCGTCAAGGCGACCGTGGTCGACGACAACAAGACCCCGGACGACGCCGCCGACGACCTGACCTACGCGGGCGTCGGCCTCTGGCGCCTCGTCGGCAGGATCGACGACAAGAACCCGGGCGCCTTCAACGTGAAGCTCGCCACCAAGGCGCCCGGCTACAACGTGGTCGTCACCGGTGTGGACGGCTACAGCGCCACCTTCACGAGCGCCGAGGTGGCCTCGCTGAAGGACGCCCTCGTGGTCGCCGACCGTCTGAACGGCCGGCCGCTCTACCTCGGCACGGCGTCGATCAAGAACGACGCCGCCAGCTGGAAGCCCATGTGGCCGCTCAAGCTGTTCACCAACGACGCCAACGTGTTCAGCAGCCGCAAGGTCGGCAGCGTGGAGCGCATCAGCATCGTGCCGGTCGAGGCCTCCGAGGCCAAGGGCGTCGACGCGGGTGTGCCCTACGGCTGGCTGCTGCAGCTGCGCGGCGCCAAGCGCGTTTCGGTCGCCAGCTACACCTACCGCGCCTGGCAGAAGCAGCCCGGCGTCAAGGCGACCGTGGTCGACGACAACAAGACCCCGGACGACGCCGCCGACGACCTGACCTACGCGGGCGTCGGCCTCTGGCGCCTCGTCGGCAGGATCGACGACAAGAACCCGGGCGCCTTCAACGTGAAGCTCGCCACCAAGGCGCCCGGCTACAACGTGGTCGTCACCGGTGTGGACGGCTACAGCGCCACCTTCACGAGCGCCGAGGTGGCCTCGCTGAAGGACGCCCTCGTGGTCGCCGACCGTCTGAACGGCCGGCCGCTCTACCTCGGCACGGCGTCGATCAAGAACGACGCCGCCAGCTGGAAGCCCATGTGGCCGCTCAAGCTGTTCACCAACGACGCCAACGTGTTCAGCAGCCGCAAGGTCGGCAGCGTGGAGCGCATTAGCATCGTGCCGGTCGAGGCGGGCGCACCCTTTTGACCAGGGAGTGACGCCGGAGACGCCCGGGACCAAGGCGACGATTGATACCGCCGGCGGACCGCCGCCCGGCGGCTGGACGCTGACGCTTCAAGGCAAGAAGACCAAGGTGCTGCCCATCGCCAAGGTCCCGGCTACCGCAAAGTGGGACGGGACCAAGGCCGGCGACATCAATCCATCCCTCAAGTACGTCTACAAGGGTCAATCGCTGTACAAGCTGCTTGCCAAGGTGGACGACGCCAAGCCTGGGGCGTTCAACCTGGCGAAGGCCAAGAAGGGGTACAGGATCCAGTTCGTTTGTCGCGACGGCTACTCGCCCACGATCAGCAGCAAGCTGATCCTCAAGAACGGCAAGCCGCGGGTGCACTGGATCGTCGCCAAGATCAAGGCCGACCACCTGCTGGAGGACGGTGAGGCCCCGTTCCGCTTTGTCGGGGGCCCGCCCATCACGCAGCCGTTCAACAACAAGCTGTCGGCCTACGGGGTCATCAAGATCCGGCTTAAGTTCTGAGCCGGGAGCCGCTCCGGCACCAGCGGCGCGGCGGGGGGTCTCGCCCATTCTCCCCGCCGCGCCGCCGCCGGAGGCTTTCACACGAGGGAGCAACAATGAAGATCCGCAGAACGATCGTGGTGACGGTGCTGCTGGCACTGCTCGCTGTCGCCGCGGTGGCAGTCGCCGCGGCGATCGCCCCCAGCTCTCCGCAGGCGAAGGCTGCCGAGGACGCCGTCCTCACGGTCACCGTCAACGGCGCGGACCCGGTCTCCTTGACCATGACGCAACTCAAAGCCTTGCCGGAGTACTCGGGGTACTCGGGGTTCGTCGACAGTCATGGCGACGTCACCAGGCCCGAGCCCGTCAAGGGCGCCCTGGTGACCGACGTACTCGCGGCGGCGGGAGTCACGATGACGTCCCTCAACGCGTGCGACATCACCGCACCGGACAACTACGGCATGACGTTCACCTACGACAACGTCTTCAACCATACGGGCCTGCAGTGGTACGACGTGGTCAACGATGGTGGCAAGGACAAGGCCGTGAAGGCTGACCCGAAGGCGGAGTGGCAGATAGTCATCGCCTACGAGCAGAGCGGCTCGCTCATCCCGCCCGACCAGGGGCCTCTGCGCCTCGTCATCGCCCAGCAGACGAACGAGAACCAGGTCGTCGACGGGCACCTGCTGGTCAAGCGGACTTCCAAGATCAACCTTCGCGGCGCCGTCGCCGACTGGAAGGTCAAGATGTACGGTCTCAAGGGCAAGAACGGCAAGCGCCAGACCTACACGCTCGACCGTGCCACGTACGACTCCTGCGCCACGCCGGGCTGCCATGGTCAGGCCTGGCTGAACCCGACGACCAAGAAGACCTGGAGCGGCGTGCCGCTGTTCCTCTGCATCGGCAAGGTCGACGGCGGTCCGGGTCACGACAGCTACAGCGCCTACAACGAGGTGCTGGCGCGCAAGGGCTACCGCATCAAGCTCGTGTCCGCGAGCGGCAAGTACGCCATCATCGGCTCGCGCACCGTACGCGACAAGACCAGCATCATCCTAGCCAACAAGCTGATGGGCTCGGACCTGACGACCAGGTACTACCCGCTCAAGCTGGTGGGGCCGGTCAAGTGGGTCCCGTCGTCCAAGTCCATCGGGCGCGTCAGCAAGATCTACCTGCTGCCCAAGTGAGTGTGCGGGCGCGCATCTGCGTGCTCTGCGTCCTCACGGTGGGCGCGGTGGGCCTGGCCGTGCTGGCCGCCGCTTGCGGCGGCTCCGGCGGCCAGGCAGCCTCTCCTTCACCCGCGGCGTCCGGGCCCGTCGTCCTCACCATCAGGGGTGAGGCCGGCAGCCGGACGTTCACGATGGGCCAGCTCCAGGCGCTGCCGTCCTACCAGGGCTACGCCGGTATCAAGAGCAGCACCGGCGTCATCACGCCCCCATCGCAGTACAAGGGCGTGCCGCTGGCCGACCTGGCGGCGCTCGTCGGCGGGATCTCGCGCACCACGGGCGTCACCATCGTGGCCAAGGACGGCTACGGCATGACGTTCTCGTATCGCCAGATCATGGAGAACGGGTTCACCACGTACGATCCGGCGACCGGGGACGAGGAGCCCGCCGACGGCACACTGCATGTGATCGTCGCCTACCAGCACGAGGCCAAGCCGATCGCTGCCGACGACGGGCCGCTCAAGCTGGCCGTCGCCGAAGACACGCCGGGACAGGTCGTCGACGGCCACTGGGCCATCAAGTGGCTCGAGGAGATGAGCGTCACCAAGGCGTCGGCCGCCTGGAAGGTGCAGCTGGAGGGCGCGGTGCCTGGAGAGATCACCCGCGCCTCCTACGTCAACTGTGCCTCTCCGGGCTGCCACGGCTCCGGCTGGGTGGACGCTCAGGGCCGCCGCTGGGAGGGCGTCCCGCTCTACCTCGTCGCCGGCATGGTCGACGACCAGAAGAAGCACGACGCCGGCGCCTACAACGGCAAGCTGGCCAGGAAGGGCTACCTGATCCAGTTCGAGACCCGCGCCGGCAAGGTCGTCACCATCGACTCCCGCAAGATCGCCGGCAAGACCAACGTCATCCTCTCGTCCAAGGTGGACGGGGGCGAGTTGCCTGACGAGTACTTCCCTCTGCGACTCGTCGGCCCGGGGCTGAGCGAGGCTCAGATGCCCGGGGGTATCGCACGCATCGTCGTGCGGGTGAGGTGAGAGGAGGCGGCGGTGAGGTGGTCCTTGCGCCGCCCTGCTGCGGCGGCGGGTGAGGCCGTGACCCGGGTCGCGGCCGTGCTCGCCGCCCTCCTGTGTCTCACGGTCCTGCTGGCCGGGTGCAGCTCGGACAAGCGGCAGGTCAAACTCATCTACGCCGGCAGCCTGATCGTGCCGTTCGACGAGGTGGCGGCGGCGTTCGAGAAGGAGCACCCGGACGTGGACGTGGTGACGGAGGCCCACGGCAGCATCCAGGTGCTCCGCCACGTCACCGAGCTCGGCGACCGCAGGGACCTGGTCTTCACCGCCGACGAGCAGCTGATACCGCCGCTGCTGTACGACCGCGACGACCCGGCGACCGGCAAGCCGTGGGCGAGCTGGTACTGCACGTTCGCCACCAACCGGGTGGTGCTGGCCATCTCGCCCAGGAGCCCGCTGGCCGGCGAGCTGACATCGAAGACGTGGTATCGCCGGATCACGCAGCCCGATGTGCGCTTCGGTCTCGCCGACCCGAGGTTCGACCCGGCCGGCTACCGCGCGCTCATGGTCCTGCAGCTGGCCGAGCACGCGTACGACGATCCCTACCTGCTCGAGGACATGCTCATGGGCCGGCTGACCGCGCCCATCACCGTGGGGAGCCGGGACGGCGTGGACGTGGTCGAGGTGCCGGAGATCCTCGAGACGCAGACCGGCTCCAACATCGTGATCCGGGGCGCCAGCATCCAGCTCGTCGCTCTCCTCGAGTCCGGGGACCTCGACTGCGCCTTCGAGTACGAGAGCGTGGCCCGGCAGCACGGGCTGAAGTACGTGCGGCTGCCGGCCCCCATCGACCTCGGCAAGGAGGAGGAGCGCGCCGCCTACGGGACGGTGGCCGTCAAGCTGGACTTCCGCCGTTTTGCCAGCGTCCGGCCCGAGTTCACGGGCGACTGGATCCGCTACGCGTTCACCATCCCGGCGAACGCGCCGGACCCGGGCCTCGCCCGCGAGTTCGCCGCCTTCCTGCTCGGACCCGAGGGCCGGAGGATCCTCACGGCCGACCACCAGCCCGTGCTGACGCCGCCTGAACTGGACGACCCGGCGGCCGCGCCGCAGGAGGTGAGGCGGGCGTGCGCGCAGACTCCCTGAGCCCGCCCTCCTGATGCCCGGCCGCCGCATCTCGCTGTTCTGGGCGCTATGCGCCGTCGCCGGAGCGGCGGTGCTGACCTTCGTCCTACTGCCGGCGGCCAGCATGATCGCCGGCGCCGGCGCCGGCCTGCTGGGCGAGGCGCTGCGCCAGGACGACGTGCGCCGTTCCCTGGTGCTCACGGTCACGGCGGCGCTGATCTGTACCGTCATCGGCTTCGTCGCCGGCGTGCCGCTCGCATACCTCCTGGCGCGCAAGGACTTCCCCGGCAAGCGCGCCCTCGAGGGCGTCATCGACCTGCCCATCGTCTTTCCGCACACGGCCGCCGGGATCGCCCTGCTCACCGTCTACGGGCGCGAGGGCGTCGTCGGGCGGCTGCTGGCGCCGTTCGGCATCACCTTCACGGAGACCATGGCCGGCATCGTGCTGGCGATGCTGTTCGTCAGCCTGCCGTTTCTCATCGACGGCTCGCGCGAGGCGTTCGCCCTTGTCGACGAGCGCTACGAGCACGTGGCGCGCACCCTCGGGTCGTCGCGCTTCGGCGCGTTCGCGCGGGTCACGTTCCCGCAGGCGTGGCGCGGGGTCCTGGCCGGGGCGGTGCTGATGTGGGGTCGGGGGATCAGCGAGTTCGGCGCGGTGGTGATCCTGGCCTACAACCCCAAGGTCATCTCGGTGCTGACCTTCGAGCGGTTCGAGGGGTTCGGGTTGCGCGCCGCGCAGCCGCCCGCGGTACTCATCGTCATCGTGGCGTTCGTGGTGTTCCTGCTGGTGCGCTCGTTCCTGGTGCCGCGGCGGCGTGCGGGCGTCAAGACCCGCCGGTCCGGGACGGGGGCGAAGTGATCGAGGCGCGCGCACTCGAGGTGGAGGCCGGCGGGTTCCTCGCGGGGCCGCTGGACCTCGCCGTGGAGGACGGCCGCTACCTGGTGCTGCTCGGGCCGAGCGGCGCCGGCAAGAGCCTGGTGCTGGAGGCCGTCGCCGGGGTGCGCCGGCCTCGCGCCGGCGAGGTGCGGGTGGCCGGCGCCGACGTGACCGGCCTGGCTCCCGAGCGGCGCCACGTCGGGCTGGTGTTCCAGGACGGGCTGCTCTTCCCGCACATGACGGTGGCCGCCAATATCGCCTACGGCATGCGGCGCGGGGACGGGCGCGCGCCGCGCGCCGCCGAGGTACGCAGCCTCGCGGAGGCGGTGGGCGCGACGGAGTTGCTCGCCCGCCGCCCGGCTACACTCTCCGGCGGCGAGCGCCAGCGGGCGGCGCTGGCGCGGGCGCTCGCCGCCCGGCCCCGCGCCCTGCTGCTCGACGAGCCGCTCAGCGCCGTCGACCCGGAGGCCCGCGAGGCGCTCCAGGAGGTGCTGCGTCGCGTCTGTCGCGAGCGCGGGCTGCCCCTGCTGCACGTGACGCACGACCGCGACGAGGCCTTTGCGCTGGCCGACGAGGTCGCCGTGATGATCGCCGGACGCGTGCACCAGACGGGCCGGCCGATAGACGTGCTGCGCCGGCCGGCCGCCGCCGCGGTGGCCCGGTTCCTCGGCGCGCGTAACGTACTGGCCGCGCGCCGCGACCCGGCTGACCCCCGCGTGGCCGTGCTCGAGGCCGGTGGGCGGCTGCTCGCCGCCGAGCCGCTGCCGGAGGCGGCCACCGTCGTGGTGGTCCGGCCCGAGGACGTGCGCCTCTGGGCCGCGCCGGCGGCGGCCGGGCCCGGCGCGCCTCATCCCGGCGTGACGAAGGTCGGGCCCGGCGAGCTTACGGGCACCGTCACCCGCCTGACACTCCAGGGCGGCCACGTGCTGGTGGGCCTCGAGGCGCCGGCGCCGCTCGAGGCCCTCGTCCCGGCCGCCGATCTCGAGGCGGCCGGCATCCGTGTGGGCGGTCCCGTCGCCGTGACGGTCCGGGCTGCGGACGTGCACGTGCTGCCCGCGGGCTGACACGTCTTGCCCCGCCGGTAAGGGAATCCTTATACTGGCGGGGCTTCTCCGAGCGCCGGACTCCTACGGGCAACGCCTATGGAGCCGGATGCCGGCAGGGTACAGCGGGAAACCGCCGTGTCTCCCAGTGTGGAAAGGAGAGAGCATCCGGCTTCGCGCCGGTCCTCCTTCCCTGCTGACTGCCGGGCCGCTGCGGCGCCTGGGGACGGGGCGGCGCGGCCGGGGTTTCTCGCCCATTCTCTCGTCCGCGCCACCTGGTCCCCCTTCGCCGCTTCGGTGAGCAAAGGACCGTGGCGACGCGGCGCCGGGCGGGTACTCCTCCGGAAGGAGTACAGGCATGCCCGCCCGGTGTCCGTCGTCCTTTCGGGCCCACGGCCTGTCCGGCCCTTCTTGCGTTGTCCCCTCGAGTGACGAGCGCGTGACGGGTGTCGTACACTGGCAGTCCATGGACGGCTCTCCCCGCGCACAGAACCGGGTCGACTACCTGCGTCTCTCCATCACCGACCGCTGCAACCTGCGGTGCAGGTACTGTATGCCGCCCGACGGGGTGGAGGCGCGCCCCCACGGCGACATCCTGAGCTACGAGGAGCTCGCCGCCTTCACGCGCGTGGCCGCCGGGGCCGGCATCACCAAGGTGCGCATCACCGGCGGCGAGCCGCTCGTGCGGCTGGGGTGCGCCGACTTCATCGGCATGCTCAGCCGCACCAGCAGCATCCACGACATCTCGCTCACCACCAACGGCCTGCTGCTGCCGAAGTCCGCCGCCGAACTGGCGGCCAACGGGCTCAAGCGCGTCAACATCAGCCTGGACAGCCTCGACGCGGAGCGCTTCAGCCGCGTCACTCGCGGCGGCAAGCTCGACGACGCGCTGGCCGGCATCGACGCGGCGTTCTCCGCCGGGTTCTCGCCGGTCAAGATCAACACGCTGCTGCTGCCCGGCGTGCTCGACGAGCTCGATGAGTTCGTGGCGCTCACGCGTGAGTACGACGTCCACGTGCGCTTCATCGAGTTCATGCCGCTGGACCGGCGGGTCGCCGGCGACGACGAGCTGGGCGGCGAGGGCCGCCTGCTGGCGGCCGGCGACGTGCTGCGCAAGCTCATGCAGGAGTACGTGGTCGTCGGGCACGACGGCCCCTACGGGCATGGCCCGGCGCAGTACTGGAAGGTCGCCGGCGCGCGCGGCACCGTCGGCTTCATCGCCGGCGTCTCTGAGCACTTCTGTGAGAACTGCAACCGGCTCCGGCTCACCGCCGACGGCCGGCTGCGCACCTGCCTGTTCTCCGGCGAGGAGCTCAACATCCGGCCGCTGCTCGCCGACCCCGAGGCGCTCCGCGCCGCCATCGATTCCGCCGTCGCCGGCAAGCTCTACGACCGCTGCAGCGAGGCGCTCGCCAACGACCGGGCCATGTCCCAGATCGGCGGCTGACGGTGAGCGACCGCGAGCTCAGCCACCTCGACGAGCGCGGGCGCGCGGCCATGGTGGACGTCGGCGCCAAGGACGAGACCGAGCGCGTGGCGCGCGCCGAGGCCGCCGTGGTCATGGCGCCGGAGACCATGGCGATCATCGTCGACGAGGCCGCGCCCAAGGGCGACGTCATCGCCGTCGCCCGCCTGGCCGGCATCATGGCCGCAAAGCGCACGCACGAGCTCATCCCGTTGTGCCACCAGCTCAATCTGACCAAGGTGGCTGTGGACATCGAGGCCGACGAGTCGCTGCCCGGCCTGCGCGTCACGACCGAGGCGCGGCTGCGCGGCCGCACCGGCGTGGAGATGGAGGCGCTGGTGGCCGCGTCGGTCGCGGCGCTCACCGTCTACGACATGTGCAAGGCCGTGGACCGCGGCATGGAGGTGACCGGCGTGCGGCTGCTCGAGAAGAGCGGCGGCCGCAGCGGGCACTGGAGGCGCGAAGGCGCCGCGGAGGAGCAGGCATGAGCCACCCGCCCGACGGTCGCGTCCGCTCCGTCAACGTCTCGGAGAAGAAGGGGGTGCAGAAGAAGCCCGTCGACGCGGTGACGCTGGTCGTCGAGCACGGCATCGAGTCCGACGCGCACGCCGGCCCCTGGCATCGCCAGGTCAGCCTGCTCGCCGACGAGAGCGCGCAGAAGATGCGTGACTCCGGCGGCGACGTGGACGTCGGCGACTTCGGCGAGAACATCACCACCGAGGGCATCCGTGTGTACGGCCTGCCGGTCGGTGCGCGCCTGCGCCTCGGGCCGGCGCTCGTGGAGGTCACGCAGATCGGCAAGGAGTGCCACGCGCACTGCGCCATCTACCACCAGGTGGGTGACTGCGTAATGCCGCGCGAGGGCATCTTCGTGCGCGTGCTCGAGGGCGGCGAGGTCAAGGCCGGTGACGACATCTTCGTGGAGAAGAAGAGCCTCATCCACGCCGCCGTGCTCACCTCCAGCGACAAGGGCGCCCGCGGCGAGCGCGACGACACCAGCGGCGACGTGCTCGAGGAGGCGCTGCGCGAGATGGGCGTGGCGGCCGTGGAGCGGGCGATCGTGCCCGACGAGACCGACCAGATCGCCGAGGCGCTGCGGCACTGGGCCGACGAGACGCCGGTCAACCTCATCCTGACCACCGGCGGCACCGGCATGACCAGCCGGGACGTGACGCCCGAGGCCACCTTGACGGTGCTCGACCGTCAGGCGCCCGGCTTCGCCGAGGCCATGCGCGCGGGCTCGCTCGAGAAGACGCCGCACGCCATGCTGTCCCGCGCAGTGAGCGGCATCCGCGGCAAGACCCTCATCATCAACATGCCGGGCAGCCCGCGCGCGTGCAGCGAACAGTTCGCGATGGTCGCCGCGGCCTTGCCGCACGGGGTGGAGAAGCTGCTCGACCTGGGCGGCGACTGCGCTCCGCTGAACGCGCCGCCCTCTTCCTGACGCCGGCGCGCGTCCCCGGGGGTCTCGGGTGGCGGGGAGTGCCTGTGCGGTCCCTCTGTACAGGTCGAGCCCGCGTCAGCCGAACCGCTGGCGGCGCTGGTAGCTCAGGTAGGCGGCGACGGCGGCGTCGGCCTCTTCCACCGCACGCCGGTTGCCGGCGCTCAGGCGGTCGCCGACGCTTTGGCGTGTGACTCCCAGCTTCTCGGCGACCTCACGCTGGTGGCCCAGCTCCCGGTAGGCGGCGATCGCCTCCCACTGCTTGTGCGTGCGCGCGCGGATGAGCGGGTCGACGAGGCGGCAGAGCGCGCCGAGGAGCACGTCGCCGGCGTCGCCGGTGCCGAGGTAGCGGGTGAGACCCTTGTCGCGGATGACCAACTGCAGGGCCCGGCGGGCGACCGAGTACGCGTCGCGGTCGGTCGCAGTCAGCTCGCGAAGGTGGTCCACGGCGCCGATACCGACGCCGGCGCGCAGTTGCAGCGGCGCCAGCCGCTCACGCAGCACGCTGAGGCACAGCGGCGTCTGGGCGGGGTCGGCGAGAGTTCCGTCGACGCGGTCATCGCCGGAGAGGCCGAACTGTTCGGCGATCGCCGGCTCGAAAAGCCGGTTGACGCGCTCGAGGGCGCCGCGCAGCTTCTCCCTGTCCGCGGGGCCCGCGCCGACGACCTCGGCGAACACCACAGCGATGACCTTCGTCTCGCGACGTTTGTCGATGGGCATGCTGCTAGCTACGCCGCGGCAGGCGACTTCTCCTGCCTCTAGGCCTGCCGACGGAGCCACGGGCTACCGCCCTCCCGCTGTCCATGTCATGGAGCCCGGCGCAAGCGTGCGCGCGGGTCGCGCGCGGGCCGGGGGGACATGCATACTCACTCCCGCGTAGTGGAAATGGCAAGAACGCGATTCGTCGGCTACACTAGTCCGGCTCCGGCACATACAACCAGGGGTATTCCGCTTGAACAAGAAATCCCGCACTCGTCTGCTCGTCGCCACCGGTGTCATCGTGGTCGTCTTCATCGTCGGCGTGGTGTTCCTGGTGCAGAAGCAGGGCGCGTACTACCGGCAGGTGTCGGATCTCGTCACCGGGCAGTACGACGGCAAGAACGTCAAGGTCGGCGGCAAGGTGCTCGACGGCACCATCAAGCGTGACTCCACCGGAGTCCGCTTCGCCATCCAGGACCTGACGGGCAAGCAGGACACGGTCAACGTGCTGTACAGCGGTCAGATGCCCGACACGTTCGACACCGGCGTCGACGTGGTGGTCATCGGCAAGTACGCCAGCAACGGGGCGCTGATCACCGCCGACCAGCTGCAGACCAAGTGTCCCAGCAAGTACCAGGGATCGGCCTCACCAGCACCAGCGCCCGAGCAGTGAGGTCGGCAACATGATCGAGCTTGGCCGTTATTCGCTGATCGCTGCGCTCGTCTTCTCGCTCGGCGCCGTCTGGTTCATCGCCTTCGGGTTCTTCGGCAACCGCAAAGACCTCATCCGCTACGGCTATTACGCCGTCTACGGCTTCTTCCTGACCACGGTCATCGCCTCGGCGGTGCTGCTGCAGGCGTTCCTCAAGGCGGACTTCAGCTTCGGCTACGTCGCCGAGAACTCCGACGCGACGTTGTCGACCTTCTACCGTATCGCCGGCTTCTGGGCCGGCCAGTCGGGCTCGTTCCTGCTGTGGCTGCTGCTGCTCGCGGTCGCCGTCATCATCCTCGCGGTCATCGACCTCAACCGCCTCGAGCGGCTGACGGCCGGGGCGGTGGCGGTACTGAGCATCATCTCCGCGGTGTTCGCCGCCCTCATGGTGCTCGACACGGGCTCCAACCCGTTCGTCAAGGCCGAGGCCGGCGCCATGCCGTTCGGCCTCAACCCGCTGCTGCTGCACCCCGCCATGGTGCTGCATCCGCCGAGCCTCTTCGTCGGTTACGTCGGGCTGGCCGTGCCGTTCGCGTTCGCCGTCAGCACGCTGCTGCTTGGGCGCGGCGACAAGCTCTGGGTCCAGCGCTCGCAGAAGTGGGCCGTGTTCGGCTGGCTGTTCCTCTCGCTGGGGATCGGCCTCGGCGCCTGGTGGGCCTACGTGGTACTGAGCTTCGGCGGTTACTGGGGCTGGGACGCCGTGGAGAACACGTCGCTGGTGCCGTGGCTCACGGCCACGGCGCTGCTCCACTCCTTCACGCTGTACAAGGCGCGCGGCCTGTTCAAGCGCTGGGCGCTCGGTCTGGCCGCGGTCACGTTCTGGTTCACGATCCTCGCGACCTGGACCACGCGCACCGGTCTCATCCAGTCGGTGCACGCGTTCGAGAAGCGCCAGGTGCTGGTGTGGATCCTGTCCACGTTCCTGATCGTCGTCGCGGTCTCAAGCGTGGGGCTC
Source organism: uncultured Thermoleophilia bacterium (assembly GCA_963696935.1). GTDB lineage: Bacteria > Actinomycetota > Thermoleophilia > UBA2241 > UBA2241 > CAIXSE01. Next base: position 24,198 of record CAVOMB010000038.1, on the reverse strand, counting down.
ATCGTCTGGCGCTGGCGGAAGTTCGGCAGCCACGACGACGTGGACAGCTGGCTCTCGCGCGACTTCCTCTACTACGTCACGAACCTGCTGCTCACGTTGTTCGCAGTCGCGGTGGCGTTCGGCACCGTCGCCGTGCCGCTGTTGCTCGACCGGTCGGTGGGGGCGAGCACCTACGACGCCGTCGCGCGTCCGCTCGGCGTGCTGGTCCTCGCCTTGATCGCCGTCTGCCCGCTGCTCGCCTGGCGCAAGACCGACGGCGCCCAGCTGCGCAGGACGCTCATCTTGCCCACCGTGACGATGCTGCTCTCCGTCCCGCTGTGGTTGTACCTCGAGTTCCAGTCCAACGTCCTGGGCTTCATCGGCCTCATGGTCTGCGGCTTCGCCTTCGGCGCCGTCGTCCAGTTCGTGCTGCGCTCGGCGCGCCGGGCGGCCGGACCTGACAAGAGCCTCTGGTCCGGCCTGGGGCGCGCCTTCACCGGCAGTCGCACGCGCACCGCCGCCTACGTCGTGCACATGGGCATGGTGCTGATCGTCGCCGGTCTGCTCGGCTCCACCGTCTACAAGGTCGAGAGCTCGACCATCTTGAAGGTCAAGCCGGGCGCGACCGCCAGCCTCAACGGCTACACGCTGACGTACAAGAGCATGGCCGACAGCACCGGTCCGCAGAGCTCCACCAAGACCACCGCCACCTTCGCCGTCACCAAGGACGGCAAGTCGCTGGGCGTGCTCAAGCCGCACACCGACGTCTACCCGGTCGCCGGGGCCGCCGTGCGCGCCGTGATCCTAGGGCGGCCGTTCGAGGACCTCTTCGTCGTCGCCGACGAGCCGTTCGACGGCACCTCCAAGACGATCGCTCTGCGCCTGGTCGTCTTCCCGCTCATCCGCTGGGTGTGGACCGGCTCGATCCTGCTCGTCGTGGGCGCCGTCGTCTCCCTCTGGCCCAAGCGCCGGAAGCAGGAGCAGGAGGCCCGCGTCTCCGAGCGCGTCGCGGCGGACGCGACCGCGTAGGTGAGCTCGCCGATGTCGGACGACAAGGACCGGCAGGACGGCGGGGCTCCCCTCGAGATCGCGATCGAGGGCCTGCGCAAGACGTTCGGCCGCCGTGAGGTGCTCAAAGGCATCTCCTTCGGCGTGCCGCGCGGCGGGTTCCTGAGCATCTTCGGCCCCAACGGCGCCGGCAAGACGACGACCCTGCGCGTGATCGCCACCCTGCTCACCGCGAGCGGCGGCAAGGTGCAGGTGGCCGGCCACGACGTGCGCGAGGACCCCATGCCGGTGCGCAAGGCCATCGGCCTCATCTCGCACAACGCCATGCTGTACCCGGACCTCACCGCCCAGGAGAACCTGCGCTTCTATGCCGATATGTACGGCGTCGAGGACCGCGAGGCGCGCATCACCGAACTGCTGGAGCGACTTGAGCTCTCGGCGCGCAGGCACGACGTGGTGCGCACCTACAGCAAGGGCATGCGGCAGCGGCTCGCCATTGCGCGGGCCATCCTGCACCGCCCGCGGGTCCTGCTGCTGGACGAGCCGCACTCGGGCCTCGACCCGCGCGCGGTGGACATCCTCGACGGGCTGCTCACGGAGATCCGCGACGAGCACACGTTCCTCATGGTCACCCACAACATCGCCAAGGGCCTGGAGTGGGGGACGGACCTCATGATCATCGAGAACGGCCGCATCGCCTACGAGCATGCGGCCGGCGTGGACCACGAGACCTTCAGCGCCGTCTACCGCGAGCACGTGCACGACGGGAGCGTCGTGTGATGAGCGGCTGGACCCAGTTCAAGGCCATGCTGCGCAAGGACCTCATCCGCGAGTTGCGCACGCGGGACATGCTCGTGAGCATGATCCTCTTCGTGCTGCTCGCGATGATCATCTTCCACTACGCCTTCACGGTGAAAGAGGGCGCGGACCTCACCTACTTCACCGGCGGTATGCTCTGGGTCACGTTCATCTTCGCCATGCTGCTCGGGCTCAACCGTTCCTTCGCGCAGGAGAAGGATGAGCACTGCTTGGACGGCCTGCTGCTCTGCCCGGTCGACCGCGTGACCATTTTCTTCGCGAAGACCGTCGGCAACCTCGTCTTCCTGCTGATCATCCAGGCGGTGGCGGTGCCGGTGTTCGCGCTGTTCTTCGTGCAGCGCAGCTTCGTCGGCGACCTGCTGCCGTTCCTCGCCGTGCTGCTGCTCGCCGACCTCGGCATCTGCTCGCTCGGCACGCTGCTCGCCACCATCTCCATGAACACCCGCTCGCGCGACCTGCTGCTGCCCATCCTGTTCCTGCCACTGATCGTGCCGGTGCTGATCGCCGCCACCGGCGCAACGACGCTCGTCTTCGCGGAGGGCGTCGGGTTCGGTAGTCTGGTCGCCCGCATCCTGTTTCTCCTCGGCTTCGACGCGATCTTCCTCGTCGCCGCCTGGGGCACCTACGACTTCGCCATAGGAGAGTGAGCGTGAAGAAGCTCGTCAGCGCGCCGGCGCTGTTCATCGGGGCCGGCGCCTTTCTCATCATCGGTGTCCTGCTCGCCTTCTGGTACTCGCCCATCGACGCGTCCAGCATGGGGTTCAGCCAGAAGATCCTCTACTACCACGCGCCGATCTCCATGGCCGCGCTCGTGTCGTTCGGCGTAGCGTTCGTGGCGGCGGTCATGTACCTGCGCTCGCAGGACCTGAAGTGGGACCGTTTGGGGTTCGTGAGCGTGCGCGTCGGCCTCGTGTTCAGCGTCCTCGTGATGGCCACCGGCATGATCTGGGGCAAGGCCGCGTGGGACACGTGGTGGGCCTGGGAGCCTCGCCTCACGACGTTCCTCCTCGTCTGCTTCCTCTACGCCGCCTACTGGGTGCTCCGCTCCGTCGTGGACGAAGAGCAGCGCCGCGCCACCTACGCGGCGGTGTTCGCCATCATCGCGTTCATCGACGTGCCGATCACCTTCTTCGCCACGCGGTTCCTGCCCGAGGGCCTGCACCCCGTGGTCATCGGCCCCGGCGGCGGCGGCATGTCCGGCAGCATGGCCGTGAGCTTCGCCATCTGCATGGTCGGCATGACGCTGCTGATGGCGGCCCTGATCCGCCGCGACCTCGCGATCGAGGAGCTCAAAGACCGAGTGACCGACCTCAAGATCTCTCTGGGAGGCTGATTCCATGACCGTTGCAGAAGGCGCCAAGTACGTCGCCGCGGCCTACGCCGTCATCATGGCCGTACTGATCATCTACTACTTCATGAGCGCTCACCGCGTGACCGCGCTGAAGCGCGACGTCCAGCTCCTCGAGAGCGAGGTCAAGCGGCAGACGCCCGCGCCCGAGGCGGAGTGAAGCTCCGCCCCACCACGGGCGCAGAAAGGCACTGACAGACGCTGATGCAGCAGGCCGCCGTCATCCTCGTGTGGCTCGCGTACCTCCTGTACGCGGCCGCCTTCGCCGTGTTCCTCATCGGGTTCGTCACGCAGCGCCCCTGGATGAACCGGGTGGGGCTGATCGTGGCCGCCTCCGGCCTCGTGGCGCAGACCCTTGGCCTCATCTTCCGCGGCGTGGCCGCCGGGCACTTCCCGTTCGCCGGCCTCTACGAGTCTCTGGTGCTGGTGGCGTGGGCGATCGTGCTCGTGTGGCACGTGCTCGAGTCGTTCACCAAGATCAAGGCTGTCGGCCTGTACGTGATGCCCGTCGTGCTCGTGCTGCTCACGATCGCGCTGATCTCCTACGACCCGCCGGGCGGGCTCGCGCCGGCGCTGCGCAGCGACATCGTCGTGGTCCACGTGGCCGTGATGCTGGTGGCCATCGGCTGCCTCTACGTGGCCGGCGGCGCGGCGATCATCTACCTCGGCGAGGAGACGCTCCTGCGCCGCCGCAGGACCGGCGGTGTACTTGGGCGCCTTCCCTCGCTGGCGGCTCTCGACCGGCTCATCTACCACGCCACGGCGCTCGGTCTGCCGTTCCTCACCATGGGCATGGCGGCCGGCGTGATCCGCGCCGAGACCTTCAGGGTGCCGGGGTGGCCGACAGACCCGATGGTGCTGCTGTCGGCCGCGGCCTGGGCCGTCTACGTGGCGCTCATCGCCGGGCGCGTGCGCGGCGACTGGTCGGGCCGCGCCCTCTCGTGGCTGGCGGTCGCCGGCCTCGTCCTGCTGCTCGTCATCCGTTTTGCCGCGGTACCGTATCTCAGCGGCTTCCACACCTACGGGGGCTGAGCGTGCACGTCGTCGTCGCCGGGATCTCGCACAAGACCGCCTCGCTCGAGCTGCGCGAGCGCCTCGCCCTCGATGAGGAGGACGCGCTGCGCCTGAGCCGGGAGCTCATCGACGGGGGTGTCGCCTGCGAGGCCGTCGCGCTCAGCACCTGCAACCGCACCGAGCTGTACCTGTACGGGCGCGACTCGCTCCTGGCGCGCCAGGCGGCGCTGGAACACCTGGCGCAGCACGCCGGGGTCGCGCCGGCCGAGCTGGAGCCGTCGCTCTACAGCTACTCCGGCGACGGCGCCATCTCACACCTGTTCCGCGTGACCTCGAGCCTCGACAGCATGGTCGTGGGCGAGGCGCAGATCGTCGCGCAGCTCAAGACCGCCTACCAGCAGGCCTGCGACGGCGGCTGCACGGCCGTGGTCTTCAACCGGCTGTTCCGGCACGCGCTCGAGGTCGGCAAGCGCGTGCGCACCGAGACCGCCATCGGCGAGCGCCCCGTGAGCGTCAGCTCGGCCGCCGTCGAGCTCGCCCTGCAGGTGTTCGGCAAGTTCCGCGACCACACCGTGCTCATCGTCGGCGCCGGCGAGACCAGCGAGCTCACGGCGACGCACCTCAAGGCGCACGGCATCGAGAAGATCCTCGTGGCCAACCGGACGCTCGACACCTCGCGAGAGCTCGCACACCGCGTGGGCGGGGAGGCCGTGCGCTTCGAAGACCTCGAGGAGCATCTCGGCAAGGCCGACATCGTCATCAGCTCGACCTCGGCCCCGCACTACGTCATCACGCGGGAGACGGTGGAGCGCGCCTTCAAGCGCCGCAGGCACCGCCCCATGTTCCTCATCGACATCGCGGTGCCGCGCGACCTCGACCCGGAGATCAACCGGGTGCGCGACGCGTACCTCTACGACATCGACGACCTGCAGCACGTGGTGGAGCACAACCGCCACGAGCGCGAGAAGGACGCGCAGCACGCGGAGCGCATCGTCGAGCAGGAGCTGGCGAGTATGAACGAGTGGCTGCGCAGCCTGGAGGTCGTGCCTACAATCGCCATGCTGCGTGAGGCCGTGGAGGACATCCGTCGCAGCGAGCTCGACAGGCTGGGCAACCGCCTGAGCGACCTCACCGACGAGCAGCGCGCCCAGGTCGACATGCTCACGGCGAGCATCGTCAACAAGATCCTGCACGTGCCGACGGTCAAGATGAAGGAGATCGCCGGGCAGGACCAGTGCTACTTGTACGTGGACGCGGTGCGCACGCTGTTCGACCTCGCGGGCGAGGAGGACGGCGAGGCGCCGGCGGCCGCGGCGCGGCCCGACGGCGCCGCCGCCGCGGACGAGCCGCCGGCGAGCGCCGCGGACGACACGCCGCCCGCGCAGCGGGCCGGCGGCACCATCCATCAACTACGCGGTACGGGGACGGAGGACGCGTGACGGCAGGCACCATCCGCATCGGCTCGCGAGGCTCACGGCTCGCGCTGGTGCAGGCGGAGTGGGTGCGCGACCGCATCGCCGGGCGCCACCCTCACCTCGCCGTGGAGATCGAGATCATCAGCACCAAGGGCGACAAGATCCTCGACGCTCCGCTCGCCAGGATCGGCGACAAGGGGCTCTTCACCAAGAGCTCGAGAACGCGCTCGCGGACGGCCGCATCGACGTGGCGGTGCACTCGGCCAAGGACATGCCGACCGCCGTCCCCGACGGGCTGCAGCTCATCGCCTTCACCGAGCGCGAGGACGTGCGCGACGTGTTCGTGCCTGACCCGGCGCTGCTCGAAGGCCGCGCGCCGGATGCCGGCCAGATGACCCTGGACGACGTGCCGCGGGGCGCGCGCGTCGGCACCTCGAGCCTCCGGCGCCGCTCGCAACTGCTGGCGCTGAGGCCCGACCTCGACGTGGTGGATATCCGCGGCAACGTCGAGACGCGGCTGCGCAAGCTGGTGGACGAGAAGATGGCCGGCACGATCCTCGCGGCCGCCGGGCTCAGCCGGCTCGGCCGCACCGAGGTGGCCGGCTTCCCGTTCAGCTTCGACCAGATGCTGCCGGCCGTGGGCCAGGGCGCGCTCGCCATCGAGGCGCGTGCCGACCACCCGCGGCTGAGCGAGCTCAAGGCCGCGCTCGACCACCGGCCGACCGCGCTGGCCGTGACGGCCGAGCGCGCCCTGCTGGGCACCCTCGAGGGCGGCTGCCAGGTGCCGATCGCCGCCCACGCCACTTGGCGCAGGGGCGGCGAGCGGGGCGCAGGCATGCTGGACCTCGCCGCCTACGTTGGCTCGCTCGACGGCGAGCGCTCAGTGCGCGGCACGCGGTACACGCGCGACGACCCGGAGGGCTTGGGGATGTTCCTGGCCGCCGAGCTGCTCGAGCGCGGCGCCGGCGAGATCCTGGGCGAGATCCGCACGCCGTGAGCCCGGCAGGCCCGGACACGGCGCCCGCGCGCGACCGGCCGCTGGCCGGCCGCACGGTGGTCGTGACGAGGCCGCGCGAGCAGGCCGGATCTCTCAAGACACCGCTCGAGGCGCTGGGCGCCGAGGTGCTCGTGGTGCCGACGATCCGTATCGAGCCGCGACCCCTTGACGATGAGGTCGCGGCCGTCCTACGGGAGCTCCCGGCGTACCAACTGGTGGTGTTCACCAGCGCCAACGCCGTGCGCGTGTTCGCCGGGTACCTGGCGCGCGGCACGGAGGACGGCGGCATGCCGGCCGGACCCGCCGTGGCGGCCGTCGGCCCGGCCACAGCCAAGGCTCTCGAGAGGCACGGCCTCTCCTGCCGGCTGGTTCCAGACGAGTTCGTGGCCGAGGGGTTGGCCGACGCTCTCGAGGGGGCGGAGGCTGCACAGGCCGGCGCGCGCGTGCTCATCCCGTCCGCGCGCGAGGCGCGAGACATCCTCCCCGAGACGCTGCGCGCGCGGGGAGCCGTGGTCGATGTGCTGCCCATCTACGACACCGTGACCGCCGGCGAGCTGGCGGAGCCGGCCGGCCGCGTCGAGGCGGCCGACTACATCACCTTCACGTCGGGCAGCACGGCGAGGCGCCTGGCCGGGCTGCTGGACGCGGCGGAAGGGGAGCGCGGAGGCGCCGGCCGGCCGCTCTCCGAGCGGCTCTCCGGCGCCCGTCTCTGCTCCATCGGCCCCATCACCAGCGACGTGCTCCGCGAGCTCGGCCTGCCGGTGGCCGTGGAGGCCCGGGAGTACACGGCCGCGGGCCTCGTCGCGGCCATCGAGGCGGATGCGCGCACACGCTGAGCCTCGTCACCATCTACGGCGTCTGCGCCGTCACGTTCATGATGATGGTCCGGTGGACCGCGACGAACGGCGCGCCGCCCGTGGCGGCCGTGTGGCGCGCCAGGATCCGCGCCACGGTCAGCTCGTGCAACGCGGCCGCCGGGGTGTCCGTGGCGCCGCCGTCCTGCCGGGCGGCCAGGCGCGGCGCTGTCCGGCGTGGTGCGCGGTCGCAGCGCGACGGCCGGCGAGGACACGACGAGCACCGCCACCGCGGCCAGACCGAGCACCGCGATCCGGGTCGCCAGGCGGCTCCCGCGTCCTGCTTTCGGCTGCTCCTTCATGTCTGTTCCTCTCCTTGTGCGCGCCGGGCGCCGGTGGAGGCTGTCCGCCGGCGCCCGGTCCACGTTCCCCGATCCGGTCAGACAACGGCCTGCCGCCGGCTCGGCATCTTCCTGACGCGCGCCGCCTGGGGCCGCTCCGCCGTCGCCCTCTCGGTCTTCGCCTGCGTCCTCGGACGGTTCGCGAGGGCGACCCCGCTGACCACGGCCACGACCACGGCGAGGCACACGACCGTGATCATCGTGGCGCCCGACAAGGTGTGCGGGTAGATCACGTTGTGGACGCTCGGCCGCGCGACGGCCGGCGACGCAAGCACCAGCGTCGCGAGTGCGACGGCTGCGAGCAGAAGAGCCTTGCTTCTCATGACGACCCCTTCTTCCGGCTGTTGACTGGCTGTGCCGTCACCCTAGGCAGGGCTGCGAAGATGGTCGTCACCCGGTCGGGGTGATTCGGCTCGCGCCAGCGGCAACTGTTGCGCCCGGCGAGGCTTCGTCGTAGGTTCGGCTCGTGGACCGGCCTATCTGCTTCTTCAGCGACTACGGCTACACCGACGACTTCGCCGGCGTGTGTCGCGCGGTCATCGCCCGGCTGGCGCCGCAGATCTGGGTGATCGACGTGACGCACGGACTGCCCGAGCGGGACGTGCTCGCCGGCGCGGTCGTGCTGCGCAACACCCTGCCGTACATGCCGGACAAAGCGGTGATCCTCGCGGTCGTCGACCCCGGCGTGGGCGGGCCGCGCCGGCCGGTGGCGCTGCGCAGCCATGGCGACCGGATCTTCGTCGGCCCGGACAACGGCCTGCTCATGCATGCCGCGGACCTCGACGGCGGCGTCTCGGACGCCTATGAGCTGAGCAACCAGGAGCTGTGGCTCAGCCCGCTCTCCGCCACCTTCCACGGCCGCGACATCTTCGCGCCGGCCGCGGCCCGTCTCGCGGCCGGGCTGCCGCTCGACGCCGTCGGCGCGCCGCTCGACGCCGAGCAGCTCGACCGCATCGACTACCCGCAGCCGCGCCGCCACCGCGACGGGCTCACCGCCATCGCGGTGCTCGTCGACCGCTTCGGCAACGTGGCGCTCAACCTCCGCGCCCGGGACCTCGAGAAGGCGGGCCTCATCGACCAGGTCGAACTGCTCACCGGTGACGAGCGGTACCTGGCGCACGTGGCGCGCACGTTCCAGTCCGTGCGCCGCAGCGACATCGTGGTGCTCATCGACAGCTACGGGCAGGCGTCGGTGGCCGTCAACAACGGGTCGGCCGCGGAGGTGCTGGGGCTCGACGCCGGCGACGAGGTCAGGCTCCGGCGCCGGAGCTGACGTCGGCCCGCCGCCCGGGGCCGCGGCCCGCTCCCGCCCATGCGCTGACGTGGTGCGTCCAGGCGCCTTCGCCCACGGCTCCGTGTTGCGTCGCCCGGCCGGATTCGCTATAGTCCCCTTTCGCGCGCCCGAGCCGGGCGCGCTTCCAGCTACCGAACGAGTGAGCGCATGAAGACTTACGTCGCCAAGCCTTCCACGATCGAGAAGAAGTGGTACGTGGTCGACGCCAAGGGGCACACCCTGGGCCGTCTGTCGACCGTCGTCGCCGACTGCCTGCGCGGTAAGCGCAAGGTCACCTACACGCCCAACATCGACACCGGCGACTTCGTCGTCATCATCAATGCCGAGCAGATCGTCGTGACCGGCAACAAGCCCGAGGAAAAAATGTACTACCACCACTCGGGCTATCCCGGCGGCATCAAGAGCGAGTCGTACGCCAAGCTCCAGGCTCGCCGCCCCGAGGAGATCATCCGCCACGCCGTGCGCGGCATGCTCCCCCACAACAAGCTCGGGCGCGCCCAGCTCCGCAAGCTGAAGATCTACGCCGGCACGGAGCATCCGCACGAGGCGCAGAACCCCGAAGTGCTCGAGATCAAGGAGTAAGGCGTGGCTGATGCAGTGACCTATCGCGCGACGGGCAAGCGCAAGACCGCCGTCGCCCGCGTGATCCTCACGCCGGGAGTCGGCAAGGTCGTCATCAACGACCGCGAGATCGAAGCCTATTTCGGTCGCAAGGTCCTCGAGACCATCGCGCTCATGCCGTTCGAGACCACGCGTACCGCCGGCAAGTTCGACGTCAAGGCGAACGTGCACGGCAGCGGCATCTCCGCGCAGGCCGGCGCCGTGCGTCACGGCATCGCCCGCGCGCTCTGCGAGGCCGACGAGAGCCTCCGCACGTCGCTCAAGCGCGCCGGCTTCCTCACTCGCGACGACCGTCAGGTCGAGCGCAAGAAGGCCGGCTTCCACAAGGCGCGCAAGAAGCCGCAGTTCAGCAAGCGCTGACCCCGCGCCACAGAGCAGAGCCTTTCCCGACGGGCCGCCGCAAGGCGGCCCGTCGTCGTTCACCGGCCGCATACTGTGAGCAGACGGCCGCGCTCTACCTGGGCGACGCGCTGGGCGCCGAGCACGAGATCACCGTCATCAACCGGCTCAAGTCGTTCTCCTACGGTCCCCTCGTGGGTCTGGGTGGGTATCGACAGGATGCCGGTCGAGAAGACTATGTCCCGCTGGAGCCCGTGTACAGGAAGTCCGGCGAGCGGTTCGTGCACGGGCGCGCGACGCAGGTGCGCGTGGACGAGCGCACCGTCGTCGCGGAGCGGGATGAACAACAAGGTGCTGCAGTTCTGGCGCTTCGTGGTCCTGAACCTCAAGATCCTCAAGGGAGTGGACGCCAGCAAGCGCGCCCGCTCCGCGGCCGCGGGCGCTTCGCGGTCTCGCGGGTGCTACCATGGCGCGAGTCGAAGCTGAGGAGTCCCCGCATGGCCCGAAGAACCGCTCCCGGACGCCGTGTACGCAACACCGCGCCGCTGTGGAAGAAGCTGACGCTGGTCGTGGCCGCCATCGCCACCCCGGTCATCCTCGTCACGCTGCTGAACGCCAACAAGTGGAACTTCTTCCTCTTCCTGCTCCTGGTGGTCGGCTCGGCGGCCGCGGCCCTCTGGCTGGCGTCCAGACTCGTGGGAGTGCGTCTCTCGCTGGCCAACTGGGACGACGCGCCGCCTCTGGGACGGCGCTGACGTGGGTGAGTACTTCGGCACGGACGGCATCCGCGGCGTAGCCGGCGACCTGCTGACCCCCGAGTTCGCCGTGCAGGTGGGCCGGGCGGCTGCCGTGGTGCTGGCGCAGAAGGCCGGCCCCCACCCTCTGTTCGTCATCGGCCGCGACACGCGGCTGAGCGGCCCCATGCTGGAGGCGGCGCTCACCGCCGGCCTCACCAGCGGCGGCGCGCGCGTGGAGATCGCCGGCGTCATCCCGACGCCGGGACTCGCCGCGCTGGTGCAGCAGCGCGGCGCCGACGCCGGCGTCGTCATCAGCGCCTCGCACAACCCCTTCGTCGACAACGGCATCAAGTTCTTCTCAGGCGCGGGCGTCAAGCTGAGCGACGAGGAAGAGGCCGAGATCGAGGCGCACATCCAGCACCACGACCTGCAGTCGCTGGCCGGCGCCGACTTCGGCAGCGCCGAGCAGCTCGAGGGGGCCGTGGAGGGCTACGTGTGGGACGTCGTCAAGCGCATCCCCCTCGACCTCAGCGGCATGAAGATCGCCATCGACTGCGCCCACGGCGCCATGCACCTGGCCGCGCCGCTGGCGCTCGAGGAGTCCGGCGCACAGGTCAGCGTGCTCTTCGACCGGCCGGACGGCACCAACATCAACGCCGGCTGCGGCAGCACGCACATCGGCGCGTTGCAGGAGATCGTCGCAGCGGACGGCTACGACCTGGGCCTCGCGTTCGACGGCGACGGCGACCGTGTGCTCGCCGTGGACGCCGCCGGTGACCTGGTTGACGGCGACTTCATCATCGCCATCCTGGCGAGGCACCTCAAGACCCAGGGCAAGCTGCGCGGCGACACCGTGGTGACCACCGTCATGACCAATCTGGGCTTCCACCGCGCCATGCGCCGCGAGGGCATCGAGGTGCTGGTCACGCCGGTCGGAGACCGCTACGTCGTGGCCGAGATGATGAAGGGCGACTACCTGCTCGGGGGCGAGCAGTCGGGCCACATCATCAACCGCGACGTGAGCACCACCGGAGACGGCCTGGCCACCTCGCTGCTGCTTCTGCAGGCGCTGCGCCAGATGGACGTCCCGCTCGCCGAGGCGGCCACCGTCATGGAGCGGCTGCCGCAGAGGCTCGTCAACGTCCGCGTCCGCGACCTCGCCGAGCTCGACGGCGCGGCCGCGGTGTGGGCGGCGGTGGAGCAGGAGACCCGCCGCCTGGACGGCACCGGCCGCGTGCTGGTCCGCCCGTCGGGTACCGAGCCGCTGGTGCGCGTGATGGCCGAGGCGCCGACGCAGGACGAGGTCGACGACGCCTGCGGCCGCATCGTCGCGGTCGTAGAGGAACATCTGGCCTGACCATCTGGACTGACCGGAAGGGATCGTCGTGAGTGATGAAGTGGAGTACTACCCGTTACGGGCACGCCCAAGTACGCGGCGGGCATCGTCGCGGGCAACATCGCCTTCCTCTCGGGCATGACGCCGCAGAGCACCGAGGTCGGGTCGTGCCTGACGGTCGGGGTGGAGGCTCAGGTGCTTCGCCTGCCTTGACAAGGTGCGCGCCGCGCTCGAAGAGATGGGCAGCTCGATGGAGAACATCGTGAAGACCGTCATCCTGCTCAAGGACCTCGAGTACTACCAGCAGATGCGCGCCGCCGAGCCCAAGTACTGCCAGGAGTACGCGCCGCGCCTCGTCTCGGAGCCGCCGGCCAGCACCTGCGTGCAGCCGGCAATCCTCGCGCGTCCCGAGTTCCTGGTCGAGTTCAGACGTCACGGCGGTCGTGAAGCGCGCGTAGCCGTTGCGAACGAGGCAGGCGCGCCCCTCTGGAGGCTGCGCCGCGCCGGAGTCCGAGGGAGGGAGGGCGCTTGACTCGGAAGTGGATCGTCCTCGTTGCCGTCGCGGCGGCGATCCCTCCGGTCGTCGCAGGCTGCGGGTCCTCCTCGGCGTCCTCGCACGCCGTTCTCGCGCCGGAGCAGCAACTCAAGGCTGCCTTGACCGGCTACGCGGAGCTGCTGAACCCCGTCCGCCCCGCGAACTTCTACGGCAAGCAGCTCACGCCGGTTCGCTGCGTATCGTTCATGAAGGGCCGCGACGCCGCGCTGGAACAGGTCGCGGCGGAAGAGGCATTCACGGCGGCACGCTCGGACTGGTCGATGCTGGCGGGCCTCATCCGTCAGGAGCAGGAGTTCGCCCGCTTCTACGGTGACGGCACGATCCCCACGGCATGCCGCGGCGACGCCGGCTACTGGACGGTGCTGTCGGGCGGCGGCGGCGAGTACGTCGTCCGCGCGGCCGTCCTCGAGACCATGGACTACGGGCACTGGGACGCCACCACCCACAAGTTGACCGACACCGGGAGCATGGCCTACGACGAAGCCATGGCGTGGGACTACACGCTGCGCAAGATCGCAGGCGTTTGGAAGGTCGTGGCCGTCCGCAGCACCGGCCTGAGCTTCACGCGGGGCGGCAGCAGTCTCCACCCCGACAGCGCCTGACGGCGAGGATCACAGCCGGAACGCCAATCAGGCACCGGGAGGTTCCGCAGGGGCGGGCGGGTTAGAATACCGGCGACATACGCAGTCCGGTGCGGTGCGGACAACCGTCAGCTACCACAGCGCCAGGCCCGCGGAGAGCCCCCACAGCAGGGGCCGGTGCGGGTGACGAGGTGGAGGTTCATCGAAAGACTCGGCGGATGCCTCCCGGCCCGGCACGGTCGTTATCGAGTCGACAAAACCCGCTGGTGACGGCGGAGACAAAGCGACTCGAAGGTGCCGTCCGCAGCCTGCCTCTCTGCGCCCCTGCCCACGGAAGGGAGCACGCATGTGCGGCATCGTAGGCTACGTCGGCCGACGTCCCGGCAAGCCCATCATCCTCGACGGCCTCAGACGCCTTGAGTACCGCGGCTACGACTCGGCCGGGATCGCCCTCATCGAGCCGGACGGCATCGACGTGGTGCGCGCCGTCGGCAACCTCGACGCGCTGTTCGCGGCCGCCGGGGAGGACGGGTCCGAGGCCTGCGTGGGCCTCGGGCACACGCGCTGGGCCACGCACGGGCGGCCCAGCGAGGAGAACGCCCACCCGCACACCGACTGCAGCGGCCGTGTCTCAATCGTCCTCAACGGCATCGTCGAGAACTACAAGGACCTGCGCGCGCGGCTCACCGAGCGCGGGCACACGTTCACCAGCGAGACCGACGCCGAGGTCGTGGCGCACCTCATCGAGGAGCACGTGGACGAGGGCCTCTCAGGTGCGGTCCGCGCCGCCCTGCGCGAGATGGACGGGCACTACGCGTTCTGCGCCATCTCCGCCGACGAGCCCGACGTGGTGGTCGGCACCCGGCACGAGTGCCCGCTCGTCGTCGGCGTCGGCGACGACGAGATGTTCTTCGCCTCCGCCATCCCGGCGTTCCTGACGCACACCCGCCGGGTCGTGGTGCTGGAGGACGGCGACGTCGTCACCCTCCGCGCCGGAGGCGCGGAGTACACCGATGTCGCCGGCAACCCCCTCGAGCGCGAGGAGACGGAGTTCCCCGGCGACGACGACGCGGCCGAGAAGGCCGGCTACGAGACCTTCATGCTCAAGGAGATCCACGAGCAGCCGGCGGCCCTGCGCGACACGCTCGCCGGCCGGCTCCGCGAGGACGGCACCGTCGACCTCTCCGAGATCGCCGGGATGGGCGACGAGTTCCTGCGCCGCCTGCGGCGCGTGTTCATCGTCGCCTGCGGTACCTCGTACCACGCGGGCCTCATCGTGAGCTACGCGATCGAGCAGCTGGCCCGCGTGCCGGTGCAGATCGACGTCGCCAGCGAGTTCCGCTACCGCCAGCCGGTGTTCGACCCGGACACGCTGGTCATCGGCATCACCCAGTCGGGCGAGACGGCCGACACCCTGGCCGCCATGCGGCTCGCCCGGGAGGCCGGTTCGCCGGTCCTGGCGCTCACGAACATCATGGGCAGCCAGGCCACGCGCGACGCCGATTTCGTCCTCTACACGCGGGCGGGCCTGGAGATCGGGGTGGCGGCGACCAAGACGCACACCAGCCAGGTCGCCGCCTTGCTGCTCCTCGCGCTCCGGCTCGCGTGGGCGCGAGGCTCCATGACCGAGACGGAGCTCAAGACGCTCGGCCGCGAGCTGCGGCAGATTCCCGAGCTCGCCGAGCAGCTCCTCGCCCGCCCGAGCGCCATCCAGCAGATCGCCGAGCGGTACCACGACGAGCGCTTCTTCCTCTACCTGGGCCGCGGCATGGGCTTCGCCGTCTGCCTCGAGGGCGCGCTCAAGCTCAAGGAGATCAGCTACATCCCGACGGAGGCCTACGCCGCCGGCGAGATGAAGCACGGGCCCATCGCGCTGCTCGACAACGAGTCGCCCGTCGTGGTCGTCGCCGACGACGGGCCGGTCTTCGCCAAGCTGGTCAGCAACATCGAGGAGGTCCGGGCGCGCGGCGCCGACGTCATCGCCGTGGCGACTGACGACAACGAGGTGATCGGGGAGCTCTCCAGGGACGTACTCTGGGTGCCCAAGACCGATCACCATCTCGCGCCGATCCTCACCGTGATCCCGCTCCAGTTGCTGGCCTACCACATCGCCGGCATCAAGGGGCTCAACGTGGACCAGCCGCGGAACCTCGCCAAGACGGTGACCGTCGAGTAGCGGAGAAGGAAGGCACCGCCGCCGCCTGCGCGACGGGCGCCATGCCGCGCCCGTGACGTGCCCGGGCGTCCTGTCAGCGCGCTTGCATGCGGTTGTTGCGCGGGTTGTGCTCGAGCTCGGCGAGACCGCGCGCCTCGAGCAGCGGCGGCACGTACATGCCGAAGCGGCCGCGCAGGCCCTTCTTGAGGCCGTACCAGCCGCCGACGGGGTCGTCGGGCGACCTTCCCCAGGCCTCGACGGTCCCGTCGGCGGCGGTCTTCTGTTCGTCCGCGGCGCCGAGCGGGACCCAGTCGTCGCGCTCCTGGAGCCAGGCGTGCAGGTCTCCGACGGCTCACGCCTGGTCCTCTTTGGTCCCCGCGCCGGAGAATGTCTTGTCGGTCACCGGTCTGCCCTCGCCTGGCTGCGGGCCGTGTCCCCAACGGGGTCCTCTGTTCGGGTAGAGCCATTGGCTCTACATCAAGGGCGAACCGCCGGCGATTCCGGGTGCCACGTATAGCCATTGGCTATCCGAAGACAGAGGGCCGGGAGAGGCCGTACCCGCGCCGTCGCGAGTATGCGGCGCCGTCCTCGCGAGCGACCGGCGCTGCCTCCGCGTGCTCTACGCTTCGCCCAGCGGGGGAGCGGCGGCGGCCTGCCGGATAGAATGCCTGCATGAGCGACCAGCCGGACAGCGAAGCGCGCGCCGTGCGTGCGAAGGGCACTGAGGCGGGCGGGGGGATGCGGTTTCCCCAGATCCCGCCCGGCGGGCTGCTGTACGGCCTCGGCATCGACGTCACCGAGGCCGCGCGCATCCGCAGGTTGCTCGAGCGGCTGCCGCGCGCCTACGGGCGCCTCTTCAGCGAGCAGGAGCGCGCATACTGCGACGGCTTCGCCGACCCGTGGCTCCGCTACGCGGCCCGCTTCGCCGCCAAGGAGGCGGTCGGCAAGGCCCTCGGAATCGGTATCATCGGGTTCGTCTGGCGCGACATCGAGGTACTCTCCGGAGGAAAACCGCTCATCGCGCTGCATGGGGGCGTCGCCGACATCGCGCGGCGCCTCGGCGTGACGAGGGTCGAAGTCTCGCTGAGCCACACCGGCGGCATGGCCTACGCCGTAGCCGCCGCACTCAAGGAGGATGCGCATGGATGAGTCCCTGCTGCTTGGCCTGTACAGCGCCGACGGCATGCAGAAGGTCGACGGCCTGGCCATCCAAGGCATCGGCATCCCCGGCGGGCACCTCATGGAGCGCGCCGGCCTGGCCGTCGCGACCGAGATCCTCGAGCGCTACGACCCCGAGGAGGCCGTGGTGTTCGCCGGCAAGGGCAACAACGGCGGGGACGGGTTCGTCATCGCGCGCGAGCTGTTCGACGCCGGCTGCGAGGTGGCGGTCTTCCTGCTAGCGGCTCCTGAAGACTACAAAGGCGACGCGAGGCTCAACCTCGAGATCCTTGACAAGCTGGGCATCGACGTGCGCCCCGCGACGGAAGAGGGCGGAGCGTTGGCGGAGGACGCGATGGTGCTCACAGAGATGGCCGACGTGGTCGTAGACGCCGTGTTCGGCACCGGGTTCACCGGCGTCGCCAAGGGGCCGGCCGCGGCCGCCATCGAGCTGATGAACGAGGCGCCCGGGGCCGTGGTCAGCGTCGACATCATGAGCGGCGTGGGCGCGAGCACCGGCGCCGTGCACGGGCCGGCCGTCTTCGCCGACCTCACGGTGACGCTGCACGCGGCCAAGATCGGGCACTTCATCACCCCCGGAGGCGCGTTCTCCGGCGAGGTCGTCATCGCGCCCATCGGTATCCCGTCCCTGTGCGACCAGGACCCCGGCGTATGGCTGCTCACCGACGACGCCATGGCCGAGCTGGTGGTCCCCAAGGGGGCGCTCGACCACAAGCGGTCGGTGGGCACGGTGCTCGTCGTCGGCGGATCGAAAGGCATGGAGGGCGCCGCCCACATGGCCGCGTTCGCGGCCCTCAGGGGCGGCGCCGGCCTGGTGCACGTCGCGCTGCCCGACGGCCCCGGCGCGCAGAAGCCCTACGCCGAGGTCATCACCGTGACGGTGCCGGGCGAGGACGGCCAGTTCGGCCTCGCCGCCCGGTCCGCGATCTTCGAGCAGGCCGGCGGGCTCAAGGCCGCGGCCGTCGGCCCCGGCCTCGGCCGCACCGACGGCGCCCAGGCGCTCGTCAGGGAGCTCATCGGCCTGGACGTGCCTCTGCTGCTCGACGCCGACGGCCTGTACGCGCTCGGCGGCAAGCTGGAGCTGCTCGCCGAGCGGTCCGCACCCACCGTCATCACCCCGCACGAGGGCGAGCTGGGCCGCTTGATCGGCCGCCCCGCGGACGAGGTCGCGGCCCAGCGGCTGGAGTACGCCGTCTCGGCCGCGCACCGCGGCAACGTCACCGTCGTCCTCAAGGGCGAGGCGACCATCGTCGCCGATCCGTCGGGCGTGGCCTACGTGGTCCCGAACGGCAACCCGGGCCTCGCCACGCCGGGGACGGGCGACGTCCTCAGCGGTGTGATCGTCGCCCAACTCGCCAAGGGCCTGCCGGCCACCGACGCCGCGTGCCTCGGCGCCTACCTGCACGGCATGGCCGCGGACCTCGCCGCCGGGGACGTCTTCGGCACCGAGGCCCTGGTGGCGAGCGACCTGTTCTACTACCTGCCCGCCGCCGTGGAGCGGCTCAAGGCCGGTCCACAGGAGGAGAGCCATGACCACGAACACTGACCCGACGTCCGCGGGCGAGCCGCTCGCCCGCGACATCATGACGTCGCCGGCCATCACGGTGAAGCCCGACCTGGGCGTGAGGGAGCTCGTCGCGTTGTTCCGCGACGAGCGTATCGGCGGCGCGCCGGTGGTCGACGACGGCGGCAAGCTGGTCGGCATCGTCACCGAGGGCGACCTGATGGCGATGGACGCCGACATCGCGCTGCCGCACTACTTCGAGATCTTCGACAGCATCATCTACCTGGAGAGCGAGAAGAAGTTCAGGGAGCGCGTGGAAAAGGCTGCCGCGGCCAACGTCGAGCAGTTGATGACCGACGGCGACAAGGTGAAGACCATCGGTCCCGACGACCCGGCGCGCGAGGCCGCGACGCTGATGAGCAAACACCGCTTCGACCGAGTGCCGGTGGTCGACGAGGACGGCAAGGTCCTGGGCATCGTCACGCGGCACGACATCATGAAGATCCTGGGGGTCTGAGTGCTGGCCGAACGACATCGGGCCGTCGCCGAGGTCGACCTCGAGGCGATCCGTCACAACGTCCGGAGGCTCATGCGAGACCTCCCGGAGGGCGCCGCGCACTGCGCCGTGGTCAAGGCCGCCGGCTACGGGCACGGCGCCGTGCCGGTGGCGAAGGCGGCGCTCCAGGCCGGCTCCACCTGGCTCGGCGTCGCCACGGCGCCCGAGGCGGAGGAGCTTCGCGAGGCGGGCCTGACCGCGCCGATCCTGATCTTCGGCCCGCTCACCGGCACCGGGCTGGAGCGGGCCGCCCGCCACGGTGCCGAGGTCGTGGCCTGGTCGCCGGAGTTCATCGACGAGGCCATCCGGCTCGGCGTCCCCGTACACGTCAAGTTCGATACCGGCATGGGCCGGCTGGGCGTGATGGCGCACGAGGTCCGCGAGCTCTGCGAGCAGGCGCACGCCGGCGGGGTGCTCCATGGTCTCATGAGCCACTTCGCGACCGCGGACGAGGCGGACACCAACTTCTTCGACTTCCAGCTGAGCCGGTTCGAGAAGCTGGCCGGGGAACTCAAGGAGCAGTATCCCGGCCTGCTGTGCCACACCGCGAACAGCGCGGCGACCCTGCGCGGGCCGCGCGCCCACTTCGGCATGGTCCGCACCGGCATCGCCATGTACGGGCTGGCGCCGGCCAACGATGACCCCTTCAGGGAAGGCCTTCGGCCGGCGATGAAGTTCATGTCGTACGTCGCCGGGGTGCGCGAGCTGGTGCCCGGCGACTCCGTCGGGTACGGGCGCACCTACTTCTGCGTCGAGGTCACGCGCGTGGCCATCGTGCCGGTCGGCTACGCCGACGGCGTGCGCCGCGCGCTCGGCAACCGCGCCGAGGTACTCGTCGCTGGTCGCCGCTGCCCGATCATCGGGCGCATCAGCATGGACCAGATGACCGTCAAGCTGCCCGACGACTGGGGCGAGGCGGGCGACGAGGTCGTCCTCTTCGGGCCCGCCGGGGACGGCGTTGCCGGCGGGTCCACCGTGACGTGGACCGCTCCGGAGGGGCCGCGGGTCGACGCCCCGGAGACGCCGCGCATCCTCTGCGAGGAGATGGCGCGCATGCTCGGCACCATCAACTACGAGATCGCCTGCGACGTGGCGCCGCGCGTGGTGCGCAGCTATCGCGGTGTCGTCCCGACCGCCTGAGGCAGCCGTGGCCGCCCGCTACCTCGTCACACCGCCGACGCTCGAAGAGATCACGCGCGCGGCGCTCACCGCGCTCGGTCTCGGCGAGGCCGGCTGGCTGGTCGGCGGCTGCCTGCGCGACGAGCTGCTGGGCCGGCGCGTGCGCGACGTCGACATCGCCGTGGACGGCCGGCCGGAGGCGCTTGCGCGCGCCCTGGGCGACCGCTTCGGCGGCGGGGTCTACGCCACGTCGGACGTGTTCGGCACGTGGCGCGTCGTGGTCGGCGAGCTGCACATCGACATCGCCGCCCTGCGCGGCGGCCCGCCGGACCGGGAGACGCGCGCCCTCCGCCTGGAGGCGGACCTCCGGGCGCGCGACGTCACCGTGGACGCGCTCGCGCGCCCGCTCGACGGCGACGACATCGTCGACCCCCTGAGCGGCCTCTCCGACCTCGCGGCCGGCCGGCTGCGTCTCTGCTCGCCTGCTTCGCTCGACGACGATCCGCTGCGCGTGCTGCGGCTGGCTCGCCTGGCCCGCGTGTTCGACCTGGTGCCGGACGCGGCGGCCACCGAGGCGGCCTTCCGCGCCGCGCCCGGCCTCGCCCGCGTGAGCGGCGAGCGTGTACGCGACGAGCTCTGCTCCCTGCTCGCTACGCGTCACGCGTCGGTCGCGCTGCGCGACCTCGCCGTGTGGGGGGCGCTGGCGGTCGTGCTTCCCGAGGTCGACCGTCTGCGCGGGGTGGAGCAGAACCCATACCACCACCTCGACGTTTTCGAGCACACGCTCGAGGCGCTCACCTACGTCGTCGGCGTGGTCGCGCAGCTCGGCGGCCGCCGGTTTCTGGCGACGCCGGCGGAGGCGGGCATGCCCGGCGTCGAGCCGCTCGTCCCCGTTTCGTGGGCCGTCCTGCTGCACGACATCGGCAAGCCCGTCGTGCGCGTGGTCGACGAGCAGGGGCGGGTCATCTTCTGGCACCACGACGAGACCGGTCGCCAGATGTGCGTGGACATCGGCCGGCGCTTCAACTTCAGCAACAAGTTCGTCGAATACGTCGGGACGCTGGTGCGCCAGCACCTGCGGCTGGGCTTCCTCACACGCGAGCAGCCGCTGACGCGCCGGGCCCTGGCCCGGTACCGGCGCGACGTCAGCCCTTGGGTGTTCGAGTCCGTCGTGGTTTCGCTCTGCGACCGGCTGGCGACGCGCGGCGAGAAGACGTCGCTCACGTCCATGGCGAGGCACTACCGCCTGGCGCGCACCGTGTGGACCGGCGTGAACAAGCTCCCCTCGCCGCAACTGCTGAGCGGCGGCGACGTGATGGCGCTGCTCGGCCTCGAGCCGGGGCCGGCCATCGGCCGGGCGCTGGACGCTCTGGAGGAGGAGATCGAGGCCGGCGAGGTCACCGACGAGGCCGGCGCGCGGTCGTTCCTGCTGGCGTGGTGGGCCGGGGAGGAGCAGGCGGCGAGAGACTCCGCCGCCGAGGGCGCCGGCGGCGATGCCTGAACTCCCCGAGGTCGAGACCGTCCGGCGGCGGCTGCTGACCTGCCTGCCGGGGCTGCTGCTGCGCGAGGTCGTGGTCAACGACTGGACGGTCAGCGTACAGACCGAGCAGGAGTTGAACGGGTACCTGGCGGGGCGTCGGGTGACGGGGCTGCGGCGGCGCGGCAAGTACCTGCTGGTGGACTTCGGTCGGCGAGAGGCGGGCGGATCGGCCGACCCGGACGGCGGGCCAGACGCCGCGGCCACGGGCGGCTACTCTGGCCCCTCGGTGGCCGTGATCCACCTGCGCATGACCGGCCAGCTGGTCTTCCGGCCCAAGCCGGGCGAGCGGCCGGCG
Organism: uncultured Thermoleophilia bacterium; assembly: GCA_963696935.1. Lineage (GTDB taxonomy): Bacteria > Actinomycetota > Thermoleophilia > UBA2241 > UBA2241 > CAIXSE01. The sequence goes on along the minus strand of CAVOMB010000038.1, from coordinate 2,611 downwards.
CGGTTCGAGTGGCGCCTTGAGCCGGCCACCACGCTCTTCTTCCAGGACGTGCGCCGGTTCGGCCGCCTGCAGGCGTTCGCGCCGGCGGCCGAGGCCGAGTACTTCGCCGTCCGCCAGATGGGCCCGGAGCCGTTCGGCCCCGACTTCACGCCGGCGTATCTGCGCGGCGCGCTGCGCGACAGGCGCGCGCCGCTCAAAGCCTTCCTGCTCGACCAGCGGCGCATCGCCGGGGTCGGCAACATCTACGCCGACGAGGCACTCTTCCGCGCCCGGTTGCACCCCCTGCGCGCGGCCGGGAGCGTGGGGCCGCGTGAGGCGCAGCGCCTGCACGCGGCCGTGCTCGAGACCCTGCAGGCGGGCATCGACCACGAGGGCTCGAGCATCGAGAGCTTCATCGACCCGGCGGGGCAGCGCGGCAGCTTCCAGGAGATCCTGAGCGTGTACCAGCGCACCGGGGAGCCGTGCCGCGTGTGCGGGACGACCGTCGAGCGAGTGGTCGTCGGCGGCCGCGGCACGCACTACTGCCCGCGCTGCCAGCCGCGCCGCGGAGGGATGGCGCCCGGGTCGCGCCGCCAGCGCGGCGAGACCACGCCGCCGCGCTCGGCCAAACCGGCCGACTGGGAGGCGCCGGGTCGGTGACCTCGCCGGCGCCCGACTCGTCCGGCCCCGCCAGCGCGCCGCCGGCGCCCGCCCGACTCTACGTCGTCCTCACCCGCGTCCCGCGCCGTATGACGCTCAGGGTCGGGTCGCTCGGCGACGTCACCTTCGAGCGCGGCTGGTACGCCTACGTGGGCAGCGCCCTCCGCGCCCGCGAGGCGCGCGTCGCGCGCCACCTTGCCCGCGAGAAGCCGCTGCGCTGGCACGCCGACTACCTGACCACGTCCTTCCCGCCGGAGCGCGCCTGGTTCGTCGACGGCACGGCGGGGGAGTGCGAGCTCGCCGGCGGGCTGGCGGCGCTCCCCGGCGCGGAGCGCCGCCCGCGCCGCTTCGGCGCCGGCGACTGCCGCTGCGCCGGCCACCTGGTGCGCCTGACGCGCCGGCCCCTGAGCCGCGACCTTGCGGCCGCGGCGCACGCCGCCGGCGCCCCTGCGCGGGGGTCAGTCCGGCCGTTTCGGCCCCGCTGACCTCCGTCTTCCGTCGCGTCGACCCCGCTCGCGGTTTCTACGTCCATCTTCGTGCTGCAAAAGCAGCACTTTTTCCCGGGTCGCTCCTGGGCATCTAGGTACGCGTACCTAGAACATCCGTCCACTTGAGCCCAGATCAGACCTAAAGAACTAGGTATCCCTGCCGATACATGCTCCCGCTGCGGGTCGTTGCCCAGCGAGGCGACACCACGAGATCCACCCCGCAAAGACCGGTAAGGGATCGGCCTCCGTCAGCTCCGAGGGGACCGTCCGGAAGTGGCACTCGCAAGGCGCGAGTGAGGCACACGGAGGAAGAAGAACATGAAGCGCATCAAGGTCCTGATCGGCAAACGGCGCGTGATGGTCATCGCCACACTCGCCATCCTCGTGCTCGCGGCGCTCGTCGCGTCGAGCGCGAGCTTCACCAGTTCGTCGGCGAATCCCGGCAACATCTTCACCGCTGGCACGCTCAAGAGTACGAGCACGGGTGCGGTCATGCATCTCACCGGACTCAAGCCTGACAACAACTGGATCACCGCCGGCACTGTCACGGTCACCAACACCGGCGACATCGACGGCGCATTCACCCTTGCCGGCGTCGTGACGGATGACGCGTCTGGCACTGGCCACTCTGGCAAGCTGTCTGACGTCCTCAGGATTCGTGTCCACGCAGCCTCTCAGGCCGATCCCAACACCTACGTGTACAACGGAAACGTGGCCGGCCTCGCGGCTGGCGTTGCCGCCGGCACGATCTTGGGCGGCGGTACCCACAATGACGTCTACACCTTCCAGGTCGAGTTCCCGAACGGCACGACTTCATATCTGCCCGACGCCGGTGACAACATCTACCAGGGCGCGTCGCTGACCATGACCTTCGACTGGACTGCCATCAACCTGTGATCGTCTGACTCGACTCGGACACGAACGCAAGGGGGGGCGGGGCCGGGCCACACGGCCTCGCCCCGCCCCCTCGTTCTTCCCACCCGAGACCATCCGACAAGGAGCCCCCACGTGACCGTCACCCAGCTCAACGCGATGAAGGCCGGCAGTGCCGATCGTCGCACGGGCCATCCGGTGAAGCGTCTTGGGGGCAAGCTCCTCACCGCGCTGTGCGCCGTCGCGCTGATCGCGGTCGTTGCGTTCATCCTCATCCCCGGCCTGCTCGGTCTGCAGCGCTTCCTCATCACCGGCGGCTCGATGACCGGGACGATCCCGAAGGGCGCGGTCATCTACTCCAAGGTCGTTCCCGCCGCGCAGCTGAAGGTCGGGGACATCATCACCTTCACTCCGCCCGGGTACGGCGAAGCGGTCACGCATCGCATCATCGCCATGGAGCCGGGTCCCGACGGCAAGACCGCCATCCGCACCAAGGGCGACTTCAACCAGTACCCCGACCCGTGGAACCCGGTCACCCTGAACGAGCCGCAGCAGGCGCGCTACGTGTTCCAGGTGCCGCTGCTCGGGTACGTGCTCGCCGCGCTGACCCT
>CAVOMB010000037.1:0-23824 GCA_963696935.1 uncultured Thermoleophilia bacterium | reverse complement strand
GGTAGGGGATGCCCCCAAGGGCCCGCAGAAGTCTACCAGACGGCTCGGACGGCCAGCAACGCGGCGGCGCCCGCGCCGGGGCGCCCCCCCGCACGAGCGCTCACATGTCGTCGTGCCGCTCTCTCCTGGGCGTGCGGCCCATGAGGTCGGCGACGCACTCCTGCGGCGTGCGGTTGCCTGTGAGCACCTGGTACACGTTCTCGGTGACGGGCATGTCGATGCCGAGGCGCTGGGCCAGGTCGTGCAGCGCGACCGCCGTGTGCAGGCCCTCCACCACCTGGCCGACCTGCTGCTCGACCTCCTCCGGCGAGGCGCTCTTGGCCAGCAGCTCGCCGGCCAGCCGGTTGCGGCTGTGGCGCGAGGTGCAGGTGGCGATGAGGTCGCCGATGCCGGCGAGGCCGGTGAAGGTGGCGATGTGGGCGCCTTGGATCATCCCGAGCCGGGTCATCTCGGCGATGCTGCGCGTGATCAGGCTGGCGCGCGAGTTGTCGCCGAAGCCCATGCCGTCGGACATGCCGACCGCCACGGCGATGGGGTTCTTGGCCGCGCCGCAGAACTCCACGCCCACGATGTCGTCGTTGGTATAGACGCGGAAGGTGTCGCTGGTGACGGCGCCCTGCAGCGCCACGGCCGTCGCCTCGTCGGCGCAGGCGATGACCGTGGCCGAGGGCATGTCGCGGCTGACCTCCTCGGCGTGGTTAGGGCCGGAGAGCGCGGCGGCGCCGGCCCCCGTCTCCTCCTCGATCACCTGCGTGGGTCGCTTGAGCGAGCCGATCTCGTACCCCTTGGCCAGCGAGAGCTGGAGCGCGCCGTCCGCGCGCTTCGGCGCGGCCCAGCGCGCGACCTCGCGGATGGCCTGGGTGGGTACCGCGTACACCAGCAGCTCCGCCGGCGCGAGGTCGGCGTCGTCCATACCGGTGAAGGTGATCTCGTCCGGCAGATGCACCCCGGGCAGGAAGTGCGGGTTCTCATGTGTCGCCTGGAGCTCGGCGGCCTCTTCGCGCGTCAGCGCCAGCACCTCGACCGTGTGGCCGCGCCGCACCAGCAGGCGGGCGAAACCGCTACCCCAGCTGCCCGAGCCGATGACCGTGGCGCGCATGTCAGCCTCCTCCCTGCCCGTGGGGCGTGGCCCGGCCTCCCCCGCTCCAGGGCAGCCTGACGCGGTTCTCCTGCCCGGCGCGCAACCGCTTGAGGTTGCCGCGGTGCGCCCACCAGATCACCAGCGTCACCAGCACTCCGGCGATCTGGTACGGCAGGGGCTCGTGGAGCACGACGGCGAGCACGGGGACGAGCGTCGCCGCCGTCAGCGAGGCCACGCTGACGTACCGCGTGGTCAGCAGCAGCACGATCCACACCGTGAAGATGATGGCGAACACGAGCGGCACGAGAGCGAGCACCACGGCGGCTCCGGTGGCGATACCCTTGCCGCCCTTGAACTTCAGGAACACCGAGTACATGTGCCCGACGACCGGGGCGGCGGCGATGAAGACGGCGAACCAGGGGTCGAAGAGCCAGGCGGCGATGACCGCCGGGATGTAGCCCTTGAGCATGTCGCAGACCAGCACGGCGACCCCGGCCCTCTTGCCCAGGACGCGGGACACGTTGGTCGTGCCCACGTTGCCGGAGCCGTGCTGTCGCACGTCCACGCCGTAGAACAGCTTGCCGATCACTACGCCGAAGGGGATCGATCCGCACAGGTACGCGACCACGAGCAGGACGAAGAAGCCCAGGACATGGGCGGCAGCGATCAACGCTTGCCCTTGAAGTCGATCACGAGCGGAACGCCCTCGAGCCCGAACTGCGCCCGCAGCCGGTTCTCCACGTAGAAGCCGAAGTCGCGCGTGACCAGCGTGCGGTCGTTGATCTCGATGGCGATGCGCGGCGGAGACGTGCCGAACTGCGCGATGTAGTACATCTTGAGGCGCTTGCCGTGCTTCTGCGGCATGGCGCGGTCGGCGGCCAGCTCGGCGAGCGACCGGTTGAGTGCCCGAGTGGAGATGTGCGAGACGTAGAGCGCGTCGAGCTCCGCGACCTTGCGCAGCAGCTCCTTGACGCCCCGGCGTGTCTCGGCGGAGACGGCGATCACCGGCGGCCGCTGGCGCAGCTTGCGCTTGGCGATGCCGGCGATCTCGTCGAGGTCCGGCTCGGCGATGTCGCACTTGTTGACGGCGATCACCATGGCACAGTGGCGGTGCGTGGCCTCGGTGCAGATGGAGAGGTCGAGCTCACCGAAGCGCATGGTGGCGTCGACGACGATGATCGCCACGTTGGCGCGGTCCAGGCTCTGGACGCTGCGCAGGTAGGAGTAGTACTCGACGCCGCTGACCTTGGCGGCCTTGCGCATGCCGGCAGTGTCGATGAAGCGGAAGCGCCCGGAGTCGGTCTCGATGACGCTGTCGATGGCGTCGCGCGTGGTGCCCGCGATCTCGCTGACGATGGTGCGCGTCTCGCCGGCGATGGCGTTGAAGAGCGAGGACTTGCCGGCGTTGGGACGGCCGACGATGGCCACCGGCGTCTCGTCCGGCGCGGCCTCGTCCTCGCCGTCGTCGAGGACCGCGCCGGTGACTTCGACCAGCCGGTCCAGCAGCTCCCCGCTCCCTGTGCCGTGGACGGCCGAGAAGAGAAGCGGCTCGCCGAGGCCGAGCTGGTAGATCTCCGGTGCCGTGGCGGTGCTGGACGGGTCGTCCATCTTGTTGGCTACCACGACGACGGGGACGTCGGTGCGGCGCAGCACGTCGGCGATGCCGTAGTCGTCGGCCAGCGGGCCGGTGCGCCCGTCGAGGACGAACAGGACCGTGTCGGCCGCCGCGATGGCGTGTTCGACCTGCTCGCGGATGTGCCCGGCGAACGGCGCGTCTTCGGTGGTGTCGTAGCCGCCGGTGTCGACGAGGAGCAGCCGGTGGCCGGTCCACTCGACTTCGATCTCCTTGCGATCCCGCGTGACGCCCGGCGTCTCGTGGACCACGGTGGCCCGGGTGCCGGTAAGGCGGTTGACGAGTGTGGACTTGCCGGCGTTGGGAGAACCGACGACGGCGATGATGGGGAGTTTTGTCATCTGGACAGTCTAGCAAACGCATCGCCCAAGGATTCGGCGACGCTGAGACGGCCGCCGCAGGCGGCCGCAAGGTCTTCCTCCGGGACGTCGTCGAGCGTGCGCCCCAGGTCGGCCGGCAGCCACACACGGGGCGCGAGGAGCCACTCGCCGGCGGCGAGCGGATCGCGCCGCAGCCCCTCGAGCACTTCGGCCCCGCCGAGCAGGCCGGTCACGGTCACGTGCGGCCCGAAGAGTCCGTTCTCGACGGCGAAGGGCCTCATGGGCACGCCGGCGGCCGCGGCCAGCGTCGCGGCCGCTCGCTCCACGACCGGTCGCGCGACGGCGCCCGTCAGGAGCCGCACGGCGCTCACGTCGGGGCCCGGAGGAAGCGGCGGGTCGTCGGCCGCCTCTTCCCCGCCCCTCGCGTCGCCCCGCCACGCCGCGGCGATGGCCCCGGCCTCGGCGAGCAGCGCGGCGCAGATGCCGACGCCGTTCTCGTACTGCTCCGGCGCGTCGCCTGCGGGAGGCTGTTCGTCGGCCAGCAGGTAGAACTCGTCCGCGGCGTGCACGAACGCGCTGCCGCGCCGCGCCTCGAAGTCCCGCTGCCAGCCGGACACGGCTTCGAGCACCGCACGCGCGTCGTCGACGGTGACGCGCCTCAGGTCGCCCTCGGCGGCGAGCGACACCGGTACGACGCCGAGGTCGACGGCCGCCTCGAGCTCTCCGGTCCGCGCGACCGTCTCGGCAAGCACCTCGCCGTCGTTCCAGCCGGGGCACAGCACCACCTGAAGATGAAGCTCCAGCCCGGCCTGCGCGAGCCGTTCGAGCACCTCCCGGGACCCGGCCGCCGTCCGGCCCATCAGGCGGACTCGGGCGGCGTCGTCCCAGGCGTGCAGCGAGACGAACAGCGGCGAGAGCCGCAGCTCCTCGATGCGCGCGAGGTCCTCCTCGCTCAGGTTGGTCAGCGTCATGAAGTTGCCGTGCAGGAACGAGAGGCGGTAGTCGTCGTCCTTGACCGAGAGTCCCGGCCGCAGGCCGCCCGGCACCTGGTCGACGAAGCAGAACTTGCAGCGGTTGCGGCAGGTCCGCGCCTCGTCGCCGAGGCCGTCACGGTCCAGGGAGATGCCGTGCCATTCGCCCGGCTCGAGCGCCACGGCCAGATCCAGGGGGTGCCCGTCACGGAGCACCTTGAACCAGAGGGCGCCGTCGGCCGCCGCGTCCTCCACGTCGAGGACGTCCAGCGGCTCGACCCCGTTCAGCTCGACGATGCGGTCACCGGCACGCAGGCCGCCGCGCTGCGCGGCGTCGCTCGCGACGGCCACGACGACGCCGGCGCAGGCTGCGGTGGCCGCGTCATTCACCGCAGAGGTCCAGCAGCGCCCGCACGGTGGCCTCGATCTCCTCGTCCGGTGTCGAGGCCCCCGCGGCGACACCGATGCGCTGCGCCCCGTCCAGCCACTCGGGCAGCAGTTCGGCCGCGGACTCGATGTGGTGGGTCCGCGGCTCGATGGCGGCGCAGAGCTGCGCGAGGCGGGCGGTGTTGGCGCTGTTCCGCCCGCCGACCACAACCACGACGTCCACGTCCTCCGCAAGCTCGCACGCCGCCGTCTGACGCTTCTCTGTGGCGTCGCAGACGGTGTTGAACACGAGCAGCTCGCGCGCCACCGGCGCGAGTGCGGCCGCGAGCGCGGAAAGGTTGGCGCGCGTCTGCGTGGTCTGCACGACCACGCCTACTCGCTTGCCCCGCAGACGCTCCAGCGGCAGGCCCGACGCGTCCTCGACCACCGCGGCGTCGGCCCCGGCGAACCCCTGCAGGCCGACCACCTCCGGGTGGTCGCGCTCGCCGAGGATCACCACGGCGTACCCGGCCTCGCGCAGCGCAGCGGCCTTGCGCTGCGCCACGGAGACGAACGGGCACGTGGCGTCGACCACGTTGAGGCGCCGGGAGTGCGCGTGCTCGATCACGTCCGGAGAGACGCCGTGGGTGCGCACGATGAGCGTCCCGGCCGTGGCGTCGTCCACCTGGTCCACCACGTCGACGCCGCGGTCCTTGAGGCTGCCCACCACGCTCGGGTTGTGGATGATGGGTCCGAGCGTGGCCACCGGGGCCGGCGCGCCCTCGAGCGCCTCACCCGTGAGGCGCAGGGCGCGCTCCACGCCGTAGCAGTAGCCGGCGTAGCGGGCCACGACGATGTCGCGGTCCCCGGCGCGCACGTGCCGCAGTTCGGCGCTGCGCTCGGGCTCCTCGTCGTAGGACGCCGACCCCCGCCGGGCGGTGCTCACGTCGTCAGAGTCGCGCATACAGCTCCGCCATGGCGTCGTGCATACGCAGCGCGGCCTCCTGGTACGCCTTGCTGTTCCTGGTCGTGATGTCGCTGAGGTCCACCGGCGGACCCACCAGACCCCGCAGCTCCGGCAGGCCGGGCTTGCCGTCGCGCAGCATGTCCTGCGTCCCGTCCAGGGCGAGCGGTATGACCGGCGCCCCGCTGCGCAGGGCGATCATGCCGACGCCCGGCAGGAAGTCACCGACGCCGTGGTACCGCTGCCGATGCCCCTCCGGGAACATGAGCAGCACCTCTCCCCGCTTGAGCATGTCGAGAGCCCCCGTCAGCGCGGCGCGGTCACCGGCGCCGCGGTCGATGGGGAAGGCGCCGAGGCTCGTGATGAACTTCGCAGCGGCGCCGTTGACGAACAGTTCCTTCTTGGCCATGAAGCGCAGCGGCCGGTCGAAGATCATCCCCGCGATCACCGGGTCCCAGAAGGCCTTGTGGGTCATGATGACCATCACCGGCCCCGACTGCGGCAGATTCTCGGCGCCGCGCACCCGGCACCGGTACACCCCACCGAAGAACGGGATCGCGAGCCAGCGCAGGAACGTGTAGAGGCGAGTGTCGCCGTGACCGACCAGAGGGTACCGCCAAACACGGATCATGAGGTCACCTTTCCCTTGACGATGCCGATGACGGCGTCGACCACCTGGTCCGGCGTCAGCTCCGACGTGTCCACCTCGACGGCGTCGTCCGCACGGCGCAGCGGCGCGACCTCACGCTCGCAGTCGCGCCGGTCGCGCTCGACCACGGCCCGCAGCACCTCTTGCTCGTCCACCGCTTCGCCCTTGGCGCGCAGCTCCGCGGCACGGCGCGCCGCCCGCACCTCCGGGCGCGCCGTCAGGAACACCTTGACCTCGGCGCCGGGGAACACGTTGGTGCCGATGTCACGGCCCTCCATCACGATGTCCGCCTGCGCGCCCAGCTCGCGCTGGCGCTCCACGAGCAGGCTGCGCACGCCGGGCAGCACCGAGACCACGGACGCGGCGTGCCCCATCTCGAGGCTGCGGATGACACCGCTGACGTCCCGGCCGTCGGCCCACAGGCGGCCGTCGGCGTCGAAGCGCAGCGGCGTCTCGCGGACGATGGGCACGACGACCGCCTCGTCGCTCAGGTCGGCGCCGGCCTCCGCGGCCAGCAACCCGATGGCGCGATACATGGCCCCCGTGTCCAGGTACACGTACCCGAGCCGCTCGGCCACCCGCCTGGCGACCGTGCTCTTGCCCGATCCGCCCGGCCCGTCGATGGCGACCACGGTCATTCCGGGTCCGCCTCCGCGCGCGCGCTCACCTCGTAGCCCAGCGCCCCGAGCACGTGGATGGCGCGCGTGCAGACCTCCTTGCCGAGCACGTAGACCGTGAGCGAGCCGCCGAGCTCCGGGCTCATGTGGTACATGGAGAGGTCTTCGACGTTGATGCCCGCGTCGCCCAGGGCGACCATGATCTCGCTGAACACGCCGGGCCGGTCGCTCACCGGGATGATGATCGAATACAGGTCCTCGGCGGAGAGGTTGCCGGAGGCCAGCATGCGCTCGCGCTGCTCGCGCGCGCGGACGATGGTGTCGCCCAGCCGCCCGCCGTCGGCGGCGGCCAGAGCCTCCAGGACCTCCTGCAAGCCCTCCTGGAACTGCGCCAGGGCCGCGAGCAGCTCGGCGCGGTTGTCGAGGAAGATGTCCGTCCACACGCGCCGGTTGGTCCCGGCGATGCGCGTGAGGTCGCGGAAGCTGGGGCCTGCGGAGAGCAGCGCGTCCCGCGCGCCGGCCTGCAGGCCCGCCTGGCACATGAGCACATTGGCCAGCACGTGCGGCAGATGGCTGACCACGGCCATGACGCGGTCGTGCTCCTCCGGGTCGACCGCCACGGGCCGCGCGCCGATGCCGCCCAGGAACGCGTACAGCAACTGGTACGCGTCGGCGTCGACGTGCGCGCCGGGCGTGACGAAGTAGGTCGCGCCGGCGTACAGGGAGGCGCGGGCGTTCGCCACGCCGGCCGACTCGGAGCCGCACAGCGGGTGCCCGCCGATGCAGCGCCGCTGCTCCTCGGGCGCGAGCGCCCGCATCAGCGGCCCTTTGGTGCTCCCGACGTCCGTGACCACGGCGTGCGGCGCGGACGCGGCGAGCGCCGCGCGCACGTGCTGCACGACGGTGCGCACGGGCGTGCAGACCACGACGAGGTCCGCGCCGTCGCACGCCTCTTCGAGGCTGGCGCACGCCGTGGTGATGACGCCGCGCTCCAGCGCGAGGTCGAGGGTCGCCTGCGTCTGGCTGAAGCCGCGTACTTCGGCGACCCCCGCGCGCTCGCGCGCCGCAAGGCCGAGCGATCCCCCCATCAGGCCCACGCCGATGAGGGCGAGGCTGTTCACCTGGGTGCCAGACACGGCCTCAGGCCTCCTTTCCCGTCTCGAGGGCGTCGAGCCTCTCGAGGAAGAACTGGATCTCGTCCTCCGTACCCACGGTCACGCGCGCCCAGCCGGGGATGCCCAGCGCGTCGCCGTCGCGCAGGATCACGCCTTGGGCGAGCAGCTCGCCGCACACCTGGTCCTGCGGCACGCGCAGGCCCTCGATGCCGACGAGCATGAAGTTCGACTCCGACGCCACCGTCGGCCGGCCGCGCTCCGCAAGCTGGTCGACCATCGACCGCCGCAGCTTGGCATTGATCTCGCGCCGCGCCGCCACCTGGTCCTGGTGCTTGAGCGCCTCGATCGCGGCGAGCTGCCCCAGCAGATTGACGTTGAACGGCTGGCGCACCTTGTCGATCGCTTCCCTGACCTCGGACGCGCAGATGCCGATGCCGGTGCGCAGGCCGCACAGGCCGTAGATCTTGGAGAACGTGCGCAGCACGACCACGTTGTCGTGGTCCTTCTGGATGTCCAGCGAGGCGTCCCCGTCGCCGGCCGTGACGAACTCGATGTACGCCTCGTCGACGACCACCAGCACGTCGTCCGGCACGGTCTCGACCAGCCGCCGGATCTCCGCGGGCCGCACGTAGGTCCCCGTCGGGTTGTTGGGGTTGCAGACGAACACGACCTTGGTCCTGGGTGTTACCGCGGCCGCCATAGCCTCGAGGTCGTGCCTGAAGTCCACGAGGGGGACCGCGATGGGCACCGCGCCGCGGATGGCGACGACGTCTCGGTAGCACGAAAACGACGGCGCGGCGAACACGACCTCGTCGCCGCGCTCGAGCAGCGCCTGCGCGAGCAGGAACAGAAGTTCGCAGGTGCCGCAGCCGACGGTGATCTGCTCGGGGTCGCGGCCGTAGTGCGCGGCCGCCGCGACCCGCAGATCTGTCGAGAACCCGTCCGGATACCGCTGCAACCGGTCGAGCGCCGCGGCGACGACCTCCTTGACCTCCGGGAACGGCGGCAGCGGGAACTCGTTGGAGGCCAGCTTGACCACCTGCTCCAGCCGGTACTCGCGCTGCACCGCCTCGATCGGCAGCCCCGGCTGGTACGGGACGATGCCGGCGAGTTCCGGGATGAAGCGGACGGTCATAGCGCTCTACTCTCCGCCGGCAGGCGGCGGCTCGTCCGGCTCGCCGGACGCTCCCATGGGGGTGTCCGACTGCATGGACGGCAGCTCCGCGGCGGCGGCCTGAGCCTCGACGTCCGGCTCCGGCGGCGCCTCGGCGGCCAGCAGCAACGGGGCGCCTTCGATCTCCTTGGCGACCTCCCCGGCGACCTCTTCTCCGGCTCGCCGCAGCGCCTCGACCTCCTCCCCGCTCAGCTCGCGGAAGCCGCCCGGCTCGAGGCCCTTGTCGGTCAGCGGACCGTACCTGCGGCGGCTCAGATCCTCCACCGGCAGGCCGACGGCCTGGAACATGCGGCGCACCTGGCGCTTGCGGCCCTCGTGGATGGTGATCTCCACGAGCGCCGTCTTCGCGCTCTGCTTCTTGAGCTTGACCTCGGCGGGGGCCGTCGCGCCGTCCTCGAGGTCGACGCCCTGGCGCAGGGTCCCGAGGGCGCGCCGCGTCACCTTGCCGCGCACGCGCACGACGTACGTCTTAGGCACACCGTAGCGGGGGTGCATCAGCCGGTTGGCGAGCACGCCGTCGTTGGTGAGGATGATGAGGCCTGTGGTGTCCACATCGAGGCGGCCGACCGGGAACAGGCTGCGGCCGTTGGGCACGATGTCGACGATGACGCGGTCGGCGTGCGGGTCGCTGCGTGTACTGGCCACGCCGCGCGGCTTGTTGAGCAGCGTATACCTGAGTTCTCTGGCCTCGACGGGCTCACCGCGCACGGTGACGACGTCGTCCGGGGAGACCTTCTCGCGCGGGAACGTGACGACCTCTCCATTGACGGTCACCACTCCCTCGCGGATGAGCTCGTCGCACGAACGGCGCGAGCCCACACCCGCGCGCGCAAGCAACACGACGAGGTTCATGGGCTGGGCAGGGCTCACTGCGCCCTCCTCTCGGCATTGGTATGCAGCCGGGCGCGGATCTCTTCGACATCGTCGGCGCCCAGCGCGAACTCCTCGAGCGGCGGCAAGTCGTCCCGACTCGCGAGCCCGAACAGCTTCAGGAAACGGTCGCCGGTGCCGTAGAGCACCGGAGCACCGGGGGTATCGGCGCGGCCCTGCTGCTCCACGAGGCCGCGCTCTTCGAGCGCCCCCAGGGCGTACTCCGACGAGACGCCGCGCACCTCGGCGATCTCCGCCCTGGTGACGGGCTGGAGGTAGGCGACCACGGCGAGCGTCTCCAGCAGCGCCGGGGTGAGGTCGTCCGGCTTCTCGGCGCCGGTGAACCGGCGCACGTCTTCGGCGCACTCCGCCGCCACGGCGAACGTGAACCCGCCGGCGACCTCACGCAGTTCGATGCCGTGCTCGCCGGCCGCGTACTCGGCCCGCAGCGTCTCGACCGCCGCCGTCACCTCTTCTTCTCCGCTCTGGCAGACCTCGGCGAGCCGGGCGGCGGCGAGAGGACGTGGCGAGATGAAGAGGAGCGCCTCGAGGCGTCGGACGAGTGGCAGCATGCGGATGCGGGTTGAGGGCGGGTCGACCGGATGCTACCGCACCCCAGCCGCCGACGTCACCCTGCGACGGGCACGGGGGCGGCGATCCGGCTGACCACGATGTCGCCGAAGTGCCTGGTCTGGCGCAGGCGCGCCTCACCGCTGGAGTTCAGCTCGAGCAGGGCGAAGAACGTCACGGCGCGCTCAAGGCGGTCGCGCGGCGCGACACCGGCGAACGTGAACTCCCCCTCGTCCTCGAGGATGAGCCGCAGACGCCGGAGCTCCTTGACGAGCGAGACCGCCAGGTCGGCGAGGTGGGACGTGTCCGGGACGGGCGGCTCGCGCAGCAGCGGCGTGAGCGCGTCGGCCAGCGCCGCCGGCGGCACCGCGCCGTCGGCGATGCTCCTGCGCAGCAGCTCGGCCGGCACCGGCACGGCGCGGTACAGCGTGCCGCTGTGCGCCTCCCAGGCCTCGCGCAGCGAGCCGGCGGCGTTGCGGTACTGGCTGTAACGGACGAGGCGCTCGAGCAACTGGCGGGCCGCCTCGTCGGGGTCGAGGTCCTCGAGCTCCTCCTCGACATCCTCCTCGAGCAGCAGGCGCGACTTCATCTCCAGCAGCGCCGCCACGAGGACGACGAACTGCGAGGTGGCGTCCAGGTCGAACTCACCGCTGTCGGCCAGCTTGAGCACGTACTCGGCGATGATCTGGGAGACCCGGACCTCCCAGATGTCGATCTCGTCGCGGAGGATCAGCGTGACCAGGAGGTCGAACGGGCCGTCGAAGACGTCGAGGTCCAGCTCGAGGGCCACCGGGGGTGCGGCGACGGCGCTTGCCTCAGCGCGCATCGCCGTCGCCTCCTCCCTGCTTCATGCGCACGCTCTCCGGCCTCAGTCTTCCGGCTGGCGGACGAACGACGGGATGTCGAAGTCGTCGAACCTGGGGGCCGGGCCGAACGGCGTGCCCTTGTCCTCGCGCGGCTCCGGCCGCGCCGGCGCCGCGGGGCTCTCGTCGCGCGGCGGGGCCTGCACGCGCCGCGCCTCCTCGCCGAAGCCGGTGGCCACCACGGTGATGGAGATCTTGCCCTCGAGCTTCTCGTCGACCACGGCGCCGAAAATGATGTTGGCGTCGTCGTCGGCGGCCTCGCTGATGACCCCGGCGGCCTCGTTGACCTCGAACAGCGTGAGGTCTTCTCCGCCGGTGATGTTGAGCAGGAGCCCGCGGGCGCCCTGGATGCTGGTCTCCAGCAGCGGCGAGTTGATCGCCATGTCCGCGGCGACCTGCGCCCGGTTCTCGCCGTCGGCGACGCCGATGCCGAGCAGCGCCGTACCGGCGTCCTGAACGATGGTGCGCACGTCCGCGAAGTCCAGGTTGATGAGCCCAGGCACGGTGATGAGGTCGGTCACGCCCTGGACGCCCTGCCGCAGGATGTCGTCGGCGTGCGCGAAGGCCTCCACGACGCTGGCGTTGCGCTCGACGACGTCGAGAAGACGGTCGTTGGGGATCGAGATGACCGTGTCCGCCACCTCGCGCAGCGTGTCGATGCCGTCGAGCGCCTGACGCTGGCGGCGATTGCCCTCGAAGCTGAACGGCTTGGTGACGATGGCGATGGTCACGGCGCCGAGCTCACGGGCGATCTGCGCCACGACGGGCGCTCCGCCGGTGCCGGTGCCGCCGCCCTCGCCGGCGGTCACGAAGACCAGGTCGGCGCCACGCAGCGCGGCCTTGAGCTGGTCGCGGCTGACCTCCATGGCCTCGCGACCCACCTCGGGGTTGGCCCCGCCGCCCAGGCCGTGCGTGATCTCCTGGCCGATGTGGATCTTGACGTCGGCGTCGCAGATGTCGAGCTGCTGCACGTCGGTATTGACGGCGATGAACTCGACGCCCTTCACGCCGGAGTCGACCATGCGGTTCACGGCGTTGGTGCCGGCCCCGCCGATCCCGACCACCTTGATGGTCGTCACGTACGGCCGGCCTTTGACTGGAGCTTCCGGGCTCGCGGAATCGGGGATCGCACCGCCGCTGTCGGTACGACGGAAGAGCTCGTTCAGTCCATCCTTCATGCTAGGACGATCTGCCATTCAGCACCTCCCGCGCGAGAGCGCGGTACGATTCTGCCCCCCTGCCCTTGGGGTCGTACTTCAGTACCGAGGTGCCGCCCACGGGCGCCTCGGCGAACTTGATGGTCTTGCGTACCACGGTCTGGAAGACGAGATCGCCGAAGTTGTCGCGCAGGACCTCGATGGACTCCTTGCCGTGGTGCGTGCGCGCGTCGAACAGCGTGGGCAGGATGCCCTGGATGTGCACGTCGGGATTGAGGTTCTCGCGGATCATCTCGAGCGTCTTCTCGAGCTGCAGGAGCCCGCGCAGCGAGAGGTACTCGCACTGCACGGGCACGATGACGCCCTCGGAGGCGGTGAGCGCGTTGATCGTGAGCAGCCCCAGCGATGGCGGCGTGTCGATGAGGATGTAGTCGTACTTGTCGCGGACGGCGTCGATGGCGCGCTGCAGGGCCCGCTCGCGCCCGATCATCGTGGCCAGGGCCATCTCGGCGCCGGCGAGGTCGATGGTGGAGGCGGCGACGTCCAGCTCGCGCTCGTAGATGACGTCCTCGATGGGCGTGCGGTGCACGAGGACGTCGTACATGCTCTTCTCCAGGGACTCGGTGTCGATGCCCTGGCTCATGGTGAGATTGCCCTGCGGGTCCATGTCGATGGCCAGCACACGCAGGTCGCGCTCGCGCAGGGCTGCGCCGAGGTTCACCGTGGAGGTGGTCTTGGCCACCCCACCCTTTTGATTGGCGAACGCGATGACATGCGCCATGTAAGCGTTACCCCTGTGTCGAGTCCACGTCAGAACGCAGTTCGGGACGCAGGCAAGAATCCCTGCATGCGACGGGCCCCGCAGCGTCTGCGGGGCCCGTCGTCACACGCTGCGTCCTGGTGAGTGCCGAAGCCGGCATGGTCACGCCTTGGGAGCCTCCGGGGCGTCGGGCGCGTTCGGAGTCTCGTCGGTGGCCTCGTCGACGATCTCTTCCTGCTCCGCGTCTTCGACTTCGTCCTCGTACTCCTCTTCGTAGTCCTCGGCCTCGACGTACTCGTCCTCTTCTTCCTCGTCGTACTCGTCGATCGAGGTGATGGAGGAGATGGCGCGCTTGAGATAGCGGACCTTGGTGCGCTTGGCCACCTCGAGCTCGACCCAGTCGTCGCCGATCGCCGTGATGGTGCCGAACATGCCGCCGATGGTGACGACCTCGTCGCCCTTCTTGAGCATGCCGACCATCTCTGCGTGCTGCTGCCTCTGGCGGCGCTGCGGACGGATGGCGAGGAAGTAGAAGATCCCGAAGAAGACGATGATCCAGATGATGATCGTTGCGCCGCCCATGCAGCTCAACCTCCCGCGGAGCCGCGCTCCGCAACGTTGCTTACGAATTCAGCAAAACGCCCGGCGCGGATCGCGCTGCGGGCGTCGCTGGTCAATCTTACCAGAACGCGCAGGTTGTGAAGACTGAGAAGCTGCGCGCCCAGGATCTCCTTCTGTGTGACGAGGTGCCGCAGGTACGAGCGCGTGAACGTGCGGCAGGTATAGCAGTCGCAGTCTTCCTCCAGCGGCGAGAGGTCGGCGGCGAAGCGGGCGTTGCGCAGGTTGAGGCGCCCGCCCCCGCGCAGCATCGCCGTCCCGGTGCGCGCCATGCGCGTGGGCAGCACGCAGTCGAACACGTCGACGCCACGAGTCATCACGTCGACGATCCCCACAGGGTCGCCGATGCCCATGAAGTACCGCAGCCGGTCCGCCGGCAGCAGTTCGTCCATGAGCTCCACGGTGGCGAGCATCTCGTCGCCGCGCTCGCCGACGCTCAGGCCGCCCATGGCGTAGGCGTCGAAGCCGACGCCGGTGATCTCGGCGGCCGACCGGCGGCGGAGCTCCTCGTCCACCCCGCCCTGCACGATGCCGACGAGGAGCTGGTCGCGGCGCGTGTGCGCCGCTTTGCAGGCCGCCGCCCACCGCGTGGTGCGCTCCACGGCGGCCTCGAGCTCCGGCTGCGCCAGCGTGCCCGGAGCGCACTGGTCGAACGCCATGATCATGTCCGCCCCAAGCTCCTCCTGCATGCGCATGGCGAGCTCGGGCGTGAACACGTGCCGCGACCCGTCGTAGACGGAGCTGAACTCCACGCCGTCGTCGCGCATGACCCGGGTGCCCTCGAGGCTGAACACCTGGAAGCCGCCGGAGTCCGTGAGGATCGGCCCGTCCCAGCGCATGAAGCCGTGCAGCCCCCCGTGTGCGGCGACGATCTCCGTGCCGGGGCGGAAGTACAGGTGATAGCCGTTGCCGAGGACGATCTGGGCGCCGAGCTCCCGCAGCTCGCGAGGCTGCACGGCCTTGACGCTCGCCTTGGTGCCTACAGGCATGAAGCAGGGCGTCTCCACCACGCCGTGCGGCGTGACCAGGCGGCCGGCGCGGGCGGCGCCGTCGCGCGCCTCCACGGTGAACGCGAAGCCTTTCGCCGTCATGGGCGCCCCTGCGGACGCCTCCGCGCCCCCTGCCGCCTGCTTGACGCCGGCGTCCGTCACAGCGCCAGCATGGCGTCGCCGAAGCTGTAGAAGCGGTAGCGCTCGCGCATGGCGTGCCGGTAGATCTCCCGCGTCTCGTCCACGCCGCAGAAGGCCATGACGAGCGCGAGCAGGCTGGTACGCGGCAGGTGGAAGTTGGTGACGAGCGCGTCGACCATGCGGAACGCGAAGCCGGGGCGGATGAAGAGCCGCGTGTCGCCGGTGATGAGGTCATGCGCTGCGACGCTCCCGGTCTCCCGGCTCGCCAGGTGCTCGAGCACGCGCATCGACGTCGTGCCGACGGCGACGATGCGACGGCCGTCACGGCGCGCCTCCAGGAGGCGCGCCCACACGGCCCCCTCGACGCTGAAGCTCTCGCTGTGCAGCGTCGTCGCGTCCAGGCTCTCGTCCTGCAACGGCTTGAAGGTGCCGAGCCCCACGTGGAGCGTCACGTGCTCGACGCTCACGCCCGCGGCGGCGAGCGACGCGTCGAGAGCGCTCGTGAAGTGCAGGCCGGCGGTCGGCGCCGCCGCCGAGCCCAGCGCACGGGCGTAGGTGGTCTGATACCGCTCCCCGTCGGCCAGCGGAGCGGTGATGTACGGAGGCAGCGGCGTGACGCCGGCGCTCTCCAGTAAGGTCAGCACGGGCTGGGGGCCGAGGCTCTCCACCACCCAGCGGCCGTCGCCGAGCGGCTCGATGCAGCGGAGCGGCCAGTCCGGGCCGAAGACCTCGCTCTCGAGCACCTCCTCGGGCCGCGGACGGCCGCGCAGCAGCGCCTCCCAGCGCTCGTTCGCCTGCGTCGCGCCCGTGAGCGAGCAGAGGAAGAGGACCTCGATCCTCCCGCCGGTCGCGCGGTGGAAGAAGCTGCGCGCCGGGAACACGCGCGTGTCGTTGCGCACCAGCACGTCGCCGGCGCGCAGGAGCCTGGGAAGGTCCGAGAAGACACGGTCCTCGAGGGCGCCGGTCTCCCGCCGCGCGACGAGCAGCCGCGATGCGTCGCGCGGCTCGACCGGCGTCTGCGCGATGAGCTCGTCGGGCAGTTCGTAGTCCAGGTCGGAAAGCTTGAGGGCCGCTCCGGAGGTCACGCCGCCCCCCGGCGCCGCTCGCGACGCTCGTGCCACGCCTCCCACTTGCTGGACGCGCACCCGCAGTAAGGCTGCCGGTAGAGCTCCAGCCGGCGGCTCTCCGCGTAGCTGTCGTGGAACCGGTCGCGCACGTCGAGATACACGAAATCGATACCGTGAGCGTCCGCCGCGGTCTCCCCGGCGCGCACGATGAGGTCGTGCCGCTGGTAAGGGCTCACGGTGAGCGTCGTGGAGAACCGGCCGAAGCCCAGCGCCCGCGCCGCGCCGCCGGCCGCGTCAAGACGCATGCCGAGACAGGCGCCGCAGCGTTCGTCCGGCTCGGCTGAAGCCAGACCCTCGCGCCACGTCGCCCACCCGGCGGCCTCGACCGCGGCCTCCGGAAGGATCAGCTCCAGGCCCGCCGCGCGGCTGAAGCGCAGCATGCTCTCGCGGCGGCGCTCCAGCTCTGCGTCGGGCTGGATGTTGGGGTTCTCGAACCAGGCCACAGGCTCCACGCCGCGGTTGCGCCAAGCAGGCACGGAGACCGTCGAGCAGGGGCCGCAGCAGGCGTGGAGGAGCAGGTCGGTCATCGGGGGAGTATAGCGCGCGCAGACTCGCCGGCCGAGACCACGGAGCGTGGACCCAGAGCTCGGCTCACAGCTCGTCGAACAGCGTGTCGCCGCGCGCCGGCGGCGTGATGCCGCAGTGGATGAAGCCGGTCCGCGTAAGCACCCGCCCGCGCGGCGTGCGCTTGAGGAATCCCTGCATGATGAGGTAGGGCTCGTAGACGTCCATCACTGTGTCGGCCTCCTCCCCGAGCGCCACCGCGAGCGTGTCCAGCCCCACGGGGCCGCCGTCGAATTTCTCGGCGATGATCTTGAGGATATCGCGGTCGAGCTTGTCGAGGCCCTCGCCGTCGACCTGGAACAGCTCGAGCGCGGCGAGGCAGATGTCGTGCTCCACGATGCCCTCGTGCCGCACCTGGGCGTAATCGCGCACGCGGCGCAGCAGGCGGTTGGCCACGCGCGGCGTGCCGCGCGACCGGCCGGCGATCTCGAGTGCGGAGTCGCGATCGATCTGCACGCTGAGGATCCCCGCCGACCGCTTCACGATCGCGGCGAGCTCCTCGACCTCGTAGTACTCCAGCCGCTGCCACACGCCGAATCGGTCCCGCAGCGGCGTCGTGAGCAGACCGGTGCGCGTGGTGGCGCCGATGAGCGTGAACGGCGCCACCTGCATGCGGATGCTGCGCGCCGCCGGGCCCTCCCCGATCATGATGTCGATCTCGTAGTCCTCCATCGCCGGATAGAGGACCTCCTCGACGGCCGCGTTGAGGCGGTGGATCTCGTCGACGAAGAGGACGTCGCCCTCCTGCAGGTTGGTGAGCAGGCCGGCGACGTCGACCTTGCGCTCGAGCGTCGGCCCGGAGGTGGTGTGCACGCCCACGCCGAGCTCCTGGGCGATGATTCCGGCCAAGGTGGTCTTGCCGAGGCCGGGAGGGCCGGCCAGCAGCACGTGGTCGAGGGTGTCGCCGCGCTGCTTGGCGGCCTCGACGAAGATCTCCAGCTGCTCCTTGGCCACGCGCTGGCCGATGAAGTCGGAGAATCGACGTGGCCTCAGGCTGAGCTCGAGGTCCAAGTCGTCAGGGCGCTCGCTGGGGTCGCCGATGCGGTCCTGAGGCTTCTCTGCCATCACTCAACCGCCTTGCGCGTGAGGGCGAACTTGACCATCTCTTCGACCGGGGCTTCTTCGCGAGCGCCGCGCAGGGCCTCCTCGGCCTCGCGCAGCGTGAGACCGAGGTTCTGCAGCGCGGAGCGCGCCTCGATGAAGTGGTCCGTGAGGATGGGCGCGCCGGTCTCGCCGGTCTCGCCGGTCTCGCCGGCTTCGCCGGCGCCCACCGGCGGCAGTTCGCCCACCTTGTCCTTGAGTTCGACTACCAGGCGCTGGGCGAGCTTCTTGCCGATGCCCGGGATGCTCTCGAACTTCTTGACGTCGTCCCGGGCCACCGCCAGCTCGAGCTCAGCGACCGGGTAGCCCGAGAGCACCGCCAGGGCGACCTTGGGCCCGACGCCGCTCACGGCCGTGAGCCAGAGGAAGAACGTGCGCTCCCCGGGATTGCGAAAGCCGAACAGCTGCAGGGCGTCCTCGCGGACATTGAGGTACGTGTACAGGCTGACCTGCTCGCCCACGTGCGGGACGAGACTGCTCAGCGTGCGCCCGGAGGCGAGGACCTCGAGCCCGAGGCCCCCGACCTCGATGACCGCACGCTCGCCGTTGACGGCAGCCAGGGGACCACGCACGGAGGCGATCAACGCCGCACCCCGTTCTTGCCGGGCACGGCGCGCATGCCGTTGCCGCAATGGTGGGTGTGGCAGATCGCCACGGCCAGCGCGTCGGCGGCGTGGTCGGGCTGCGGGATGCGCGGCAGGCACAGGATGACCTTGGTCATCTCCTGCACCTGGATCTTGCTCGCCCGGCCGTAGCCGGTGACCGCTTGCTTGATCGCCAGCGGCGAGTACTCGCAGGGCGACTCTTCAAGATCCGACGCGGCCAGGTAGAGCACGCCCTTGGCCTGGCCGACCGCCAGCGCCGTCTTGACGTTGACGTTGACGAACAGCTCTTCGAGCACGACGATGTCCGGGCAGAATCTCTTGATGAGCCCGCGCGCCTGGTCGTGGATCTGCCGCAGGCGCACGTGCGTGGGGTCCTTCGCCGACGTGACGATACAGCCGTGGCCGAGGGAACGCAGATGGCCGCCCTCCTGCTCCACGACCCCCCAGCCCGTGCTCGCGGTGCCCGGGTCGAAGCCGAGGACGATCATCCCCGCTTTCCGCTTCCCGCTGCTCGCTCGAGCGGTACGGCCGTGCCCCCCGGCCTGCTCCATTGGTCAGCCCGCCAGAGCTTCGAGGACTTCCTCGGAGATGTCGAAGTTCGCGTAGACCTCCTGGACGTCGTCGCTGTCTTCCAGCGCGTCCATGATCTTCATGGTCTTGCGAGCGTCGTTCTCCTCGAGCTTGACCGTGGTCTTGGGGATCATCGTGAGGTCGGCGTTCTCGAACTCGATGCCGGCCGCGGTGAGCGCGTCGCGCACCGCGGCGAAGTCGGCCGGCTCGGTGAGCACCTGGAACTCCTCGCCGTCCTGGACGACGTCCTCGGCGCCGGCGTCGATGGCCGCGGCCATGATGTCGTCCTCCGCGTACTTGCTGCCGTCGACGACGATCGACCCGCGGCGCTCGAAGCCCCAGGCGACGGCGCCCGGCTGCGCCAGCTGGCCGCCGTGCTTGCTGAAGATGTTGCGCACCTCGGCGGCCGAGCGGTTCTTGTTGTCGGTCAGAACATCGACGATGATCGCGACCCCCGCGGGCCCGTAGCCCTCGTAGAGGATGCTCTCGTACTGCTCGCCCTCGACCCCGCCGCCCCCGCGCCCGATGGCCTTCTCGATGTTGTCCTTGGGCATGGACTCGGCCTTGGCCTTCTCGATGGCGTTGGCCAGCGAGATGTTCATGGACGGGTCGGTGCCGCCCTCACGGGCCGCTACGGTGATCGCCCGCGACAGCTTCGAGAACAGTTTGCCGCGCCTGGCGTCGGTCTTGCCCTTCTTGTGCTTGATGGTCGCCCACTTGGAGTGCCCGGACACGGTACACCACCTCCCTTTTCAGCGGTGGCCGGCCGCGGCGGCGGCCCGGCCGGGCTCGCCGGCATCGCAGTCGGCGGGCGCGCCCTCGGGAGCGCCCGCCGCGGCTTGCCGGCTGCGGATCATTTGGATGAACAACTCGTGGACGCGTGTGTCGTCGGTGAGCTCGGGGTGGAACGCGGTGACGAGGACGTCGCCCTGACGCGCCGCGACGATGCGGCCGTCCCACTCGGCGAGGACGTCGACGCAGGGCCCGGCGCTCTCGATCCACGGCGCGCGGATGAAGACGGCGCGCATCGGGCCGCCCTCGACTCCGCCGACCTGGAGGTCGGCCTCGAAGCTGCGCACCTGGCGGCCGAACGCGTTGCGGCGCGCGACGATGTCCATGAGGCCGAGCGTAGGAGGCTGGCCCTCTACGGTCTCGCGCGCCACGGTGATGAGGCCGGCGCAGGTGCCGTAGACGGCGCCTCCGCCGGCGGCGAACGCCTTGACCGGCTCGGTCATGCCGTAGGCGGTCATGAGCTTGTGGATCGTCGTGCTCTCGCCGCCGGGGATGACGAGGCCGTCCAGCCCCGCGAGGTCTGCGGCCTTGCGCACCTCGCGGGTGCGGGCGCCGAGCTTCTCCAGCACCACGCGGTGCTCGCGGAAGTCGCCCTGCAGCGCGAGAACGCCCACGACGAGTCCGGCGCCCGGACCGTGAAGGTCGAGCGCCGGCTCGGGCGACAGGATCCAGTCCAGCCGCTTCTTGCCGCTCTCCAAGGTCATGCTGCTCCCGGACTCACCAGCCGCGATGCTGGATCTTGGCTTCCTCGGGCATGCGCGCGGCGTCGATGCCGGGCATGGCGTCGCCCAGGCCCACGCTCACCTCGGCGAGCACGGCCGCGTCACGGTAGTTGGTGGCCGCCTTGACGATGGCGTTCGCGCGACTCTGCGGATCCTCGCTCTTGAAGATGCCGGAGCCGACGAACACACCCTCGGCGCCGAGCTGCATCATGAGCGCGGCGTCGGCCGGAGTGGCGATGCCGCCGGCGCTGAAGTTCACGACCGGGAGCTTGCCGTTCACGGCGACCCACTTGACCAGCTCGAGCGGAGCCGCCAGCTCTTTGGCCGCCACGTACAGCTCGTCCTCGTCCAGGGTCTGCAGGTGACGGATCTGGCCCATGATGGTGCGCATGTGGCGCACGGCCTCGACCACGTCGCCGGTGCCGGCCTCGCCCTTGGTACGGATCATGGCCGCGCCCTCGCTGATGCGGCGCAGGGCCTCGCCGAGGTTGACCGCGCCGCACACGAACGGCACGTCGAACTTCCACTTGTTGATGTGGTTGGCCTCGTCGGCTGGCGTGAGCACTTCGCTCTCGTCGATGTAGTCGACCTCGAGGGACTGCAGGATCTGCGCCTCGACGAAGTGACCGATGCGCGCCTTGGCCATCACGGGGATGGACACGCAGCCCTGGATCTCCTGGATCTTGGTGGGGTCGGCCATGCGGGCGACACCACCCTGCGCGCGGATGTCCGACGGCACGCGCTCCAGCGCCATGACGGCGCAGGCGCCGGCGTCTTCGGCGATCTTCGCCTGGTCGGCGTTGGTGACGTCCATGATGACGCCACCCTTGAGCATGTCGGCGAGACCGCTTTTCACTCGCATCGTGCCGATGTCAGTCACGGGAACCTCCGGTTGCTATTGCACACCAATCCTACCGCAGCGCGTTCGCGAGCGGCCACCGCCCCGCTGCCGCCAAATGCGCAGCTTTGCGGGGAAAACTGGACGGATCGGACTCAGCTTTTCTGGGCTTCTTCCTTGTCCTTCCGGGCCTGCTCCACGATCTTGGCGGTGAGGTGCGCCGGCACCTCGTCGTACCGCAGGAGCTCCATGTGGTAGTCGCCGCGGCCGCCGGTCATGGACGTGAGGTCCGGCGCATAGGTGAGCATCTCGGCCAGCGGGACCTCGGCGCCGACCACGTTGTTGTGGCCGCGCGGCGTGGTGCCGAGCACGCGGCCGCGCCGCGAGTTGAGGTCGCCGATGATGTCCCCGACGTTCTCCTCGGGGATGGTGATCTCGACGCTCATGATGGGCTCGAGCAGGGCGGGCTGGGCCTTCTCGCAGGCCGCCTTGAAACCGAGGGACCCGGCGATCTGGAACGCCATGTCGCTCGAGTCGACGGGGTGATACTTGCCGTCGTAGAGCTTCACGTGGACGTCGACGACGGGATAGCCGGCCAGGAACCCGTCGTCCATGGCGGCGCGCACGCCCTTCTCGACGGCGGGGATGAAGTTGCGTGGGATGGCTCCGCCGACGATCTTGTTCTCGAACTCGAAGCCCTCGCCGCGCGGCTGCGGGCGGACCTCCATCCAGGTGTCGGCGAACTGGCCGCGGCCACCGGTCTGCTTCTTGTGCTTGCCTTCGGCCTTCGCGGTGCCCTTGATGGTCTCGCGATACGGGACGCGCGGCGGCTTGAGCTCGACCTCGACGCCGAAGCGGCGCTTCATGCGGTCCACCGTCACCTCGACGTGGACCTGGCTCATGCCGCCGACGATCATCTCGCCGGTCTGGTCGTCGTGATGCACCTCGAGCATAGGGTCCTCTTCGGAGAGGCGACGGAGCGCGGTGATGACCTTGTCCTCCTCGCCCTTGCTCTTCGCGGTGACCGCGAAGCTCATGAGCGGCGCGGGGAAGTCGATGGCCGGGAAGCTGACGACCTCAGCCTCACTGCACAGCGTGTCGCCGGTCACGACGTCCTTGAGCTTGGCGATGGCGCCGATCTCGCCGGCGCCGAGGTCTCCGGAGGCCTTCTCTCCTTGCCCATCGTCTTGAGGATCTGGCCGAGGCGCTCCTTGTGGCCGTCGCGCGTCGACGACGACCTGCGAGTCGCTGCTATGGTGCCCTGGAAGACGCGGAACACATTGACGTGGCCGCTGAACGGGTCGGCCAGCGTCTTGAAGACGAACGCGCGGCCGGCGTCGAGGGTCGCAGTCGAGCTCGACCTCGTACCGTCGCCCTTCACGGCCTTGCGGGTGCGTGGCGTCGACGGGCGACGGGGTCAGTGCGAGCACGTCGAAGATGTGGTCCACGGCGATGTTGGCCGTGGCCGACGCACAGGCGACCGGGTAAAGCTGAGCGCCGGCGACGGCGGCTGCGAACGCCGCATCAGCTCCGCCGCTGTG
This sequence comes from uncultured Thermoleophilia bacterium, assembly GCA_963696935.1. Lineage (GTDB taxonomy): Bacteria > Actinomycetota > Thermoleophilia > UBA2241 > UBA2241 > CAIXSE01. The sequence goes on along the minus strand of CAVOMB010000037.1, from coordinate 1,106 downwards.
ATCTTCTCTTCCATGAGGTACTTCTCGGCGAGGTCGTCGTTGGTGCTGGCGACCGCGTCGATGAGCTTGTCGCGGGCAGTCGCGGCGGCGTCGGCCAGCTCCGCGGGCACGTCGCCCACGGTCGCCTTGCCGTCCTTGTACGTGTGCGCCTTCATCGTAAGGAGGTCGACGACCCCGCTGAAGTCGTGCTCCTTGCCGATGGGCAACTGCACGGCGACGACCTGCGGGCCGAAGGACTCCTGCAGGAGCGCGAGAGCGTGGCCGAAGTCGGCGCGCTCGCGGTCGAGCATGTTGCAGACGATGATGCGACCGAGGCCTCGCGCCGCCGCGCGGTCCCAGAGCCGCTCGTGCTGGACCTCGACGCCGAGCACGCTGTTGACGACCACGAGCGCGGTCTCGACGACCTGCAGGCTTGCGATGGCGTCGGCGAGGAAGCTCGAGTCGCCGGGGGTGTCGATGAGGTTGAAGGAGAGACCCTCGCGGTCGACGTGCGCCAGGCCGGCCGACAGGCTCATCTGGCGCTTCTTCTCGTCGTCGTCCCAGTCGGAGACGGTGGTGCCGTCGGCCACGGAGCCCAGTCGGGTGATCGCCCCGGCGTCGAACAGCAACGCCTCGAACAGCGACGTCTTGCCGGTACCGCGGTGGCCGACGAGAGCGATGTTCCTGATCTTGGCTGGGTCGTTCATCCGGGGTCTCCTCGTTCCTTTTCGCCAGCCTCCCGCCTGCGGGCGCGCGAGGCGGCCGGTCGTGTCCTGTCGGAAGGATGAAGTCTAGCACAGGGGGCCTGCCGGGATGTGCCTAAGACAGGCTCCGGAAACGGGCTGCCGGCGGGCGCTCCGGCGAGCTCTCGCGCTACCTCGGCGGCGGCCTCCGCGGCCGCCCCGGACCCGGGGTGGAACGACTGCGCCGGCGACAACCCGGCGTAGCCGAGGTCGCACCGCTCACTGTGGTCGAAGTGCCGCCGGGCGGGCGCGCCGCCGGCCAGGGCGAGCGCTTTGAAGCCGTACTTCTCGCGCACCCTGTCGACGGCCTCTCCGAGCGCCACCTCGCGCCAGCCGTCGTCCAGGGTGAGCTGGAACGCGTTGTGCGTGAGCCCGCTGACGCTC
>CAVOMB010000036.1:0-58487 GCA_963696935.1 uncultured Thermoleophilia bacterium | reverse complement strand
CCACGCATTGCTTTAATGAGCAGATCGATTCCGAGGTCAGCGTCGAACGCCACTCGTTCCGCAGGCAGCCCGAGGCCGAGCGTGACGAACTGGCCGCGATGCTCATCGATATGGGGATGACGCCGCGGACCGCCGCCACCGCGGCCACTGAGATCCACCGCGACGAGAACCAGGCGCTGAACCTCCATCTGGTGCAGGAACTGCGTGTGGATCCGTGGGAGAAGCCCTCCCCGTGGGTCGCGGCGGGGTCGTCGTTCGTGCTGTTCACCCTCGGCGCGATCGTGCCGCTGATCCCCTACCTGCTGGGCTTCGAATCGCTGTGGGCCGGTTTGGCGTGCGGCGGGTTGGGCCTGCTGGTCGCTGGCGCGCTCGCCGCGAAGTTCACCCGCAAGGCCCCGTTCTGGTCCTCGCTGCGGCTGCTGGCCATCGGTGGTGTCGCCATTGCCGCCACCTATCTCGTCGGATCCGTTGTCGGCGTGATTCAAGACGGGCTCACCGTGAGGCCGGCGGCATCCGCCGTTGCCGCGGCGAGCGACGCGGGTCGCGCCGCCGGGACGGCGGTCACCGCACCGACCGCCGGCGCCGTGACGGTGGACCCGGGCATGACGTTCACCATGGCCGGCGTGACGTGCACGCCTCCGGCGCGCCACGGTGACGTCCAGGTTCTGCTGCGCACGAGTCAGGACGGCCGCACGTGGAGCCGCTGGTACAGCGTCACACTCGAGCGCGCGGCGGAAGAGGGCGGGCCGGAGAAGGCGTTCACCGAGCCCATCTGGACTGGCGCCGGCCGCTACGTGCAGGTCGCGGCGCAGCGCGCCGCGGGCGCCGCTCCGGCGCCGGCGAGCCTGCGCGGCGTGCATGTGGTCGCCATCAACAGCAGCGAGGATGCGGACACCGCCGCCACGGTGCTCGGGGTGGTGCGGCGCACCGCCGCCACGATCGCCGGCCTGCACTTCACGCAGACCGCGACGGCGATGACGACCAAGCCCCGGATCGTGACCCGCTCGCAGTGGGGCGCCAACGAGTCGTGGCGCTCGGGCAGCCCCGACTACGCACCCGTGAAGGTGGCGTTCGTCCACCACACCGACAGCGGCAACGACTATTCCGCCTCCGAGGCGCCCGCGGTCGTCCGCGGGGTCTACGCCTACCACACCAAGTCGCTGCACTGGAGTGACGTCGGCTACAACTTCCTCATAGACCGCTACGGCGTCGTCTACGAGGGCCGCTACGGTGGCGTAGCGCGCGGGGTCATCGGCGCCCAGGTGCTCGGCTTCAACACCGGCAGCACCGGGATCTCCGTCATCGGGACCTTCACGCACGCCGATCCCACGTCGGCCTCGGTCACCTCACTCAAGCGGCTGCTCGCGTGGAAGCTGGACATCCACCACGTGGACCCGCTCGGCACGGGGACGCTCGTGTGCGGCTACGGCGAGAAGTTCTCGACGGGACAGCACGTCACGCTGCCGGCCATCTCCGGACACCGCGACGCCAACTACACGGACTGCCCGGGCAACCGGCTGTACGCCCGGCTTCCCACCGTCCGCAAGGTGGTGGCGCGTACCGGCCAGCCCAAGATCTACGGCCTGATGCCGGACGACCCGGCGATCAGCCCGAACGGCGACAGTGTCAACGACAAGGTGACGATCGGGCTCACCATCTCGCAGCAGGCGACCTGGACGCTGGAGATCCGCGACGACGCGAGGAGGCTGGTGCGGCACGTCGGCGGTGAGGGCAAGGTCATCCAGACCGTCTGGGGCGGCCGTGACGACGACGGCAAGGTCCTGCCCGACGGCGCGTACACGTTGCAGGTCGACGCGACCAGCGCCGCCGGTACGGCGCGGCCCGCGACGGCCTCGATGCGGCTCGACACAGCACCTCCGCGTATGGAGAGCGCCGACGTGACGCCGGACCCGTTCAGCCCCAACGGAGACGGGCAGTGCGACGTGACGCAGATCGGCTACAAGCCGGCGGAGGCCGTTCAGGCGCGGCTCTCCGTGGTCGACCGCAGCGGCAAGGTGCTGCGGCGCCTGAAGCCCTGGGCCTGGGTGACCACCTCGGCGCAGAAGGCCAAGTGGGACGGGCGCATCCTCTCGGGCGGCAAGCTGGTGCCTGCGCCCGAGGGTTCCGCGACCGTCCAGGTCGAGATCCGCGACACGGCGGGCAACACGACCACTGTGCGGCGCAAGGTCACCGTCGACCTGACGCTCGCTGTCGGCACGGTCTCGCACGCCACCTTCTCGCCGAACGCCGACGGCGTGTACGACGCCGTCACCGTTCCGTTCAAGCTGACCCGGGCGGCCGACGTCACGGCCGCAGTCCTCCACGGAGGCTCCGTGGTGCGCACGATGCGGCTCGGGCAACTCATCAAGGGCAAGCAGTCCGCGACCTGGAACGGCAAGCTCGGTGGGGGCGGGATGGCGACGAGCGGCCGCTACGCCGTCAAACTGACGGCCGACGGATCGCTGGGAGTCACCTCCGCGGCCAGTGACGTCACCGTCGACCTCGTCGCTCCTCGCCTGACCGTGCCTGCGACCATGCGCGTGGCGTATGGGAAGAGCGTGAAGATCTCGTATACGGCCAGGGATGCCTACAGCACGATGGTCAAGGTCGGCGCGACGGTGACCAACGCCGCCGGCGCCGTGGTCGCCAGTCTGAACCTCGGCTGGGTCAAGCACGGCGCCGCGCACGTCTGCGCCTGGAAGCCGCGTGCGCGCGGCAGCTTCTCCGTCACGTTCAAGGCGGTCGACCTCGGCGGCAACCACCTCGCCACGCCGGCGGTGACGACCGTCAAGGTCCGCTGAGGGGCCGGACCGGGGCCAGAGACGCGAACCGGTCACCCCGCGGACGACCGGGGCGGAAGGAACCTGCTCGCGCTATCTGCGGCCAGGCACTCCGGCGTGACGCACTGGAGCGCTCGCGCCGTGTAGCGAGCGGACGATCAGGAAGACCGCTGCCACGATGCCGACGACGATGGCGATGCGGAACGCAGAGATCAACAGCACGCCTGTCCGGGCCAGGATCTCCCAGAACATCTCGACCCCTTCCGTTCGCACGCGGCCTCATGCACTGCCGCTGCGTATGGACTTCGTCATATGCCCAGTACGCCCATAGAGGTTCGCCCTGGTCGGGCCTGGGCTTCGGGGGTAGATGCGGCGGCGCAGGTACGCACCGAGCCTGCACCGCCGCAGGAGACACACCCGGAGGGACCTCCGTCAGGCCTCTGCGTGCTCGCGCCGCCAGCGGCAGTGCGGCATGGGGCACGCCGCCATGCGCGCCGCGTCGCACACCTCGCAGCGCTGGTCGGCCATGCTGACGGGGAGGTCGAAGCAGCCGTCGGGGGACTCGCCGAGGCGCAGCACCGCGTGCAGGGCGCGCGACACCGCCTTCATGTCGGCGAACGTGTCGGCCTTCTCCGGCAGGTCGACGAGGCCCATGCGCACGGAGCGCTTGCGCACGCGCCCGTCGGGGACGCAGGCGAAGCGGTCGAGCGCCTCGTCCTCCCAGAGCCCGTAGCGGCGCATCTCGCGCACCGCCCAGAAGGCGCGCGACTTGAGCGCCCCTCCCGAGGTCGCGTGCAGCACGTCGACCGCGACGTCGGGGTCGGGCGGCTGGGGCAGGAGCCGGCCCCAGGTCTCGCGGGTCTCCGCGAGGCGCACGAAGTCGATGATCTTGCCCTTGCTGTCGTTGCGCGAGACGGGTGGGTCGAGTGCGTAGCGGGTGAGGTCGAACTCGCCGACGAACAGGGCGTCGACGACCCCGGCGTCGGTGAGCCGCCGCCAGTCCGCGTCGACGACCGACTCGGGCGCCGGCTGTGCGGCCAGCGCGCCGTAGCAGAGCAGGGCGTAGAACAGCCGGCTCTGCTCCGGCTCGTTTTGCAGGAAGATGTCCCGCTGTTCGGCGTCGAGGATCTCGGCCGGCAGTCTCTGGGCGGCGAGGAACGCCTGCCCCAGGAACGCGACGTTCTCGCGCCGCTCGCGGTTGGTGAGCGTGGTCGATTCGTTCACGGTTGCCCCCACGGGTCGTGTGATGTGACGAGGGCGGGGCCGGCCGGCGCGCCGCAGGAGCATGCTAGGGGCGCGCCGGCCGGCCGCACAGGCTCACAGAGGCCTGGACATGGTGACGTTGCCGGTGGCGGCGGGGTCACGTTGAGGTACGTCCGGCCCGCTTGCCGGCACCGTGGACGTGGCCCCGTTGACGCTAAATGCAGACTCCTATAGTCTTCTTTGCAGGTGGTTTGCGCCGCGCAGGCGTGGACGGTAGTCTTTGTAGTCGGCGGGGGCAGTCTTTTGCAGTCGGCGGGGCGCTCCGGCCCCCAGGGAGGACCACGTCGTACACCCATGACCACGCTTGGCATCGATATCGGCTGCATCAGCCTCAAGGCCGCGCTCGTCGGCCGGGCTGATGATCAAGATCTCTTCTCTGACCTTCTCCGGCAGCACCCGGACCTCTTCCAGACACCGCGCGACGGCCTGACGGTCATCGACGGCGCGCCGGTGCTCGTCGCGCAGTACCGGCGCATCAAGGGCGGTCCGGCCGACTCGGCGCAAGCGCTGCTCGACGAACTGCTGGCCGTCCTGCCCGAGGGCTCTCTGGACGGCGCTACGCGTCACGGGCTCTGGGCGCCGCCTTGTCGGGCCCGCGCTCGACGCGACCTTCGAGAACGAGTTCAAGGCCATCACGCGCGGCATCGGCGCGCTGCACCCCGAGACGCAGACCATCTTCGAGATGGGCGGCGAGACCTCCAAGTTCATTCGTCTGGAGACTGGCGACGGCGGCCTGCGCCGGCATCGTCGACTACCAGACCAACGGCGACTGCGCCGCCGGCACCGGCTCCTTCATGGACCAGCAGGCCAGCCGGCTGCTGTACGACATCGAGGACGTCGGCGGCATCGTGCTCGACGCCGCCAAGCCGGCCAGCATCGCCGGCCGCTGCAGCGTGTTCGCCAAGAGCGACATGATCCACGCGCAGCAGAAGGGCTACGAGCCGCCCGAGGTGCTTGCGCGGCCTCTGCGACGCCGTCATGCGCAACTTCCGCGGGCACCATCGCCAAGGGCAAGGTCATGCGAGCCGCCGGTCGCGTTCATCGGCGGCGTGGCCGCCAACGAGGGCGCCGTGCGCTCGCTGCGCGAGGCGTTCGGCCTCGACGACGGCCAGCTGTTCATCCCTGAGTATCACGCGAGCATGGGCGCCATCGGCGCGGCCCTCATCGAGGCCGACGTCGAGACTGCGCGCGAAGGCGCGATCCTGGGGCTCGACGTCGACAGTCTCCCGGCCGCGGAGTTCCCGACCACCGAGCCGCTCTCCATGGAACGCGTGGTGCTGCTGCGCGACATGGCCAAGCCCTACGAGTTCAAGGGCGACGATGTCGTCAACGTGTACATGGGCATCGACATCGGGTCGGTGTCCACCAACCTCGTGGTGATCGACGACGCCGGCGAGGTCCTCAAGGAGATCTACACCAAGACCGACGCCCGGCCCGTGGAGGTCGTCACCAAGGGCCTCGCCGACATACGCGACGAGATCGGTGAGCGCATCAACCTGCTCGGCGTGGGCACCACCGGCTCCGGCCGCGAGCTCATCGGCGAGCTCACCGGGGCCGACATCATCACCGACGAGATCACCGCCCACAAAACGGGGGCGGACTTCATCGGCCGCAAGATCGGCAAGCAGTGCGACACGATCTTCGAGATCGGCGGCCAGGACAGCAAAGTTCATCAGCCTGCAGGACGGCATCGTCGTCGACTTCGCCATGAACGAGGCCTGCGCCGCCGGCACGGGGTCGTTCCTCGAGGAGCAGGCCGAGAAGCTCGGCATCAGCATCATCGGCGAGTTCGCCGATCTCGCGCTCGGTTCGGACACCCCGGTGCGCCTCGGCGAGCGCTGCACCGTGTTCATGGAGCGCGACGTCATGGCCTACCAGCAGCGCGGCGCGCGCCGCGACGACCTGGTCGCCGGCCTGGCTTTCAGCATCGCCACCAACTACCTGAACCGCCTGGTCCGCGAGCGTCACATCGGCGACGTGATCTTCTTCCAGGGGGGCACGGCCTACAACGACGCGGTCGCCGCGGCGTTCAGCCAGATCCTCGAGAAGGAGATCATCGTGCCGCCGCACAACGGCGTCATGGGCGCGCTCGGCATGGCGCTGCTCGCCCGCGAGCGCGTGCAGCGCACCGGCGAGCCCACCTCGTTCCGCGGCTGGGACCTGGAGCAGGTCGACTACACCGTGCTCGACTTCGTCTGCAAGGCGTGCTCCAACGAGTGCGACGTGCGCCAGTTCACCATCGAGGGCGAGAAGACGTACTGGGGCGACAAGTGCTCGGACCGATACCGCAAGCCGGCCAAGGTCGACAAGGAGCCGGTCATCGCCGACCTCGTCGCCTTCCGCGAGGAGCAGCTGCTGGCGCCTTACGAGGCGGCACGCGCACGCGTGCCGGAGACGGCGCCCACCGTGGGCTTCGCCCGCGCCATGTACAGCTACGACCGTCTGCCGTTCTGGTCGACCTTCTTCGCCGAGCTGGGCATGCGTCCGGTCCTCTCGCCGGAGAGCGACAAGCAGATCCGCGAGGCAGGGGTGGCGCTCACCGTCGCCGAGCCGTGCTTCCCCATCCGAGTGGCGCACGGCCACGTGCAGTGGCTGTTCAACGAGGGTGTCGACTGGGTCTTCCTGCCGAACCAGGTCAACGAAGAGACCGAGTTCATGCAGTACAACTCGCACGCCTGCCCCTGGGGCCAGACGCTGCCGTTCGTGGTCAAGCACGCGCCGGGGCTCCGGGCGCACCGGGAGAAGATCCTCGACCCGCGGGTGCGCTTCCGCGACGGGCGCGAGGGGCTCATGCACGACTTCGCCGAGATGATGCAGAGACTCGGAGTGAGCAGCACGCAGGTGCGCAGCGCGTTGGACGCCGCCTACAAGGCGCAGGACGTGTTCCGAGGCAAGCTGCTGGCGGCCGGCGCCGAGGCGCTCGAGCGCCTCGACCTCGCCGGCGAGCTCGGCGTCGTCCTCGTCGGGCGCCCGTACAACATGTACGACAAGGGCATCAACATGGACATCCCGCGCAAGCTGCGCAAGTTCTACGGGGTCAACGTGATCCCGCTCGACTTCCTGCCGATCCGCGGCATCGACATCGACCCCATCGTGCCCAACATGTTCTGGAACTACGGGCGCAAGATCCTGCAGACCGCGACCTATGTGCGCGACCGCGAGAACCTGCACCTCATCTACATGACCAACTTCAAGTGCGGCCCCGACTCGTACATCAAGCACTATGTGCGCGATGCCTCGGGCAAGCCGTATCTGACCCTGCAGTTCGACGAGCACCAGAACGACGCCGGCGCCATGACGCGCTGCGAGGCGTACCTGGACAGCAAGGGCTTCCTTCGCTGGTGGTCGCAGGACGCGGCCGACGAGGCTCGTGAGTGTCGCGAGGAGGTGGCTAGTGGCGTCGAAAGCTGACCACGTCCAGAACGCGCAGATCAACGAGGCGATCGCCGACTTCGGGCTGCAAGGCCGAACGCTGTACCTGCCGCAGATGCCCTACGGAGGCTCCTACCTGCTCGCCGCCGCGATCCGCTCCATCGGCTTCGACGCCTGGCAGACCTCCGACTCGGACGAGCGCACGCTCGACCTCGGCGGTCGCATGACCTCCGGCGACGAGTGCTACCCGCAGAAGATCGTACTCGGCGACCTTCTCCGCATCATCGAGGATGAGGGACGCGAGAACGTCGCCTACATGATGCCGTCGGCCAACGGACCGTGCCGGTTCGGCCAGTACCTGCACCTCATCAGGACCAAGCTCGACGAGCTCGGCTACAACGACGTGCCCGTCATCACCATCACCTCCAACGACGGCTACTCGTCGATCGGCAACTACTCGCAGGACCTCGTGCGCACCGCGTGGCGCGCCGTGCTGGCGCAGGACATCCTCATGAAGCTCCTGCTCAAGACGCGGCCCTACGAGCGCGACAAGGGTTCCACCGACGCGGTGTACCAGGAGAGCCTCGAGGACGTGGGCAAGGCCGTGAGCATGGAGCACGTCTCGCACAAGCAGCGCATGGAGGCGATCGTCGCCGCCATACTGCGCGCGCGGGAGAAGTTCCGCTCGCTGCCCGCCGACTACAGCGTCGCGCGGCCGCTCATCGGCGTGGTCGGCGAGATCTTCTGCCGCCACAACACCTTCTCCAACTTCGACCTCATCCGCGTGGTCGAGGAGCAGGGCGGGGAGTGCTGGCTCTCGGACGTCGGCGAGTGGGTGTGGTACACCGACGACGAGCAGCGTCGCCGGCTCGCGGATGCCGGCAAGCGGTTCGGCAAGGACAACGCCATCCGCTTCATCAAGAGCAAAGTCATGCGCATGGACGAGCACAAGCTCTTCGGCCCGTTCGAGGAGGACTTCGTCGGGTACGAGGAGCCGCACGACGTGCGCGAAGTGCTCGAGATGAGCAAACCGTACCTGCCGTACACCGGCGCGCTCGGCGAGATGGTGCTGAGCAGCGGCAAGTCCATCTACATGTACGAGAAGGGCGCCGACGGCATCATCGACATCAGCCCGTTCACGTGCATGAACGGCATCGTCACGGAGGCCGTCTACCCCAGCCTCTCACACGACCTCGAGGACATGCCGATCCGGGTGTTCTACTTCGACGGCACCCAAGGCGACCTGGAGCGCGACGTCGGGATCTTCATCGAGCTCGCGCGTACCTACCGGCGTCGCAAGACCAAGACACGGCGCTTGCCCGCGTACTTCGGGGTCTGAGCCGCCGGAGGTGTCCCGGCGCCGTGCCGCCGACGCACAGAGGCCCGCAGCCACGTTCAAGCGGCTGCGGGCCTCTGTGCGTCGCGGGCCCGGATGTCGTCCCGGTCCAAGAAAGGGAAGGCCCCTCACCTTGATCCCTGGGATTCGGGGCCGGAACCAGGGGGCGAGGGGCCTTGTGTCTCGCTTGGACGCGGCTTGGGGGGATGCCGCGAGCGGGACGGAGGAATGTCTCAGAGGTGCTTCCCGATCAGCTCCCGTACATGTGCTTGCCGTCGTTGACGTCGAACATGGTGTCGATCGGCACGTTGACGTGGCCGCGAGCGTCGCCCGAAGGCGTGCTCAGCACCGAGCCGGTGCCCTCGAAGAACTTGCTGATCGAGCGAAGAATACGATGCTGCATGGTGCTCACCCCTCCCGGGTCAATGTCCGTCGCTGTCGGCGCCGAACGTCTGATCGTCGAGCATGAAGTCCCTGCCGCGAAGCGGACCGCGCACGCCTTGCGGGCGCGTCGCCACGGTCGCCACGGCGCGGGTGAGGATGTGCGTGATGCCGGTGATGCTGTCGGCCATGACGAACCTCCTTCGGGCAATAATTCGTTAGTATTGTGTGAAGTGACACAAAGTATATTTCCGAAAGGCATTTGTGTCAAACCTGTCAAACGTCCCGTGTCGTGACTCGCGGCCTGACGAACGTCAACGCCGGGTGGGCCCGGCCGGGGGACGTTTCGAGCAGGAAGCAGCAGCCGATCCGGGAGGGTCAGATGGACGCAGGGAACCCAGTAGTCGCCGACCTCGAGGCGATGGTGGACGTCGCCGAGCAGGGCATCGTGAGCAAGGCGATCGTCGAGAACGAGCACCACAAGGTCATCCATTTCACGCTCGCCGCGGGACAGGAGCTGAGCGAGCACACCGCGAGCGTGCCGGCCGTGATCCAGATCCTGCAGGGAAGAGGCACCGTGACGCTGGGCGGCGAGGCGCACGACGGCCGGCCGGGGATGCTCTACTACATGCCGGCCGACCTGAAGCACGCCGTCGTGGCGGACGAGGACCTCGTCTTCCTGCTGACGATGTTCCGCACCTGAGGACGGCCGGCCGGGCAGGCCGAGGGATGGCCGCGGCCGCCGCCGGGACCCCGCTGCGACTCAGCGGGCGTAGGGAAGGCGGACCCGCGTCACGTACTCCTCCGGCGGCACGCCGTTGGCGCGCGTCACCTCGTAGACCTCGCTGACCGGCCCCGACGGCGCGTACCCGAGTGCTGCGCACGCCTCGCACACCGCCGCCCAGGCGTCGTCCATCCTGTTGTGCGGCCCACGGTGCACGGTCTCGAGCGTGTGGTGCAGGGGCACCCACTCGCCTCGCGCGTCGCCGACGGTGTCGGGCACCGAGCCGTCGGAGCGCGACCCGACCGGCAGGGCGACGTCGCAGTCCACGTCGGCGCCGTCGCTGTAGAAGCGGGCGCACATCGGCCCGTCGGCCTCGAGGCCCGCCTCGGCCAGGATCTCGCGCAGGCGGCGCGTGGTCCCGCCGATGCCCGACAGCGGGCCCGTGTGGCGCAGCGACACCATGGGCCGGGCCGGCACGCTCGCGACGTCGACGTCGTAGATCACGCCACCTCCCAGACGCCGGCCGTCTGCACGACCAGCCCGTCACGGGCGAGGCGCGTGAGCACGTCCGCGGCCTCCGCGGGGGGCAGGTCGAGGGCCGAGGCGAGCTCCGACAGGGGCTGCGGGCCGTGGCCCAGCAGGCGCCGGAGCAGGCGCGCGCGCTTCTGCCGGCGCGACCCTTCGAAGGCTCCTTGTCGCGACAGCGAGGCGATGCCGGTGCTGCGGGCAGTGAGGACCAGCGACCCGTAGTCCATGAGTGCGTTGTGCCAGTCGCGGCTGCGGCCGCGCGGCAGTACGGCGTCCGCTACCTCCTGAAGGTCCTTCTCGCCGAGGTCCTCGGGCAGATCGAGCTCGTGAGTGAGGACGCGGCGCACGTTGGCGTCCACGGCCGCGAGGTCGGCGTTGTGGGCGAAGATGAGGACGGCGCGGGCCGTGTAGGGGCCGATGCCCGGGAGCGCGCGCAGGCCCTGCGGCGTGCGCGGGAGTTCGGCGCGGGCGCCGGGCGCCGCGTCGGCCACGGCCGCCTGCGCGCAGGCCTGCAGGCGTCGCGCGCGGGTGTTGTAGCCGAGGCCCTGCCAGCGCTGCAGTACGTCCGCGAGCGGCGCCGCGGCCAGACTCTCGAGGTCGGGCCAGGCGTCGAGCCAGTCGCCGAACCTGGGCACGACCCTCGGGACCTGCGTCTGCTGCAGCATGATCTCGCTGACGAGGATCGCGTAGGGATCGGTGGTGCGGCGCCACGGCAAGTCGCGGCGGTTCTCCGCGTACCAGTCCAGCAGCCGCTCCTGGAGGGCGCGTGTGCGGCGCGGGGTGGGCACCTGCGACGCGCGGGCGCTGCTCGCGGAGGACGGGTGCGCAGGACCGTCGCTCATGGGTGTACCGCCGGGGTGACCATCTGCGAGAGCGTAGCAGACGGCCCGAGCGCAGGCCCTCCGGCCCAAGGATGAAAACGGGCGGGGCGGGCCTTTCGGCACGCCCCGCCCGCTGTCTGTCGCTCGTCCTCACGCGGACGGTGTCTGCTTTACCTGGTCCGTTCGAACACGGGGAAGAGGTCCTCGATCTGGTCGCTGGTCTCGTCGAGCACGGCCGTCATGTCGGCAAGGCGTGCGTCGAGGTCGGCCACCAGGGCCTTGAGGTCGGGACCCAGCAGGTCGAGAGCAAGAGTCGCCTGCTCGTCGCCGATCGCCGTGTACTCGGGCGTGAGGTCCTGGTACTTCTCCAGGTGGCCCTGGCCGCCCCAGCAGACGTGGTAGTAGGTGGCACGGTGCTGCTGGAGGATCTTCTTGAACACCGGCTGGCTGAAGTTGGTGCCGTACCACATGAGGCCGGTGCCGGCCACGAGTGCGCCGGCCCTGTCGTAGTCCGGCATGCCCTGGTCGAGGGCGTCATAGGCGATCTGCATGCTGTAGATGTCGCGCGTTATCTGGTCGAACGGGTAGGTGGTGTTGTCGAGCCAGTCGAGCGCCGTGAAGTTGGCGTTGATCGCCTTCTCGATCTGCATCAGCTGCGCGTTGACGGCCGAGCGGTTGGCGGCCGGCAGGAGGCCGTTCGCGGCCAGAGCGTCGTAGCGACGGGTGACGTCGACGAACCGCGTCTCGGCGGCCACGAAGTCGTCGTGGACAGAGCCGTCGGTGGCCTTCGCCATGACCTGGGAGACGGTCGGGGTGGTCGCGTCTCCGACGTTGGCGGCCAGCGCGGCCTCGAGGTCGGCGCTGCGCGCCGCGAGGGAGTACGGCAGCAGGCCGCGGTCGAACTTCTTCGCCACCCGGAACTCGAACTTGGCGATGTCGCCGAGGAACGGGTAGTTGATGAGCGCCGGCGTGTCGTACTGGGTGTGGTAGATGGTGTTCTTGTAGATGCCGCTGTAGTCGTTGTCCTGGGACCAGAAAGAGACGCTCGGCACGCCGGCCGCGGTGAACGTCCACTGGTCGTTCCAACACCACGGCTGTCCGATCACGGCCGCCGGGGTGCCATTGCGCGTGAGCGTGAGGTCGTCGCTCGCGGCGATCTGGTCCTGGACCATGGGCGTGACCTCGGGGCTCGCCAGCATCCAGAGGTTGCCGCTCTTGTAGCCGACGATCTCGGTGTTGAGCATGCCGGCGATCTTGCCCGCCCAGGACGGGTGCTTCTGGGTGATGAAGTCGTATGCGCCGATGCACCAGTCGTACCAGCTGTTGGTGACGCCGTACTCCTCGGCGGTGGTGCTGAGGAACACCCAGTTGCGCTTGGGCGTGAAGTGACTCATCTTTGCCGCTTTCGCGATCACCAGGCTGTTGACGATCGAGGACGCGTTGTCGAGTCCGCCCTGGAACCAGGCGTCGTGATGGCCGCCGAAGACGACGTATTCACTCTTGTTCGTCGAACCCTTGAGCGTACCGACCACGTTGTAGCCCTTGCCGCCGTCGGCGATGAGCTTGAGGGGGGCGTTGAGCTTGACCGTCGCGGTGACGGTGCCGACGCCCATGGCTTCCTTGAGCGCGTCGCCACTCCGCCAAGGGATCCACACCATCGGCGGCGCGGAGAGGTCGGTCTCGGCGTCGAAGGCGCCGAAGGCGCCCAGCTGGCCCCAGTATCCCGGCCAGTCCGGGTTGTAGGTGAGGATGACGGCGGCTGCGCCTCGCAGGCCGGCCTCCATGTCGGGAAGGCTCATCCACCACATGGCGCTCTCGAAATCGACGACGACGATCTTGCCGGTGACGTCTCCGACGGCGTCGAACGCGCCGGCGCTCCCGCTCCAGGGTCCGTTGTCGAGATCGACGTCTTTGACGTAGACGACCGGGCCGGTGACACCGGCCGAGGGGGTGCTCACGCCGCCGGCGAAGGCGGTGGCCTTGTAGGTCACCGGGTTGGAGTAGCCGAGCCCCGAGACCTGGACGCCGGCGCTCTTGAGATCCCACTCGTCGACCGGGACGCCCTCGAGAGCCACGTTGGACAGGCCGATGGCCTTGAACTGGTCGCGGATCCAGCGGGCGCAGGCGTCGTCCGAGGCGGTGCCGGCGGAGCGGAACCCCATCGAGTTGCCCTTGAAGGTGACGATCTTGTTCTCCATCTTCTTGGGCCAGCCATCCTTGACGAGCTTGCTCACCGCCTGGTCGAACGTCATCGCGTGGGCCGCCGCCGGCAACAGCAGCAGCACCAGAGAGACGAGCAGGACGGTGGTCGTGAGTCGTCTGCGCACGTGCACCTCCTTGTCGCGCGGCGGGCGCCGCGTCCCCATGGCTGCGCCGGCGACGTGAGTCCAGGTGGGCGGGCGGTCCGGCGCTGCACGTCCATTCAGCCGAAGATGGAAGCCCGGGTCAAGGGGGAGAACACCTGAGCCGGGGCCTGGGGGGCGGGCGGGGACCCGAGATCAGACCTGGCTTGTGGCGTCCTCGTCGACGAGCCTCTCCCAGGCCGCGTACTCGCGCCGCAGCGCGGCCTCCATCTTCGCGCGTTCGTCGAGCAGGCGGTTGAGCACGTCGCGGTCGGCGTACGTCTCGGGCTCGGCGAGCTCGGCGTCGATCGCGCCGAGCCGCTTCTCCGCCTTGAGCACCGCCGCCTCGGCGCCGCGCAGGCGGGCGCGGCGGCGGCGAGCCTCCTCGGCGGTCTCCTTGCCGCGCGTGACCGCGGCGCCGGCCGGCGCGGCCTTGCCGGCGCCCTTGCCGTGCTTGGCCGGCTCGGGCTGCGGAGCGGGGAGGAGGCCCATACGCTCCGCCCTGGCCTCCCAGTACCGCTCCGCCGAGAGGTGGGTGAGCAGGCGCCCGTCGTGGATCTCGAGCACCCGGGTCGCGACCCGGTCGATGAGGTGCCGGTCGTGGGTGACGAGCAGGATCGTGCCCGTGTAGTCCTCGAGAGCGTCGGCGAGCGCCTCCACAGAGCCCATGTCGAGGTGGTTGGTCGGCTCGTCGAGCAACAGGAAGTTGGCGTCGCCGACGAGCAGCGTGAGCAGGCGCAGGCGGCTGCGCTCGCCGCCGGAGAGCATGCCGACCTTCTTCTCGACCTCGTCCGGGCCGAACTGGAAGCGGCCGAGCAGGCCACGGGCCGCCTGTTCGTCCTGACCGACGAGCGGCAGCACGGTCTGCAGGACCGTGTCCTCCTCGCGCAGTTCCCGGCCCTGCTGCGAGTAGTAGGCCGGGCGGACGTTGTGACCGAGGTGGGAGGCGCCGGCCGCCAGGCTGCGCAAGCCGGCGACCGTTTCGATCAGCGTCGTCTTGCCGGAGCCGTTGGAGCCGAGCAGGGCGACCTTCTCACCACGCTCCAGGACCACGTCGACGTCGCGCACCAGGACGTGCACGCCGGCCCCGTCGTCGGCGGAGCCGACGGTGACGGCCGGCGTCTTGAGCTCGAGGACGACGCGCGCGGACGGCTTGGGCTGCGGGAGCCCCAGCTTGAAGCTCCGCTTCTGCTTGGGGGGCTGCCGTAGCCCGGCCCTTATCCGCTCGATCTGCGTCAGCTTGGCCTTCGCCTGCTTGGCCTTGTCCTTCTTGGCGTGGAAGCGGTCGTAGAAGCGCTGCAGCTGCTCTATCTTCTCGAGGTCCTGCTCGTACTCGCGGCGGATGAGCTCGAGGCGGGCTCCGCTCTCCTTGAGGTACGTGGCGAAGTCGCCGCCCTGGGTCTCGACGTGCTCATGCTCCACCGCGAACACGCGCCGCCCGACCTTCTCGAGCAGGCGGCGGTCGTGCGTTACGAGGAGGAAGGCGCGCTCGTACTCTGCGAGAAAGCCCTCGAGCCACTCCACGGAGTCGATGTCGAGGTGGTTGGTGGGCTCGTCGAGCAGCAGCAGATCGGCGTCGGCGAGCAGGGCGCGCGCCAGGGTCACGCGCGTGAGCTCGCCTCCGGACAGCGATAGCAGGGCGCGCTCGAGCACGTCCTCGGGCAGGCCCAGGCCCTCGGTCACGCCTCCGAGGCGGTCGCGGTAGCCGTAGCCTCCGGCCGCCTCAAAGCGCCGCTGGAGCTGCTGGTACGTCTTCATGGTGTCGCGCAGCTCCGGGCTGTGCTCGGCGAGGCCGGAGAGCCGCTCCTCGGTCTCGCGCAGCGCCGCCTCGAGCTGCACGGTCTCGCCGAACGCCTCGAGCAGGTAGTCGCGCACGAGGCGGTCGCGCTCCAGCTCCGGCGTCTGCTCGTGCAGCCAGATCCGGCGCCCGCGCGCTCGCGCGATGGTGCCCGAGTCAGGGTGCTCCTCGTCGGCGATGAGCCGCAGCAGCGTGGTCTTGCCGGTACCGTTGCGCCCCACGAGCACGGCGTGTTCGTGGCCGTCGACGGAGAACGTCACGGTGGTGAACAGGCGCTGACCTGCGAATGACTTCTCGACGTTGTTGAAGGTGACGATGCTCATAGGGTGGGCCGCCGGTGCCGGGGGAGAGGGCGGGAGCGGCAGGATACCACCGGCCGCGGCGGCGCGACAACGTCGCGCGGGTCCGCCGGCCCTTGCCCGGCGCGTCCCGGCGCGAGAGGATGCACGGCCCTGAGCACTGGTCAGGCAAAGGACATCCTCATCGGGCCGCGGAGGACCGTCTACGCGCTGCTGCAGGCGTACCCGCTCCTCGAGCAGGCGGAGACGGCTGCGCTGGAGGCGGCGCTCGCGAGCGAGGCGGCGCCCGATCGCGATGCCGAGGGCATCGCCGCGAGCGCCGCCGCCGGGCCACCCGCTCGAGCTGCTGCGTCGCGAGGCCGAGCTCGTCCGGCAGCTGTGCGACGGGCTGGGAGAAGAGCTCGAGCGACTCGGCGGCTCGCCGGCGCGCCGGCGCAGGCAGCGGGAGTGGTCGCTGGTGGCCCCTCTGGTCGAGCGGCTGTCGTCAGTCGAGCTGCGGTTCCGGCGCGAGCAGCAGGTCCGGTCCCGGCGCTCCAGGTGCACGGCGTGGACGGGCCGCAGGCGCTGCTCGCCGCCCGGCAGCGTGAGGCGCTCGAATCGCTGCGGCGGCTCGGGCTGGCCGTGGAGCGCGACGACGCCGCCTATGCGGCCGAGGCCGCCGCCCGGCTGCTCGCCGAGCTCGACGACCTGCTCGCCCTCGACGTGCGTCTGCTGGAGCCGCTGGCGCGCAGGCACTTCTCGGCCGGCGACCGGGCGGTGGTGCGGGAGCTCGAGGACGGCGTGGGCTGGGCGCTGATCGCGGCGCCTCCGCCCTGGCCGGAGGGCTGAGCGCCGCCGGGTCGGCGCCGCCGGCGTCGACCCGGCTAGGACGCCGCTGCGCGGCCGGTCTTGGTGCGCACGGCCACGCTCGCGTCCTCCGTGCGCCCGCCGAACTGCTCCTCGACCTCGGAGTACCAGCGCACGCGTTTGCCGATGCGGGCGCGCAGGCGCCAGCGCAGCGTCTTGGCCTGCTCGGTCATCATGTCCTGCGCCAGCTCGAGGGTGCGGCGTACGCGGGCCGCGTCACGCGGGCCGAGGTCGTACTCGTCGACGCGCTCCACCACCGTGTCGATGTTGTTCATCACGTCGATGTAGAGGCCCCAGTCGGCCGCGCACGTCTCCGCCACGTGGTGCAGGTCGAGCACACCGGGGTGCGGCTGGAAGTCCACGTACACGTCCTTGACCAGGCTGATCGCGTCGTGCACGTCCTTCTCGTTGAGATTGACGATCTGCAGCTTGCTGAGGAAGAGGTCGGCGGGGTCGATGGCGTAGGTGTTGATCTCCAGCCGGTCGCGGAAGTCCAGGTCGTGGTCCATGCGCATGGCGTCGAGGAACACGTCGATGTGGTCGCTGGGAGGAGTCTCGGTCACGACGGGCAGGGCGCCGTCCTCCTCAGCGCGCGGGGCGCCGCCCTCGGGCACGAAGAACTGCAGCTGGCCGTTGCCGGTGGCCATGGCCACGTGCTTGTTCTCGACGTAGCCGAGGTCGCCGAAGACCTCGCCGATCTCCACCACCTGGCGCTTGGTCCCGATGAGGTCGATGTCGCTGTACTCGCGCTCGGCGAACTCCAGGTCGATGGCGTAGTGGCGTACGGCGAGGCCGCCGGTGAGGCGCAGGACCACGCCGCACTCGTTGCCGTGGTCGATGATCCCGCGCGCCTCTCCCATGAGGCTGCTGTGCAGGCGCAGCGCCTCGTCGAGGGCGGCCCCCCGCAGGCGGGAGGTGAGATGGAAGTCGTCCATGGGGTGATTCTACCGGGCGCGTCGCGGCGGGCGAGTGTCGTCACACACGGATCTTGCGGCCCCGGTCACACATCGTGCCGCAAGGGTAGCGGGCGCCGGAAACGAACACACCGGCAGCCACCGAGGCAGTGGCGGCGGTTTGCGTGCGCAACGGGGCGCGCGCCTGCGTCAGCGAAGCAGGAGGAGATCGTGACGATCGGCGACGTGTTCGCGAGCGCGGACCTTTGGCGCGCCGCCCACGTACAGCATGCCGCCCGGGGTACCCACGGGCGCGGACGCCTGGAAGGCGGCGGCGGACCCGCTGGCCTCGGTGCCGCCCCCGCCCCCGCTTGCGCCGGCCGGGCAGGCTGTCGCGACCGGCACGGCTCCGGCCACCGTCACGGCTCCGGCGGAAGACGCGACGGCCGTCACGCAGGCGCCGCCGGTGAACGACGCCCCGGTCGCGCCGCCCGACATGCCCGAGCCGCCCGCCCGCCGGCCTCACTCCCCGGTCTGACCCGTGTGCAGCGCGCGCGCCAGCTCACGCCATGCGCGCGGGTCTTCTTGGCCCATCTCCCAGGCGTACACGCCGCGCAGGTACGGGTGACGCGAGAGCAGCATCTCCGCCTTGGCGCGGATGGCCGCGGCGTCCGGGAAGTAGGCCTCGTGCACGGCGCCGTCCTTGTGATACACGAGGTAGAGCTCGCGCGAGCCCGTGCGCATCTCCTTGGGGTGGTCGCCGGTGCGGATGGCCTGGAGGTCGCTCCAGACCAGGTCCCTGGTCGTGGAGCCCTGCCAGTCGCGTCCGTAGAACCCGAGGCCCATGACGATGCGGCGCGGCGGCACCTGTGACTCCGCGTAGGTGAGCACGCGGTCCATCCAGTCGGGCGGCGATAGCGGTCCGGGCCCGGACCACGAGCCCGAGTAGTTGTAGGTCATCACACGGAACTGGTCGACCGCCCGGCCGAGGCGCGCCCAGTCCTGGGCCCGCGGCGTGTCCCAGCTGCCGGGCTCACGGAACTTGGGCACGACGTCGACGGCGATCAGGCGGCCGTCGTCGTGGAGCCGCCTGGCCAACTCCTCGACGAACGCCGAGAAGGCGTCGCGGTCCGAGGACTTCAGAGCCTCCCAGTCCACGTCCACGCCGTCCACGTCGTGCGCCTTGCACCACGTGGCGACGGCGGCCGCGTGCCGGCGCCGGCTCGCCGCCGTCGCGAGGATCGCGGCCGGGATGGAACGGTCGAACGTGTGGACGGTCTCGTCGTAGTCGGTGAGCGTGGCGAACACGCGGCAGTCCTTGCGCCTGGCCTCCGCGATGAACGCGGAGTCGAGGCGCGGGGCCACGACGCTGCCGTCGGTCCGCGACTGCAGCCAGTCGACACTCACCTCGTCGAGGGCGCCGGCTTTGACGGCCGTGGCCAGCGAGGCGCTGTCGCCGAAGGTCCACGCGCCGATGAGGTAGGGGCCGTGCGGCCGGTCGTCGTCGAGGGCGGAGGCGAGCGCGAACGCCGCCGCCACGGCGACGACGCCTGCGAGGATGATGATCGCGAGAGGGGGCAGGCGCCGCCGGCGTCTGCGCCCGCGGCGGCGCGAGCCGGTCTCGGCGGGCCTGTCGGCGTCCGGGGACATGCGCCCATGATGAAGGCTCGGCGGCCGCGGTGAAACCGGGCCGGCGGCCGCGGTGAAACCGGACCGGCCGCCGCGGCCCTCAGCCGCTCGCGCCGATTACGCGACGGGTCGCCTTGGGTAGAGAGCTGTCACACGCTAACGCCACCGCGACCAGTGAGGTCACCGTGAAGGAGAAGCTCGGATCCACGAACGCGCTCTACCCGCTCGTCACCGCCATCGTCGGCGCGACCGTCGACGGTAAGCCCGACTTCGCGACCGTCGCCCACGTCGGCATCGCCCACCTCAAGGGCATCACTCTCGGCATGGGCAACGTCCACCTGATCAACAAGGGCATCATCGAGAACAGGACGTTCAGCGTGAGCCTGCCCTCCGAGGACCTGGTCGAGCTCACCGACCACATCGGCATGGTCAGCGGCAAGAAGGAGGACAAGAGCGGGTTCTTCGAGCTGTTCTACGGCGAGCTCGACACCGCGCCGATGATCCAGGAGTGCAAGGTGACGATGGAGTGCAGGCTCATCGAGCACGTCAAGCTGCCGACCCACGACCTGTTCGTGGGCGAGATCGTGGGCACCTACGCCGACGTCGACGTGCTGACCAACGGTGTCGTCGACATCGCCAAGGTCAAGCCGCTGCTCTTCGACATGGCGAGCAAGAAGTACTGGGCGCTCGGCGAGCCCGTCGCCAAGTGCTGGAGCGTGGGCAAGGACTGGGCGCCGGAGAAGTGAGGCCGGTCGCGGGCCGGGCGCGCGGCGTCAGTTGCTCGCGCCCATCTCCCGCTCGAGTTCTTCCTTGGCGTTCAGCATCTGCATCTTGAACTCCATGGGGCGCCGGATCTGCTTGAGGTTGTTGATCCCGGCGCCCGCCGCGGCCGTCAGCACCACGATGTCGCCGTAGTTGAGGGCGCGTCCCATGATCGACTGCTTGAGCACGATGTCGGTGAGCTTCTCGAGCGAGGAATCGGCGACGCGCTTGCTGAGCACGCCCGTGGACTCGATCACGCGCCGGTTGGTGAGCACGTAGACGTTCATCTTCCGACCCAGTGATGACGCTCGGTGTACAGGATCCTCTCGGCGGAGCCGAGTTGCTGCCGCACGTACTCGATACTCACATGCCCCTCCTCGCGGCCGGTGTCGGCAGCACACTACCATGGCTATACTGGGCCACGCAGTTCCAGCCACCTTGGGGGGTGTGCTCGTGAGGGTCCGGCTTTCCAGCCTTTTCATCGCCTTGACGTTCGTCCTCGTCGTGGGGGCGGCCGCGCCGCTGCCACGTGCCGCGGCCGCGGCTGCGCCTGTCCGCGCCTATCGCGGGCTGGGCACGTGGTTCGACATGTACGACTACACGAGCGCGTGGAAGAACCCGGCCAAGGCCGCCGCGAACCTCGCCAAAGACATGAAGGCGCGGGGTGTCGGCACACTCTACGTCGAGACGGCCAACTACCACCTGCCGGACGGTTCCGAGACGGTGTATCGGCGCGACGCCCTCGGCCCGATCATCGAGCAGTGCCACGCCCAGGGCATCAAGGTGGTCGCCTGGTACCTGCCGGGGCTCACGAACACTGCCAAGGACTGGGCGCGGAGCAAGGCGGCCATCGACTTCCGCAGCGCCGCCGGCGAGAAGTTCGACTCGTTCACCCTCGACATCGAAGCGACCACGGTCAAGCCCGCCAGCACACGTACGAAGCGCGTACTCGCGCTCTCGAAGAAGATCCGTGCCAAGGTCGGCAGCAGGTACCCGCTCGGCGCGTGCATCATGTCCCCTGCCGGGATGACCAAGTCCCCGAGCATCTGGCCCGGCTTCCCCTATGCCGGCCTCGCCGCCATCTACGACGTGTTCGTGCCGATGGGCTACTACACGTACCACGGCGACGGCTACGCGAACGCGTACCGCGACACGCGCGACAACATCCGCATCATCCGCGAGAAGACCGGCAAGCCGAACGTCCCCATCCACGTCATCGGCGGCGACTCGGCGAAGTCGTCGAAGAGCGAAACCATGGCCTACGTGCGCGCCCTGCGCGAGAACGGGGCGCTCGGCGGCAGCCTGTACGACTTCGCGCACACGGGCGAGGCGTCGTGGGCACAGTTGCAGAACGTGCGCTTCAACCCTCGCCAGAGTACTGCCCTGCCGCCGGCTCTGCCCTTCGCGGCGCCCCTCGGATCCTGCGGGGCCGAGCGCACGCACCCCAAGGAGGTCTTCTACGAGACCACGGGGCAGAAGGGCGACAGGGTGCTGCGCTTCCGCCTGTTCGACGTGCAGGCCGGCGAGGTCCGCCTGCTCGTGAACTGGCAGGACGCGGGGGCGCTTCCCGCCGGGCCGGTCCGGAAGTGGAGCCCGTTCCGCACCGTGACGATCCCGGCGGCGCTGTTCAACCCCAAGTCGCGCAACGTCATCGGCTTCGTCGCCCGCGGCGCCTACCCGCACTGGCAGCGCTGGGGCGTGCGCGACGTCAGTATCGCCGCTCCCTGACGGCGCCGGCCGCGGCGCCCGCCGTCTCCTTGGGCGGCGCAGCCCGGGTCTGCTAGGCTGCGCCCATGGAACCGGGCCCGGTGGTCGTCGGAGTCGACATCGCCGCGAGCAGGCCTTGCGTGGCCGTCGCGGTGCGCTGCGGGCGCACGCTCGAGGTCGCCTCGTGGCGTGAGGCTGACGAGCACGAGCCCGGCGACAGGGAGCGGCTGTTCGAGTGGCTCGACGGGCTCGGCGCGATGGCCGTCGGCGTGGACGCGCCGCAGCGGCCGCGCGGGGCGGCGGCCACGCGCCCGCGCGCCTGCGAGGCCGCTCTGGCTCACAGACGCATCTCCATCTACCAGGTGCCCACGCGCGCCGTCGCCGAAGAGGCGGACGGCCTCTATACGTGGATGGTGACCGGGTGGGAGTACTTCCGTGAGCTGGGCCGGCGCGGCTTCGAGCCGCCGGCCCCGGGCACCATGGCCGGCATGCTCGGGGAGGCTCCGGCGGCGCTCGAGGTCTATCCGCACGCCACGTTCGCGACCGTGCTGGGCGGCACGCCGCCGGCGAAGAGCACCCGGGCCGGCCTGCGCGTACGTGTCGCTACGCTCCGCGCCGCCGGGCTGGTGTGGGACGAGTACTACGACCACGATTCGCTGGACGCGCTGGCGGCGGCGCTCACCGCCTGGCGCTTCGTCCAGGCCGTGGCCACGCCGCTCGGCGACGACCGGGACGGCTACATCTGGGTCCCGGTGAGCGCCCACGAGGTACTCGAGACCTACCGCCGCTTGAGCGAGCGGGAGGCCCTGGCGGCCGCCCGTGCGCTCGCCGGCTGACCGGCGAGGCGGGCAACAGCGCGCAGGTGGGCGCCTGCGGCCGCCGGCGCCTCGTGCGCCTCACATCACGATCTTGTTCAGCGGGAACTCCACAATGCCCTCGCCGCCGGCCTCCTTGAGGCGCGGGATGAGGAACCCCGCGCGGCGGAAGAGGTCCATGGTCGCGTGCTCCAGGCTCCCCTTCGGCAGTCCAAGCTTGACTGTCATGTCGCCCCCTTCCGTCGGTCCTGGTGGCGGGCGCCGGTGCGCCGGCCCCGTGCGTGAGAAGGGGGAGTGTATCTCACGCCTGCGAGGCCCGCGTCTGCATGGCGGTGCATGACGAGCCCTTGCGCCGGGGGCCCTGATTGCGTAGCCTGTGTGCGCGACGCCGGGGGGGGGTGCCGCGCGGCCGCCCGGGGTGGGCAGGCCGCTCCAGCTCTCCTGCGCGGGCACGCCATCCCAGCTCGCCGGCGCAGAAAGGAAGGCTCATGGCTGCGCGTCCACGACCCTCGTCACGTCTGCTCGTCCTCCTCGTCATCCTGATGCTGGCCGTCGGCTTGGTCTGGGGCCTCGCGGCAGTCCTGGCCGGCGCCTCGAGCCCGTCGCCGGCCGCCGGTCAGGTGACGCTCAAGGTGGGCTGGACCACCGAGCCCGACAACCTCAACCCGTTCGTCGGTATCGAGCAGTCCAGCTACGAGCTGTACCACGTCAGCTACGACTTCCTGACGAACTACGACGACAAGTATCTCTCCACCTCGCCGGGGCTCGCCGAGAGCTGGTCCAAGAGCGCGGACGGCCTCACCTGGACCTTCAAGATCCGCCAGGGCGTCATGTGGAGCGACGGCGTGCCGCTCACCGCGCGCGACATCGCCTTCAGCTACACGTACCAGAAGAATCTGGAGCTCACCGCGTTCCTCTCATCGCTGGACGGCATCAAGAGCGCCGTGGCGCCGGACGACACCACGCTGGTCATCACATGCGACCGGCCCAAGGCGGACATCCTTTCCATGTGGGTGCCGGTGGTGCCGGAGCACATCTGGAGCAAGTTCAAGACCTACGACCAGGCCACCAAGTACCTCAACAAGCCGCCGATCGTCGGGTCAGGGCCCTTCCAGGTCGTGGAGTGGAAGAAGGGCGAGTACATCCGCTGCGCGGCCAACAAGGACTACTGGGGCGGCAAGCCCAAGGTCGACCAGATCATCTTCACGGACTACAAGAACCAGGACACGCTGGCGCAAGACCTCAAGCTCGGCGCCATCGACCTGGCCATCAACATCCCGCCCGCCCAGGTCAAGCCGCTCCAGAGCGACCCGGCCCTCGACTCGCAGGCGTGCTCGCAGAAGGCCTTCGATTACCTGTCGTTCAACTGCTACACGGGCCCGTCGCTCGGCAACCCCGTGCTGCGCGACGTCAAGTTCCGCCAGGCGCTGAACTGGGCGGTGGACAAGGACAAGCTCACCGCCCTCGCCTACCAGACCTACGCCGACCCCGGCTCGTCGATCTTCGAGGTCAACTTCTACGACCCGGACCTCGACTGGCACTGGACCCCGCCGGCCGACATCGCCTACACGTTCGACCTCGCCAAAGCCAAGCAGGCGCTGGCCGACGCCGGCTACAAGGACACCGACGGCGACGGCATCCTCAACGACCCCAAGAACGGCGGCAAGGACATCAAGCTGCGCTTGTGGTCGCGCACCGAATCGGCCCAGAGCCAGGTCATGGGCAAGCTCATCACCGGCTGGTGGGAGAGCCTCGGCCTCGACATCCAGTACTCCGTCGAGGACAACGGCACGCTCATCGACGGCGGCTACAACTACGCCGGCGACACGTACAAGCCCGACTACGACATCTACATCTGGGCGTGGCAGCCGAGCGGCTCCGACCCAGGCCGGCGGCTCGGCTACTTCCGCACCGTGCAGATCGAGAACCAGAACGACGCCTGCTGGTCCAACAAGCAGTACGATGCCCTGTGGGAGCAGCAGTCCAAGGAGCTCGACCCGCAGAAGCGCAAGGCGATCACCTACCAGATGCAGCAGATGCTGTACGAGCAGAGTCCGTACATCGTGCTGACGTACCCCAAGCTGCTCGAGGCGTGGAACACCGCCAAGTGGGAGGGCTGGCAGCGCATCCCGCAGCCCAATGGGGCGGTCGCCTACATCAGCGACAACGTGAGCAACTACTACAGGATCGAGCCCAAGGCGGCCGAGACGACGACGACGTCGAGTTCGTCCAACACGACGCTGATCATCATCGTCGTGGCCGTGGTCGTCGTGATCGTGGCCGTCGTCCTGGTCCTTCTGAGGCGCAAGCCGAAGGCCGAAGAGGGCTGAGCCGGGGGGCCGCTTCGGCGGTGGCTCAGCCGGATAGCGGAGGGGCGGGACGCCACCGGTGCCCCGCCCCTCCGCACGTACGCGGATGACGTGGGCCGTGCGGCCGATCCGGCCGTTGCGGCCGGCTGGTCGGCCCGCCCCGCAGATCCCGGCTGACCGGACGACGTGTGGTCAGCCCCGGCAGGGCGGGGAGTATGTGCATCGGGGGGTCGGAGCCTCGGATGGCGCCTTCGCTGGCACCACGGATGGCGCCACGGATGGCGCCACGGATGGCGCCTTGGATGGCGCCGATGGAGGCTCCGACCCCCGGACGGCACCACCCCCCTCGCAGGGGCAGCGCGCCGGCCGGAGTCGGCCGGCCCCAGCGTGCGCGGGCGGTGCTACTCCGGGACGACGGCGAGAAGTTCGCCGACCACGTCGCCGGCGTCGTTCTTGATCGGCGGCCGGGCGATGCGGCGGAGTTCGTCGGTCATCACGTCGGCGCCGACGACCGCCTCGAACGCCGCCAGGCCGGCGGGCTCGTGGGCGCGGTCGGCTCCGTCGACGACCTTGACGGCGAGCCCGCGCCCGTCCGGCAGTGAGAAGCAGCTGAGGCCCTCCGCGCCGCACTTGCTCGTGGCGCCGGGGAGCGCGCGCATGACCTCGGTGTCGATCTGCCCGGGTCCCTCGACGAGCTCCGGGTGCGTGCGCATGGCGGCGCTGATCTCCGGCAGCAGCTCGGGGAGGAGGGCGAAGGTGGCGGCGGCGACCGTGACCGGCGTGGCGTAGCAGACGATGCCGCAGCCGTCGACGCCGGTGGCTAGCGCTCCGGCGTCGGTGCCGGTCAGCGCCGCGAAGGCCTTGAGCGCCGCCTGCTGCGCCGGGTGGTCCGGCTGCTGGTACGTGGGCACGTCCCAGCCGTGGTGCACGCAGGCGGCGAGAAACCCGGTGTGGTTGCCCGAGCAGTTGTGGCGCGCCTTCTTCGTGGCGTCGCAGCGCAGGTCGGCCTCGGTGAGGCCGAGGTCGGCGAGCATGCGCCGCACCAGGTCCGCTTGGAAGTCGAGCCCGTCGTGCGAGGCGCTCATGATGGCCAGCTCCTCGGCGCCCCAACCGAAGTGCGCGGTGGTCCCGTCGGCGAGCCACGCCTGCGCCTGCAGCGGCTTGGCCGACGAGCGCCAGTAGGTGACCATGCCGGGGTCTCCCCAGCGCTCGACGATCTCGCCGTCCGGGCCGGCGAGCGCGGCACACGCGCGATGCAGGCTCTCGACGGTCCCGCCCCTGCGGGCCTGGACGAGGATCTCGGGGTGCTGGACGATCTTGGGCATGGTGTGGCTCCTCAGGACGACTGGGGCCGAGTCTATCGGTTGCCTCCGATCCGTGCGTCATCGAACGGCGGGCCCACGGCGCGTCGCGGACGGCTCGAATCCGGTACGATAGAGGTATGCAGTACCGCGACTTCGGACGTCTCGACTTCAAGCCCTCGGCTCTCGGCTTCGGCGCCATGCGCCTGCCCGTGCTCCCGGGCGAGGACGGCAGGCCGGACTTCAAGAACATCGACTACGACCTCGCCGACGCGATGCTGCACCGCGCCATCGAGGGCGGTGTGAACTACGTGGACACCGCTTGGATGTACCACGAGAACAACTGCGAGACGTGGCTCGGCCGCGCTCTGCAGGGCGGCTGGCGCGAGCGGGTCAAGCTGGCGACCAAGATGCCCGTCTGGAACGTCGAGAAGCCCTCGGACTTCGACCGCATCCTCGGCATCCAGCTCGAGCGGCTGCAGACCGACCACATCGACTTCTACCTGTTGCACTCGCTCGACGAGGGCCACTGGCGGCAGGTAGTGGAGCAGGACCAGCTGGCGTCGGCCGAGCGGGCGCTCGCCGACGGGCGCATCGGTCACCTCGGGTTCAGCTTCCACGGCGCGTACGAGGACTTCGAGAAGATCCTCGGCGCCACGGACATGTGGGAGTTCGTCCAGATCCAGTACAACTACATGGACGAGGACTACCAGGCCGGCCGCAAGGGGCTCGACCTGGCGGCCGGCAAGGGTCTCGGCGTCATCGTCATGGAGCCCGTGCGCGGTGGCGCCCTGGCCAGCAACGTGCCGCCGCGGGTGCAGGCCGTGTGGGACGAGGCGTCGGTCAGGCGCACCCCGGTCGAGTGGGCGCTCCAGTGGGTCTGGAACCACCCCGAGGTCTCGTTCCTGCTCAGCGGCATGAGCGCCATGGAGCACGTGGAGGAGAACCTCAGGGTGGCCGGCTCCTGTCGCCCCGGCCTGCTGACGGACGAGGACCTCGCGCTGGTGGCGCGCGTGCGCGACCTGTACCGCGAGCTCAGCCCCATCCCGTGTACCGCGTGCCGCTACTGCATGCCCTGCACGCAGGGTGTCGACATCCCCGGCGTGTTCGACCTGTACAACGACGCCCATATGTACGAGAACCTGCCGCGGCAGCAGTTCGTCTACAACACCCTCTGGAGCCCGGACGAGCGCGCCGATCAGTGCACCGCCTGCGGTGAGTGCGTCGAGAAGTGCCCGCAGGGCATCGACGTGCCCGCATGGATGGAGAAGGCCCAGGCGTTTCTCACCGGCTGCTGAAGCGTGGCCGTCGTTCCATCCGGCTGGCGCATCGCGCTCGTCGACTACAACATCCCGGGGTTCCGCTTCACGCCGTGACCGCGCCCCGCGCCTCTTGCGTGCGTCGGACTTGCCACCTACGCTTCTTCTATGGGCGCGGGCACCGGTCGCGAAACCGTCGCGCCGTTGGGGCGGGCCGCCGCCCTACTGCATGCGCGCGCCGTAGATGTGGATGTGCGAGAGCACGCGCCGCGCGGGCCCGGCCTCCCACACCACACGGTGGCCGCTGATGGCGGGGAAGAGGTTGGTCTGCTTGGCCACACCGAACGACACGACGCTCGTGCTGCGCACCACGTTGCGCACGTAGATCTTGGCTCCGGCCACATAGGTGATGACGAACTCTCCGCCGTGCCCGCCGCCGTCCCAGGCGACCAGCTCGCCGTCGATGCGCGGCCGGGAGCCGTCGTGGACGAACGAGCGGACCTTGGTCTTGAGGTCGCGCATCATGATGTGTCCGCCGGATTCCCACCACACCACACGGTTGTGGCTGATGTCGGGCATCCACTCAAACGTGGACTTCTGGGAGATGATGAACGGGTCGCCGTCCGGCAGGTTGCGCGCGCTGATGTCGCCGTTCGCCGAAGCGTACACGGCGGTGTAGACGATCTTGCCGGACGCCAGGCGGCGCCAGTCCATGGCGACGGGGCTCAGGATCTTGCTCGTGGCGATGAGGTGGGTCTGCTGGGCGGCGAGGTCGCGGGCCTTGATGCGGTACGGCCCCGCCGGGTCGTCGGACTCGATCCACACGACCCACTGGCCGGAGATGTCGGGGTAGAACTTGACCGTGGCGCTGCGCGCCACCACGAAGTTGCTTTTGCCGGTGATGTCGCGGCCGTAGATGTCGCTGGACTCGCCGCCGGCGTGGTTGCGCTTGTCGACCCACACGGAGATGTAGTGGACCTTGCCCGAGTCTGTGACGTAGCGCGTCACCGAGGGGTTGTCCTGTTGCTGCCCGTTGGTGCATACGGCGTAGTCCTTGCCGGTGCTGAGGTCCTTGCCGAAGATGTCGAGGTTGCCCTTGCGGTTGTCCGTCCAGACCGCCATGGCGCCAGCGATGTCCGGCCCGGCCTGACCGCCGAACTGGTTGCACACCAGGAACGGCACCGGAGCGGCGGCCGCCACGACGGGCAGCACTGCCGCCACGGCCGCGAGGATCACCACCACGACGAGCGTCCACCGGATGCGTGTGAGTGCGTGTGACGAGCCACGTGCCATGAGTGCCCCCCCTCTTCGCCCTCCTCCACCACAACCATCGTACCCCAGACGTCCACATGCCAGCCGCCCCGGCCCTGGACGAGTGTGGCCGATGCGTTGCCAACGGGCCTCATGCCCAGACGGGCCGGGAAACGTACCTTGTGGGAGGGGGACGGACGCCTGGGAGGTCGGGAAGCGGTGCTCATGCTGAGCTCCCCGGTTCCGCCCGAAGCCATGTGTGAAGGCAAGGCGGACCTGCAAGGAGGTCATGATGAGCGGTGCCGGGACGGCGAGAGTGGGCGCTCTTCTCGCGCTGCTGACCGGAGCCCTGCTGGTGTTCGGGCTGACCCCCGCGAGCGCGTTCGCCGCGTGGGGCGACGTGCAGGCCAGTGTCGCCGACCCCCTCGGCACCGGTGTCGTGCCGTTCCTCAACGTCGAGGTCGCCAACCACGCGACCAACGACGCCTCCCCTGTGACCACCGTGCAGTTCTCCGACGACGGCCGGTCCTGGTACGCCGCGGCCTACACCGGGCAGCCGACGGACTGGGTGCTCGGCGGGGAGTCGGGGCACAAGGACCTGCTCGTGCGCTTCGGCTCCGCCGACGGCGACGTGAGCCCCGTGGTGACCGCCTCGATCGACGTGGACACCGCCGGTCCCGTGACCGTCGCGCGTTCCGCGCGCCGGGCCTCCGGCGGCCGCACCGCCCTCCGCTTCAACGTCCGCGACGCCGGGTCGAAGGCCGTCGACGCGACCCTGGTGGTCAAGGGTAAGGGCCAGACCAGGAGGTTCGACCTCGGGCGTGTGCGCACCGGCGGCGGGCACGCGCTGGTCAGGCTGCCCAAGGGCTCGTACACGTGGCGGGTGCAGGCCACCGACCTCGCAGGTCGCGGCCAGCTGAAACAGACGGCCGCCAGGCTCGTGATCCGCTGACACAGATCCCGCCGCGCGCCGCACGGCGACCTGAAGCCCCCTGGTGCATGGACGGCGTCATCCCCCTTCGCCGTCCATCACCACGTCTCGGGCTCCTTACGCCTCCGCGCGTGCCACAGCGAGGAACGCCTCGTGGATCCCCTCGTCGCCGGCGGCCGTGAAGTAGGGCGCCAGCCCCGCGAGCAGGTGTACGAGGTCGGGCTGACCGGCGGTGACTTGCTCGACGGTCCGCCCTGAGGCCGCGAGCGAGCTGTCGAGAGCGATGCGTGCCTCCCGGAGCCCGGTCACCGCGTCGGTGAGAGTGAACCAGGCGCTCACGTACTCTTCCGAGTAGCCGCCGGCCTGGTCGTCGGGGCCGGCGGCGAGCTCGCGCTCGGAGAAGTGCAGGTAGGCGAGGTGTGCGCCGTGCGCGGCGAGCGCGGCCGTCTTGAGACGTGCGAGCGCCTGCTCCGGAGAAGGCGTCTCCGGCGGCGGAGGGACGTCCGCCGCCGCCGGCTGCGGCCAGGCGGCGCCCGCAGCCGCGGGCGGGGACGCAGGAGCCTGCCCACTCGGCGAGGGACTTCCGGCAGCGCCGCCGGACGGGGCGAAGGGCGGCGCCGGCGGCGCGCCGAAGGCCATGGGCGCCGCGTGCCTGCGGACGACGATCGTGCGCGCCGCGTAGTCCCCGAGCCGCTGGCGCCGCGGGCTCGAGAGGTAGGAGATCCCGGCGGGGACGTACAGGAACATCGCCTCCGGGAGGCGCACGAGGTTGCGGAGCACCACGGCCAGTCCCGTGACGCGAGAGCCGTCACGCATCACCACCCGCATGCCGAACACCAGCTTGCCGACGCTGGCGCTGAAGATGGCCTCGAGGACGGCGTAGTACACGAACAGCGCCGCGAAGAACAGGAAGTCGACCTGCGTGCCGGAGGCGACGATCTGCCGGCTCACCTCCTGCGCGGCGGCTGGGTCGTTGGGGTCGACTTTGCCCTGGCTCGCAAGCACGGCGACGTAGACGGTCATGATGAGGATGAGCACGCCGAACAGCACCAGCGTGTCGACCAGCACCGCGGCGATGCGCATGCCGAGGCTCGCGTAACCGACCTGTTCCTGTGGGGGCGCCTGCTGCATCGAAGGCCGATTCTACACGCGCGGGGCAAGGCGGGCGGCGTCCCGCGGGCCGCGGAGTTCAAGATTGGGAGGCCCGCGTCCGATCGTTCCTCTGAAGAGGGCGTACGGGGGTGAGCCTTTCCTCGTAATAGTACGTCCCTGAGTAGAGGCGACACGGGTGGTCTCAGGTAATGCCGGGAGGGCGTCAAGCTGCGTCAGACGGGCTGCATGCGGGGTACAGACCCCGCAATGGCCGGACGGCAGGCGGCCTGCCGGCACAGGCAAATGGGAGGTTGCACATGGGAACTCGGAGACGTCTTGCGCTGCTCGCGCTCGCGGTGGCGATCACGGTGCTCGTGATCGCGGTACCGGCACAGGCGGCAACCGTCGCCAAAGGAAGCAGCAACATGACGGTGCTCCCGGCCACGACGACCGCCTTGCAAGGGCTTCACGTCGTGGTGGAGCCGGTCGCCCCGGCCACTGAGGTCACCAAGTGGAACAAGGCCGGCAAGATGTACTGGTGGCTGCGCGCGCCGATGAAGTCCGGCGGCACCTGGAGTCCGACCACGGGCGTCGGGAAATTCCTGCATCAGGGCTCGATCCGGCTTGTGGAGACGAGCACCTCTCCGCAGAAGGTCTTCCGCGCCGAAGGCATGTGGATCGTCGCGAACAGCAAGAAGTCGTACTCACTGTCCGTGAACTATCCCGAAGGCGCCTTCGTGAACCTGCCGGGCACCAGCTACAAACGCGTCGTCCTGGCGACGTCGACGCATGCGCCGAAGATCACCAACAGTGGTAGGTCGTGCAAGATCGATGGCGTGCAGTTCAAGCTGACCGCCGATGGCGAGGCCGCGATCTACAGTGTCATCGGTGTCCACGTGCCGACGAACCTCGTGCTGTTCGACACGAACGTCCTGCCGGTCCTCAAGTAAGGGGCCGCGATAGTCCGACTGAGGTCAGCGGGGCGGCGGCGGGCACGCAGGTGCTCGCCGCCGCCCCTTGGCCTGTCTGGGGCCGCGAGGGGCCGCTCAGGACTCGAGGACGGCCTCGAGCAGGGGCACGAGTGGTGGCAGGTCACTCCGCACCGTCTGCCACAGGATGGTGTCGTCGACGCCGAAGTACTCGTGCACGACCACGTTGCGCATCCCGCGCAGGGTGCGCCACGGCACCGCGGGGTGCTGGTCCAGGATGACGTCGGGGATCCAGCGCACCGACTCGCCCATGGTCATGAGGTTGCGCACCACTGCATCGCGGGTGCGTGCGTCGGCGACGAAGTCCGCGTAGGTCATCCCGCCGGTGTAGGCGGCCACGGCGTGAACTGCGGCGAGGATGTCGCGCACGCGGAAGCGCCAGTCGCGGAAGCGCAGCTTGGCCTGGCGCTCGGCGTATCCCGGCTCGTCGGCGCGGCGGTCAGAAGGCACGGACGGCCTCCGCGACGATCTCGTCGCGCATCTCCGGGCGCAGCGCCCCCGGGGTGGCGAGGTCGATGCGCGTGTCCATGACGTTGGAGAGGAAGTCGAGCAGGCGCACGAACGCGAAGAGCCCCACGGGAGCGCCGGGCTCAAACTCCACCAGCAGGTCGACGTCGCTGTGCGGAGTGGCTTGGTCGCGGGCCGTGGAGCCGAAGACGGCGATGTGGCGCACGTGGTGCGTGCGTAGCTTCTCGCGGTTGCGGTTCAGGCGCTTGAGCGCCTCTCGGGAGGTCATGGCCGTATGGTAGCCGACGAGCCCGGCGCCCGCCTACGGCAGCCGTCGTCGCTGCGGCCGGGCCAGGTCCGAACGCGACGCCAGAGTCCGGATCCGCCGGCGCCGTAGGCGCGGACGAGCACGTCGGAGGCCCCCCCCGGAGAGGATGCGGTCGCCCCGGCCGCGCAGACCTGCCCGGCGGGGCCCACCGCGAGAGCCGTGTACGCGTCGTCGCCCCCGGCGGCCCCGGCGCGGCTACGGCGGTCCCGGCCGTGCAGCGCCAAGCCGGCCGCGGCGGGAGTCGCGGCGCGCCGGCACGCGCCGCCGCGGTGAGGCTCGCTCGGTGCGTCTCTTCATGGGGCCCCTCCAGCGCCGGCCCGGGTGGCCGGCGACCGCCGCCCCAGAAGGTGGGGGTACGGGGATGTTCTCTGCCGCACCCGGGTAGATTCAACAAACGGACATCATGACGCACACACCGCCGACCGTCGAGGAGCTCTACCGTGGCATGGGCCGCATGGTCGTGCGGTTCTACGGCCGCACTCCCGGCTCCTGTTGTGTCGTGGCTCCTTCCGCAATCCTCGGCTGCAGCGGGCTGGACGGCGTGTTCCTCAACGGCGGCGTCGTCTTCGGGGACGGCGCCGGCGGTGACGACCCGGCCGAGGGCCGCTTGCGCGAGTTCGTGGCGCGCATCCGCGAGCGGGGGGTCGGCGGTTACATCTGCTTCAGCGAGGGCACCCAGCGGCGGCTCGAACCGCTCGCCCGGGAGCTCGGCCTCGAGCCGCTCCCGCCCATCCCGCTCATGGCGCGTGGCGCGGACGCTTCGTCGCCGGCGGATGTGCATCAGGCGGGGCGGGACGCCGCGCGCCCGCCGCT
This sequence comes from uncultured Thermoleophilia bacterium, assembly GCA_963696935.1. Classification (GTDB taxonomy): domain Bacteria; phylum Actinomycetota; class Thermoleophilia; order UBA2241; family UBA2241; genus CAIXSE01. Next base: position 25,471 of record CAVOMB010000036.1, on the reverse strand, counting down.
CGACCCGGAGGCGTTCTCGGTCGAGCGCATCCATACCGCGGGTGGCCTCGAGGAGTTCCTCGCCGTCAGCGAGGCCGCCTTTGACCTCCAGGCGGAACTCTACAGCCGGGTCATCACGCGGAAGCTGCTGGCGGACCCGGCGCTCGGCGTGTACCTCTGCCGGCTCGAGGGTGCACCGGTGTCCGCCGTGTGCGTCGTCGCCGACGAGGGCCTCACCGGCATCTCCGGGATGGCGACATTGCCCGGCCTTCAAGGTCAGGGCATCGGCGGGTTCCTGCTCGCGCGTGTGATCGAGCTGTACCGGCCGCAGACGCACGCCTTCTACCTCACGGCCAGCGAGGCCGGGCAGCCCCTGTACCGCCGTCACGGGTTCACGGTCGTGGACGCCGCGACGGCCTGGGTGATCAAGCCGCCGGGCGGCTGATCGAGGCTGCCGGCCGGTTCCGCTCGCTCAGGCGCTCACGCCAGTGAGCCCCCGCGCGCCTTGCGCAGCCTGCTCAGGAACCCCTTGCCGAAGTAGCTGTCGTCGCCCAGGGAGCAGAGCCGCTCGTACATCGGCACTGTGACCGTGAAGGCGAGCACCTTCGGCGACAAGTCGTCGCGCATGGCGATGTCGGTGCCGCCGACGAAGGCGTGCGCGGCGCCGAGGTCCGCGAACTGGATGAGCCCGGAGCAGCCCGACCCGAAGGGGACGCTCACGGGGTCGGGCTCGCCCCACGCGTGGTGGTGGTAGGCGCCGTGCTGCAGTACGCAGAGCTGGTCGGCGTTGACCCAGAAGGTGACGGTCTTGAGGTACTGCGCGAGCTTCGGCTTCAGCGGCCCGACCAGGACGTTGGCGTGCTCCGGGTGGTAGGTCGGCGCGTGGTCCACCCAGCCGGCCATGAGCTCGCGGCTGGCGCGCAGGCCCTCGTCCTTCCAGAGGAAGTCGATGAAGTCGTCGCGCTCGCGCACCTGCACGCCGAAGAGCGAGCGCCCGCACCCGCCGCAGCCGAAGGCCTCGGCGGTGAGGTGCAAGGTGTCGCCCTTGACCCAGCGCTTGTAGGAGTTGAACAGGCACGGTCCCCGGCCGGATCCTTTGGGAGGGGCCAGCAGCGGCGCGAACGCCTCCGGGTCCGGCGCGTCGTACAGGCCGATCACCGGCGTGCGCAGGTCGAGCTCGTGCAGCAGGCGTGAGGGATCCGGCAGCGTGACGTGGTCGGCGCCCATGTGTCCTCCAGGGTCGCGGTGCAGACCGGTGCCGATTCTACGCGCATGAAGCGCGCCGTCGTTGGGCAGATGGGGCCATCACGATTTGCGTGTCTGGAGTCACTTTACTCAGGAGGGCTGCTGCATGGTAAGAGGCTGAGGACCAGCGCCGCCGGCTCGCCGAAGTCCCACGGCGGCGCAGGCCGCCGCTACGCTCCGTACCGGCCGGCGGGATACAATTGAGCGCAGTGCGCACCTTCCGCCTCTCCAAGTCACGTATGAACGCCGGGCTGCAATGCGGCAAGCGGCTGTGGCTTGCCGTGCATCGCCCGGAGCTCGAGGACTACAGCGCCGACACCCAGCGGCGCTTCGTCGCCGGCAACGGCGTCGGCGAGGTCGCCCGCGAGCTGTATCGGGGCGGCGTCCTGATTGGAGAAGGCGCGCCCCTGAGCCAGGCCCTGCGCGAGACCGAGGAGGCGCTCGCGCGGCCGGGCGACGTGACCCTCTACGAGGCCACCTTCCGCCACAAGGGCGTGCTGATCCGCGCCGACATCCTCGAGCGCCGCGCCGGCCGCTGCCGCATGGTCGAGGTCAAGTCCGCCACGCGGCTCAAGGAGTACCACTTGCAGGACATCGCCATCCAGGGCTGGGTGACGGAAGGCGCCGGCGTGCCGCTGGACGGGCTCAGCGTGGCCGTCGTCGACACGAGCTTCGTGTATCCCGGCGGCGGCGACTACCGCGGCCTCCTGCGCGAGATCCCCGTCGCCGACCAGGCGCGTCCGGTCATGGCGCACATCCCAGGCTGGGTGCGCGGCTTCAACGAGCTCCTTGGGGGGCCACTGCCCGCCACACGCACCGGGCCGCAGTGCCGCCGCCCGTTCGAGTGTCCCTTCGTCGCGTTCTGCGAGGGGCAGGAGGGCAAGGTGCGCTGCGCGCCAGACGAGGAGCGCGACGCCGACGGGTCGTGCGCGCTCCCGCCCGACCCCGCGCTCGGCCGGCTCGACCCCGCGGCCACGGCGTTCCTCGAGACGCTGCCGTACCCGCGGTACTACCTCGACTTCGAGACGGTGCAGTTCGCGCTGCCCGTGTGGGCCGGCACGAGCCCGTACCAGCAGGTGGTGTTCCAGTGGTCCTGCCACGTCGAAGAGACGCCGGGCGAGGTGGGCCACCGGGAGTTCCTGGACACCAGCGGCGAGGCGCCCATGCGCGCCGCCGCGGAGTCGCTGCTGCAGGCGGTCGGGGACCAGGGACCCATCTTCGTCTACCACGACTTCGAGAAATGGCGCCTGATGGAGATGGCCGCCATGCTGCCGGACCTCGCGCCGCGTCTGAACGCGGTGACGGACCGGCTGGTCGACCTGCTGCGGCTCACCCGGGACCACTACGACCACCCGGCGCTGGGCGGCTCGTACTCGCTCAAGACGGTGTTGCCCACCGTGGACGCGGAGCTCGACCACGCGCTGCTCGAGGAGGTCCAGGACGGGCTCTCGGCGCAGGCGGCGTATCACGAGGCCATCGACCCGGAGACGACGGACGAGCGCCGGGAGACGCTGCAGCAGTCGCTGCTCGAGTACTGCGGCCTGGACACTCTGGCGCTCGTACGCGTGGCGCACAGGTTCGCGAACGCGGAGGCCGGGTCGTGACGCACCTCACCGAGATCGAGGTCGGAGGAGAGCTGGTACCGACGCTCGCCGACATCCTGCCGGAGCGCGGCGAGCTGCGTGCCCTCCTCCTGGGCAAGACGCCCTCGCCGGCCAGCGTCGAGGCCGGCCACTACTTCGAGGGCAAGGCGGGCCGCGGCCTGTGGAAGCGCCTCGGCGAGGCCGGCATCCTGAGCGCACCGGCCGGCGGCTACGCCGACGACGCGCTTCTGGACGCCGGCTTCGGCGTCACCGACATCTGTAAGGCGCCGCGGCCGCTCGGCGAGGAGCCCGCCCGCGGCGAGTACGAGGACGGCTGGCAGCGCGTCGCGGGCATCGTCTCGCGGGTGCGGCCGCGCATCCTCGTGTTCGTGTACAAAGGCGCGCTCGACCGGGTGCTCCGTTTCTCGTTCGGCTGGGAGCACGCGAGCGGCTTCGGGTTCAACGACGACCTGTCGCGGACGTTCGGGCGGCGCGTGTTCGCTGTGCCGCTGCCGGGCGTTTCGTGCACGGCCCGCGAGGCGGCGCGCCACATGACCGACCTCAAGCGGGCGCTTGAGGTACTGGAAGAGGACTGAGGGATGAAGGTGGTTGCGTTCAGCGGCAGCGCGCGCAAGGACGGCAACACGGCCACGCTGGTGCGCACTGCGTTCGCCGAGCTCGAGGCCGAGGGCATCGAGACCGAGCTGGTCCAGTTGTACAACAAAAACTTCCGTGGGTGCACCGCCTGCCTCAAGTGCGGCGAGACCCAGGACAGCACCTGCTCCGGCCAGAAGGACGACGGCGTCAACGCCTGCATCGCCAAGATGGTCGAGGCCGACGGGATCATCATCGCCTCGCCCACCTACTACGCGAACTGTACGGCGAACACCCAGGCGCTCATCGAGCGTGCCGGCTACGCGACGCGCAAGAGCGGCAACCCGCTGGCGCGCAAGGTGGGGGCCGCCGTGGTCGCCGCCAGGCGCGGCGGCGCCATCCACGCCTTCGACAGCATCAACCACTGGTTCCAGATCAACGAGATGGTCCTCATCGGGTCCAGCTACTGGAACCTCGGTATCGGCCTGGGCAAGGGCGACGTCGAGAACGACGAAGAGGGCATGCAGACCATGGTGACGCTCGGCCGCAACATGGCCTGGGCGCTCAAGAAGCTCACCGCCTGACCGGCTCCGCTTCTCGGCAGGCCCCCGGGGCTTCACCGCGTGCCTTCACGGGCACCATCAGCGGTGCAAGATGTGAGCTCCGGGACAGTCGCAAGGCGAGCATGAAGGTCGTGGTCTTCGACGGGAGCAAGGAGCCACGCGGACGCTCGGGGTGCGCCTCTCCAGTGCGACCTCGCGGCTCCGGGCGCAGGGGGTCGAGGCCGAACTCGTGAGAGTCGAGAGGGTCCGGGTCGTACCCGCCGCGCCGCCCGGCAAACTGCCGGCGCGGTGGGCCTCCCTGCGCGGCCTGGGGCGGCTCCTGCGCCGCCGGCCGCCGCCCTCAGCTACTGCTCTTGGGCAGGTACGGGATGATCCAGTTGATGAACGCCTGCTCGCTGCGGGTCTGGGTGAAGAACGTGCCGGGACCGGTGAGCGTGGCCGCGAAGCCCTCGCCGGAGAAGAAGAGCGACTTCATGCCGCCCACCTTGTGCACGTCGATCGGCATCGCCTCGTGCCAAGCCACCAGGTGGCCGCTGTCCACGGTGTACTGCTGGCCGGCCTGCAGGTCCACGCGGCGCAGGGCGCCGTACGTGGCGAAGATCACCTTTCCCTGGCCCGAGCACTTGACGACGAAGAACGAGGACGCGCCGAACGCGCTCTTGAGGCCGCCCCAACTGGTGTCGAGGTCGATGCCCGTCTCGGAGGCGACGAAGCCGTCGCGGTGGTAGAGCCAGGTCTCGCCCTGCTGGTCGATGTACGACATGTCGCCGGGCAGGGAGTGGGCCAGCACGATCTCGCCGCCCCCGGCCGGCGCGGTGAACGTGTTCATGAAGAACGACTCTCCGGAGAGCGAGCGCTTGAGACCCTTGAGGATGCCACCCTGCGTGGTCGTTTCGATCTGCATGCCGGTGGTCATGCTGAGCATTGCGCCGCCCTCGCAGCGGATCTGCTCGCCGGCGGCCATCTGCGCGACCGCGACGGTGAACGCGGGGCCGTTCTGGAACTCGACGTCCATGTGCTCCTCCTCGGGTGTTCGCCGCTGCCCGGGGTGGCCGCGGCGGGGTGCGGCGTGGCCGCACCGTACTTCATCGGCCAACGTACCACGGTGACTTGAGGGGCCGGCCATTTCCCGCCCGCTTTCTCCGCGTGCCCAAGGATGGCATACTCAGACGGTCCGGGTCATCGAGCACAGGAGCAGACAATGAGCGGGGTCTTCAAAGGGTTCTTCCAGACTCTTCTCTTCATGGCCGTCGTCGCCGCGGTGCTCTTCGGGATCTTCACGCTGGTCAGCTACCTCGCCGGGCCGGTCGGGGGCTGAGAGTCCGCCGGCGCCCGCGCCGGCTGTTTGAGAAGAGAGTCCGTGGCTCGTTTCGTAGAACGCTCGGAGCGCGACTGGTTCAGCACGCTCTGGAAGCTCGCCATCTTCGTCGGCATGCTCCTGTTCATCGTCGGCTACGTGCTGCCGCACCGTGGCGTCGTGTGGAGTGTCGTGCTGCTCATCGCGAGCCTCTGGACGTATCTCGCGCTGGTCTCGCGCAACCGCGGCTACGTGTGTGCCAACTGCCACAAGCCCTTCCAGGTGCCCACCGCCGTCAACTTCTTCAGCACCTCGAGCGTCGGCAAGAAGCCTGACGGCACCTACTACAGCTACAAGATCCTCACCTGCCCCAACTGCGGCGCGAAGACTAAGGCGCGACTGGTCAAGCGCGTGGGAGCGCGGGAGGCCCGGGGCAGCGGCAGGATGCTGAAGTAGGGAGCCCTGCGGGCGCCTGCGAGCGCCGCTCAGGCGGGCGCCGGGACCTCCGCGGTGAGCCGCCGCAGGTGGTACTCCACCACGGCGGCGAGCTCGGCCGGTGCGGCCTCCACGACCTCCATCTCCGGCAGGCTCGCGAGGAAGTCCTTGCGGTAGGCCTTCTGCGTCAGCCGGTGGTCCAGCACCACGATCACGCCGGTGTCGCTCTCCGTGCGGATGAGCCGGCCGAACCCCTGCCGGAACTTGAGCACGGCCTCCGGCAGGTAGAAGCGGTCGAACCAGCGCTCGCCCGCCTCCTCGCAGGCCCTGCGGCGGGCGCGGAACAGCGGGTCCAGCCGCGGGAACGGCAGTTTGGCGATCACCAGACAGATGAGCGCGTCGCCGGGGAAGTCCTGGCCCGTCCACAGGGTGTCCACGCCCAGCAGGATCGTCTCCGGGTGCAGCCGGAACTCCTCTGCCAGCGTGGCGGCGCTGCCGTGCAGGCCCTGCGCGAGCACGAGCACGCCGTCGTCCTCCACGTGCTCGCCCACGGCCGCGGCCACGCGGTGCATGTCGCGCTTGTTGGTGAACAGCGCGAGCGTGCGCCCGCCGGTGACGTCGGCGATGCGCTTGAGGCGCTCGCCCTGCCGGGCGGCGAGGTCGTCGGGCCGCCAGGCGCCGCCGGGGTCGTGCTCGAGCACGAGCACCGCCTGGCGGCGGTAGTCGAACGGCGACGGGAACACGGCCTCGCGCGCGTCGACGTCGCCGGTGAGCCCCGACATGTCGCGGAAGTAGGCGAAGGACCCGGCCACCGTCAGCGTCGCGCTGGTGAGCACGGCGCTGCGCAGGCGGTCCCAGAGGATCTCGCGCATGCCGCCTGCCGGCGTGACCGGCGAGCGGGTGAGCGCCCAGCGCGGCGCGCCCGGGGCGCTCCGGGCCGCGCCCTCCAACTCGGCCCAAGCCACCGTCTCGGTGCCGCCGCCGTCGGGGACGTCGCCGAGCAGTTCCGCCGCCGCGGCGGCGTCGTCGGAGAGCGCGATCAGGGCGGCGTGCTCGTGGTGAGCCTCCGGCAGCACCTCGGCGCCGCCCGCCGCCGCCATCGAGAGGCGGCCGAGACACTCGGAGAGCAGACCGGCGTCGACGAGGAGCCGGTCGTGCTCGGGCAGGTCGCGCAGCCCGGCCGTGAGCCACACGGTGGTCGTGTACTCGTCGTCACGGCGGCCCCCGCCCTCGTAGCCGCCGTCGCGGTCCTGACCGGCGCGGGATGCCGCAGCGGCGAGCGCCGCGACCGACTCGCCGACGGCACGGCTGAGTGCGGGCGCCTCTTCGGCCGCGCGCTCGCAGGCGTCCGCGGCCGCGACCAGCGCGCGGCCCTCGTCGGGCGACAGCTTGCGCGCCGCGGCCCGCATGCGCTGCGGCAGCGGGCGCTGCCGGTGCCGCCCGCGCAGGTCCCCGAGCAACTGATCCACGCCCGCCGCGTCCACGCGGTCGCTGAATGCCTCGGTGGCCTCGTGGTACAGCAGGTGAGCCTCGTCGATGACGACGTCCTCGAACGCCGGCAGCGTCTCCCGGCCCGAGAGCAGGAGCGCGTGGTTCACGCAGACGAGGTGCGCCGCCTCGGCGCGGCTGCGCGCCAGGCGCCAGTAGCAGCCCCGGCGCGCCGGGCAGTAGCGCCCGAGACAGGTGGCGCGCGACGACTTGAGCTCGCGCGCCAGGTCGGGCAGTGCCCTGAGCACCAGGGATGCGCGGTAGGGGAGAGCGGAGAGGTCGACCTCTCCGCGGCGTGCGCGCCCGACGATGTAGGCGAGCGCGAGCGCGCGGTCCGCATCGGGCAGGCTCTCGGCCTCGTTCGCCACGGCCTCGTCGAGGCGTCGCCGGCACAGGTAGTTCTCGCGGCCCATGAGGAGCGCCCAGTGCCAGCCCGGCGGCAGGCTCTCGGCGACGAGCGGCAGTTCGGCGCGCGCCAGCTGCCGTTGCAGCGCCTTGGTCTTGGTGCTGACGAGGATGCGACGGCCGGTGGCCGCTCCGGCGAACGCCGCCGGCAGGAGGTAGCCGAGGCTCTTGCCCATGCCGGTGCCGGCCTCGAACACGCCGATGCCGCCGCGCTTCAACATGGTGGCGGCGGCCTCCGCGTACACGATCTGGCCGGGGCGCCGGCGGAAGCCGGCCAGCCGGCCGGCCAGCCCCGGCTCATGCGGCTCGTCGCCGTCGAGCTCCGCACGCCAGCCGTCCGCGGCGACCGGCAGCAGCGCGAGCTGGCCGGGCCCCTCCGGGGACTCGTCGGCCACCAGCGGCGGAGGCGCCTCGTCCGGGGTGGCCCGGCAGGCGTCGAGGACGGCGAGCGGCGCCCAGTTGACGCTCGCCAGTAGGTTCCGCTCCACGTCAGCGAGGCCGGCGGCGCGGCGCGCCAAGCGCTCGAGGACCTCGGCCGTGGCCTCCGCGTCCGGCAGGGCGCGGTGCGCCGGACGGTCCAGGTCGAACTCCTCGACGAGCACCGGCAGCGCGTGCCGGTCGAGCTCCGGGAGCAGCAGCAGCGCCGCCTCCAGCGTGTCGAACCAGGGGGCGTCCAGCGGCCGCGTGCCGCTGCGCCGCGCGGCCGCCGCCAGCATCTCCCGGTCGAACGCCGCGTTGTGGCCGACCAGCGTGGCGTCGCCGGCGAACTCCCGCAGCTGCTCGAGGGCCTCACCGGCGGACGGAGAGCCGGGCAGGTCCGCGTCGGTGATGCCGGTGAGGCGCGAAACGAACAGCGGCACCGGCACGCCGGGATCGACGAGCGTCGTGAACCGGTCGACGACGACGAGGTCCTCGTCCAGGCGCACGGCGCCGAGATCGATGATGTGGTCGGTCAGCGGGTCGAGGCCGGTCGTCTCTGTGTCGACGACCACGAAGTGGGGGCGCGCGGCGGGGGGCATATCTCGAGGATAGCAGAGCGGCGGCCGGAGGCCGGAGACGAGGGGAGCGCGCGCGGGTGACGGTCAGGCGGCGCAGCCGGTGCGCATGGCGCCGGCCGCCATGGTGGCGACGAGCGAGAGGAGCTCCGTCTGGCCCTCACCGGCCTCGCCGCCCAGCGTGAGGGTGAGCGTGACGAGGTCGTCGCCGCAGGGCGCCGAAGCGACGATGACGTGCGCGCTGCCGTTCTGCGGCAGCGCCTGGTCGCCGGGGGCCACGCCCGACGCGCCGGCGCTGTCGCCGCCGCAACTGGCGACGCAGGAGATGGCGTTCAGCGCCCGCGCCGCCACGTCGGCGGCCGCCCGCAGAACCCCGGCGCGCTCGTGCGCCGTGTGCAGCGCCTCGTAGCCTTCGGAGATGGTGTCGATGGCGTGGCGCAGCGTGAGCGCCTCCTGGTCGCTGCGCTTGAGTTGCGCGAACACCGTGGCGTTGTGCAGGGCAACCGCCGCCTGAGCGGCGACGGCGTTGGCCAGACGCATCTCCTGGCGGCTGAACTTGCGCTCGCGCTGGTGGTCGAGCACCTCGATGAGGCCGATGCTCTCGCCCTGGTGGACCATCGGCAGGATGAGCAGGCACTTGTCGCCGTCGCGGCGCAGAATCGCGACCTCGGCCGGGTCGGCGTGCGGGTCGCTCACGTTGACGGTGACGCTCTCGTGCTCCTCGATCGCCCGGCGCGCCATGGGGAACTGGCTGAGCGTGTACTTCATCGTGTCCGGCTGGCGGTTGCCGCGGTCGTCGTACTCGGCGCGCACGGAGACGGAGCGGGTGACCCGGTCGTAGTCGGAGATGACGCAGAGGTGCGCGTCCATGAGCGTGGTCATCTGCCTGGCGATCTCGCGCAGGAGCGCCGTGGCGTCGAGCTGGCTGGACACGGCGACGGCCGTGGCGACCAGGGTCTCGAGCTCGCGCTCGCGCGCCAGCCGCGCGGCGAGGTGGTTGCGACCGCCGATCAGGTGGGAGAGCTCGTCGATGTCCTCCTGCTTGATGCGCCGGTGCCCGCCGGCGGTTCGCGTGCAGGGCAGGAAGCCCGAGGCCGTCCAGCGACGGATCGTGTGCGGCGAGACGCCGAGACGGCGTGCGGCGAGTTGGACGCTCAGATACATGCGCAGACCGTACCGACGCGCTGCGCCGTCGTCAAGCTCGCTAACTTCTGCCGCGGACCTTCTGCAAAGTTCCGCGCCTGGCCAACATGACGAAAATGCCAGCAAATGAGGCAGTTGTGAAGTTCGGACCAAGCGGATTCCGTGACGGTTTCACGGCCGGAACAGGCGGACGGCGTGGAAGAACCGCGCGGTCAGCGCTTGACGACGGCCGCGGTGACGGCCGCGACGAGGTCGAGCAGTTCGACCTGGCCCTCGCCCGGCGCGCGCGGCAGCGTGACGGCGAGAGTGAGGTCGGTGGCGCCGGACGGGTCACGCGAGACGACGAGGTTGGCCGCGCCGCCGCGGTTCTGGCCGCCCGCCGGGGCGGCGGCCTGACCGGCGCCGAACGCGCCGGCGCTCTCGCCGTCGAGGCTCGCGACGCAGGAGATCGCGCCCAGCGCCTCGCAAATGGCCTTGGCGACCGCCGCGAGCGCGTCGCTGCTGCGGCCGGCCTCGCCGATGCGCGGCACGCCGGCGGTCAGGGTCGCGAGCGCCTCGCGCAGCCGGGTGATGTCCTCGTCGCTGCGGCGGCGCTCGGCGAAGAGCTTGGCGTTCTGGATGGCGACGGCGGCCTGCCCGGCGATCGCGCTCGCGAGGCGTAGTTGTTGCCGCGAGTACTCCCGCGAGCGCTTCTGGTCCACCACCTCGAGCAGGCCCAGGCTGCGCCCCTGGACGACCAGCGGCACCATGAGCAGGCTGCGGTCGCCCTCCCGGCGCAGCTCGGCGACCTCGGCGGGGTCCGCGTGCGGGTCGTCGACGTTGACCACCGCCGTGATCTGCTCCGCGAGCACCCGCCGGGTGAGCGGGAAGTCGCGCAGGCGGTACGGGCTTGCGTCGGGCAGGCGCTGGCCGGCGTGGTCGTACTCGGCCAGCGCGCACACCGCGTCGTCCTCGGGCACGTACTCGGAGATCGCGCAAAAGTGGCAGTCGAGCAGGCTGGTCATGCGCATGGCGATCTCGAGCAGCAGTTCGGTCAGGTCGAGCTTGACGGCGAGCGCCGAGGCCGTGTTGATCAGTACGTCGATCTCGCGCTCGCGCGCCAGCTGGGCGGCGAGGTGGTTGCTGCCGCCGATCGCCTTGGCGAGGTCGTCGATGTCGTGCTCGTCGATACGCCGGTGTCCTCCCGCCGTGCGCGTGCAGGGGAGGAAGCCCGTCGCGGTCCAGCGGCGGATGGTGACCGGCGACACGCCGAGCCGGTTCGCCGCCTGTTGGACACTCAGATACATACGCCGAACCTAACGGTGCCCGAGGGTCAAGTCAACGCGGAGGTTCGAAAGAATGGCCCTGAAGATCTGCGAGCGCAGGCAGGCCCGGCGCGGACGGATTCGCGTACGCGGCTGCGAACTTCGCGGATCCGTCCGCGACGGACGCGGACGCTTCGCACCCATGCGCGCTCCGATAGCATGGGGGGCATGGCCCCCCGCGTGAAGACCTCGTTGCGCCGCCTCGCCGCCTTCCCGCGGCAGTTCTGGGTGCTCACCATCGGCATCTTCATCTACATGAGCGCCGCGGCCCTGGCGTTCCCCTACGAGGCCATCTACCTGCGCACCGCGCTCGGCACCTCGATGTCGATGATCGGCGTCGTGTTCGGCCTGGTCCCTCTCGCGGTGATGCCGGTGCAGTTCTGGGGCGGAGCGCTGACCGACCGGCTCGGGCGTCGGGCGGTCATCATGCTGTCGGTGCTGGTCGGCGTGGTGTGGTTCGTCGGCTTCGCCTTCATCACCCAGATCTGGCAGGTCGCCGCTCTAGTGGCCTTCGAGAGCGCGTTCGGGTGGCCGCTGTTCCAGACCGCCAGCAACGCGATGATCGCCGACGTTCTGCCGCCGGAGCGGCGGCAGGAGGGCTTCGGCGTCACCCGCGTGGCCATGAACCTGGGAGTGGTGATCGGCCCCGCCGTCGCCGGGATCGCACTGGGCTACGGAGCCACGTTCCGCGAGCTGTTCCTCTCGGCGGCCGTGGGCTGCGTGTTCATGGTCGTCATCATGGCCATCTGGATCCGGGAGAGCCGGCCGGCGAGCGCGCTCCTGCCGGTGCAGCACACCGACCGCCGCGGCCGCCGCGGGTATCGCATCGTGCTGCACGACCGCGTCTTCCTCATCTTCTGCGCGGTCGCGGTGCTGCCCGTCTTCTGCATCGGCAACTTCGGATCCATCTACGCGGTCTACGTGACCGACTACATCGGCCTCCCGTATCGAGAGTGGGGGTACCTGCTGGCTCTCAACGCCGGCATCGTCGCGCTGGTGCAGTACCCGCTGGTGAGCGCGCTGCGGCACCGCAATCGCATGGCGCTGCTGGCGATCTCCAGCGCGCTGCTGGCGGTGGGCATCGGGGGCTCTGCGTTCGCCGGACCGCTGTGGTCGCTGGTCTTCCTCATTACCGTGATGAGCGTGGGGGAGACGTTACTCTCGCCGGTCGCCTCGGCCGAGGTCTCCGACCTGGCCCCCGAGGCCGTGCGAGGACGCTACATGGGCGTCTGGACGGTGGTCTGGAACGGAGGGGCCGCGCTGGGGCCGGCGTTCGGCGGGGTCGCCATGGACCACATCGGCGCGCGGCAGGCCTTCGTGGTGCTGCTGGTGGTAGGGCTGGTGGGCGCGGCGCTGTTCCTCACGTTGGCCAGGCCGTGGCGCCGCCGGCACCCGGCGAGATCGGCAGAGGCCCGGGCGAGCGCGTAGCGCCGTTCGCCCGGGCCTCCGTCTTCGCCTGGCGTGCGCGAGCCTGCTGCGTCAGAGGTCGAGCGCGTCCTGCAGGTCGCGCGCGTGCTCCTCTTCCGTGATCAGGATGTCCTCGAGCGCGCGGCGCAGGCCGTACTCCTGCAGGATCTCGGCCTGGGCGATGCGCTCGCGGTAGCGGGCGATGGCGTCGAGCTCGCCCTCGAGGTCCTGCTCCAGCATGACCTTGGAGTCGGGCGAGATGTGCGCCTGTGCGACGTCTACGGTGGGCACTCCGCCCAGGAAGTCGATCTGGTCCGCCAGCGAGATGGCGTGGGCGTGTTCCTCGTTGGAGTGCACGACGAGCTCCGCCTTGATGGCGTCGTACTGCGGACCGGTCATGGCCGCGGCGTGCTGTACGTACTGCACCAGCGCCTGGAACTCCTTGGCGAGGTCGTCGTTCAGCAGGTCGATGAGCTGGTCGCGGGTGACCTTGCGCGCTGCGCGGCGTTCGAGGTCGGCAGCAGTGAGCGTCTTGGCGGACGTCGCCTTGGCGGCGTTCGCGGTCTTCTTCGGGGCTGGCTTGGCCACGGGTTCTCCTTTCCGAGTACGGGTGCGGCGGCCGCTCCGGTCACAGGAGCGGCCGCCGTCAAGAGTACCGCAGGGCAACGGCGGCGCGACTGCGAGGTCGCGCCGCCGTTGCCGGTCAGTTCGCCGGCGCGGGCTCCGCGGCGGCGGTGAAGTCCTCCTCGTCGGGCGCGTAGGCGCTCTTCGGCCGCAGACGGTCGAACGCGAGGTACAGCACCGGCACCAGGATCAGCGTCAGGAAGGTGGACGTGAACAGACCGCCGATGACCACCACGGCGAGCGGCGTAGAGAGGAACCCGCCCTTGCCGCCGAAACCGAGCGCCATCGGGACGAGCGCCAGGATCGTGGCGATGGCCGTCATGAGGATCGGCCGCAGCCTGCGGCGCCCGCCTTCGATGACGGCGGTGCGGGCGTCCATGCCCTTGCGCCGGAACTGCTCGACCAGGTCGAGCAGCACGATGGCGTTGGTCACCACGATGCCGATCAGCATGAGCAGCCCGATGAGGCTCGGCATGCCGAGGCTGGTACCGGTGATGAGCAGCGCGAGCACCGCGCCGACCGCCGCGAACGGGATGCTGACCAGCAGGATGAGCGGGTTCAGCAGGCTCCCGAACGTCGCCACCATGATGATGTAGACGAGCAGGACGGCGGCGAGCATCGCGATGCCCAGCGAGCGGAACACCTCGTTGGTCATCTGGGTGGCGCCGCCGATCTCCCAGGTCGCCCCTTGCGGCAGCTTCACACCGTCGAGCGCCTTGGTGACCGCGCTCGAGGAGGCGCCGATGTTGTTGTCGACGGACGTCGCTGTGACGCTGGCCGTGCGGGCGCCGTCGACGTGCGTCACCTGCACCGGCGCCCTGACCTCGACGACCTTGGCGACCGAGCTCAGCGGGACCATGCCCTTTGCGCCCGGCACCGGGATCGTCGAGAGCACCTTGCTCACCGCGCCCGGCAGCGGCGGCACGGAGATCTGCCCGACCATGATCTGCGCCGGCAGGGCGCCGGACGTGGTCGGCACGGTGCCCAGCGGGTAGCCGTTCAGGATGAGCGTCATGTACTGGCTCAGCGTCGCCGGAGTGACGCCGGCCGCGGCCGCCTCGGCCTGGTCGATGACGATGGTCGCCGACGCCCGCCCTTCACTGAGGTTGGAGGTCACGTCGGTCAGGCCCTCCGCCGTCTTGACCCTGGCGAGGACGATGTCGTTGGCGGCCTTGAGCACGGCGGGATCCGCGGCCGAAACGCGCACCTCGAGCTGCGACAGACGGCCGCCGGTGGAAGAGTCGTCGCCGGTGACGGTGATGGTGCCGGCGTTCTGCAGCTTGGCGACCTGGGCGCGGACGCTGTCGACGATCGCGTTCTTGTCCGCGTTCGGGTCGGTCGTGATGGCGAAGGTCGCTTGGCTGGACGACGCGTTGGTGCCGCCGCCGGAGCCGAAGAGGCTCCCGGTGCTGCCGGCGGTGTACTGGTAGATCTCGACGCCGGCCGTACCCTTCAGGATGGCCTCGACCTTGCTCGCCGCGACCTGGGTCGCGTCCAGGCTGGAGCCCGGCGGCAGCGTCTGCGTGACGCTCATCGAGTTCTGTCCGGAGCTGTCGAAGAGGTTCGTCTTGAGCAACGGGCTGAGCATCATCGTGCCGGCGAACACCGCGAAGGCGGCTACCAGGGTGACGACCTTGTGGTCCACCGCCCAGCGTAGCGCCGGCAGGTAGGCGTTCTGCAGGCCGTTGAGCTCCTTCTCATCGCGGTGCCCGACCTGCTTCTTGGAGAGCAGCCAGCTGGCGATCACGGGCACGACCATGAGCGCGACGGCAAGGCTGCACAACAGGGCGAACGTCACCGTGAGCGCGAACGGCCGGAAGAACTCGGAGGCGAGGCCGTGGACGAATCCCAGCGGTAGGAAGACGGCCACGGTGGTCAGGGTGCTCGCGGTGATCGCGCCGGCCACCTCGCGCGTGCCTGTGTACGCCGCCTGGCGGACGTTGTCGCCCTCCTGCAGGTGGCGGTAGATGTTCTCGATGACGACGATCGAGTCGTCGATGACGCGCCCGATGGCGATGGTGAGGCCGCCGAGCGTGAGCATGTTGAGCGAGTTGCCTCTGCTCCAGAGGATGATGAGGGCGCCGATGATGCTGAGTGGGATCGAGAGCCCCCCGATGACCGTGGAGCGCCAGCTGCGCAGGAACACCCAGATGACGATGATGGCGAACACGGCGCCGATGAGGCCCTCCTGCAGCAGCGACCGGATGCTCT
The DNA here is from genome assembly GCA_963696935.1 of uncultured Thermoleophilia bacterium. Lineage (GTDB taxonomy): Bacteria > Actinomycetota > Thermoleophilia > UBA2241 > UBA2241 > CAIXSE01. The sequence continues at coordinate 10,198 of CAVOMB010000036.1, read as the reverse complement.
CCTTGATGAAGATCGACTGGTCGATCACGGTGGTGACCGTCGCCTGCCCGCCGAGGTCCTTCTGGATGGCGGACAGCTCGTCGGCGACCGCGTTGGCGATGTCGACGGTGTTGCCGCTGCTCGCCTTGCTGATCGAGATGCCGATCGAGGCCTTGCCGTTGGTGCGTGTGACCGAGGTCAGCGGCGCCGGGGCGATCTTCACGGTGGCGACGTCGCCGAGGGTGACGGGGCCGTCGAGCGGCCCGGTGGCCGCCGCCGAGACGGTGTCGGCCCCGGCGGCGCTCGCGGCGGACGCCGCCGCGGCCGCCGACGGCGCTGAGGTGGCGCTCGCTGCGGAGGCAGCGGACGGCAGCACAAGGGCCTCGATCGCCTTAACGCTCTCCGCCGAGGCGTCGACCGTGACGGGGTACACGAGGCTGCCGGACGTGACGCTCCCTGCGCCGGTCGTCACGTTCGCCTGCGTGAGCGCCGTGGAGACCTGCGTGGGGGAGACGCCGAGCGCCGCGACCTTCTTGGGGTCCAACTGCACCTGCAGCTGCATCTGCTGGACGCCGGAGAGCGTGACCGCCTGGACGCCGTCGATGGCCTGCAGCCTCGGCACCACACTCGTGCCCAGCAGCCCCGCGAGCTGCTGGGGCGGGAGCGGCGACGACACGGCGAGCTGCACCACCGGGAAGCTGTTGAAGTTGAGGGCCGCGACCTGCGGCGCCATGGCCGTGGTGGGGAGCATCGCCTGCACACCGGACACGGCCTGCTGGACCTCCGCCTCCCTGGCCTTCATGTCCGTGCCGAACTCGTACTGCACGGTGATGATGCTCATGCCGTCGTTGGAGAACGAGTCGTACTCCTTGACCCCGCTGGTGCTCTTGATGGCCTGTTCGAGAGGCGTGGTGACGCTCTGCTCGACGTCCTTCGCGGCGGCTCCCTGATCGACCGTGAGTACCGTCAGGTAGGGGAATGTGAGGTCGGGGATCAACTCCTGCTTGAGTGAGGTGATCGCGTAGGCTCCAACGAGCAGTACGGCCAGCACGGCCAGTCCGATGATGGAGCGGTTGCGCAGGGACATCTTGGTCAGCCAGCTCAATGGGTGCCTCCGGGGTCTGTGGCGGATGGATCAGTGCCGGCGGCCTCGGCCTGCAGGGCCTCTCTGTGTGCCTGCCAGCGGCTGACGAGGCCGGGGACCTCGGCCTCGAGGAAAGCGATGAAGTCACGCATCTCGCGCAACAGTGTGTAGTTGGAATGAGCCTGGTCCTTGTCGGCGACGAGTTCGAGGCTGCGGTCGACGAGGCGTCCGAGGGACGTGACGTGGTCGAGGTGCAGGACACTCTCGAGCTTGCCGGGGATCGAGCGGTAGTAGTCGCCGCGCTGTCCGGGCTCGCTGACGCGCTCCACGCTGCGGGACTGGAGCAGGCTGCGGGCGGAGGTGCTCACCGCGGCCTTGCTGACGCCGAGGCCCTGGGCGATCTCCGTGAGGGACTGGGCCGGCGGCTCGGCGAGCAGGAGCCACGCCATCACGCGCCCCTCCATGCGGGTGCCGCCCATCTCCTCGAAGAGGAGTCCGTATTCCTCGACGAGCAGTCTCTCTGCTCGTGTGTGCTCGCGATCGTCCATCGCACCTCCGTCTGACTACATCATCAGCGGCGTAAAGTATCTACTGAACGGTGGGTTGGCAACCCGGCGGCCCGACATGAGTGTGTGGTCGGGACGGGACGAGGGTCAGCGGTCGACGCCGGCGAGGTCCGCCAGCCGGTCGGCGACAGCGGTGACGTCGTCGCGCACGGTCAGCGCGTCGATCCAGCGCGCGGGGATGCCGGACTCGCCGTACACGGCTCCGGCGAGGGCGCCGGTCGTGGCGCCGGCGGCGGTGGCGTCGTTGCCCATGTTCACGGCGATGGTCACGGCGTGCTCGAAGTCCGCCCCGTGCAGCACGGTCCAGAGCGCCGTCTGCAGGGTGTCGAGCACGAAGGACGAGCTCACGACCTCCTCCGCCTCGGCGTCGGGCGTGTCGCGGAGCACGGCCGCGACGCGTTTGTCCTCGTCCTCGAAGGTGCGGGCGATGGCCGGGACCTCCTCGCGCAGGTCGCCGGTCAGGGCCGCCGCGATGAGGTCGTTGAAGGCGGCGCACGACCATCCGGCGAGCCGGTCGAAGTGGGTGAGCGTGGACTCGCGATGCGACAGCTCGTGGCGCGTCGGCGCGTCCGTGGCGTAGAGGAGGCCGACCGGGGCGGAACGGATGAGGCTCCCGTTGCCGGCGGTCGGCCCGCCGAGGATCTCGAAGGCGCGGCGCGAGGCCACGTCCCAGTGCGTGCCCGAGCGGTAGCTGATGAGCGCCGCGCGGACGGTGAGGCTCACGTGGCGCGGCTGGCTCTCCAACCACTCGGCGTAGCGCGTCATGATGTCCTCGGGCTCGAAGCCGGCGTTGTCGGTCAGGCTGCTGGCCAGGCAGAGCATCATCTCCGTGGCGTCGGTGATCTCGCCCGGCGCGACGTCGTACACGCCGCCGCCGATCATCTCGCTGATGACGCCGTAGTTCTCCACGACCTGCTCGGCCGTGAGGAACTCCGCCGGCGCGCCCAGCGCCTCGCCGGCGGCCAGGCCCAGCAGCGTGCCGCGGAAGCGGTCGCGCAGGACGGCGGCGTCGGGGAGCGGGCTCACGCCAGCAGGTCCCGCGCCAGCCGTTCGAAGAACAGCGCCTGGTAGACGACGTCCTCCACCATGATGCGCTCGTCCGGCTCGTGGTCGCGGCCGCCGTCCATAGCGTGGAAGCTCTCGGCCACGAACGGCGCGAACCCGTAGGCCACGCAGTCCGGGAACCGCTCGCGGATCCAGCGGGAGTCGGTGAAGCTGCCCGAGGTCATCGGCGCCAGCACGGCATCGGGCACGTCCCGGCGCAGCACGCGCGCGATGCTCTCGGAGAAGGGGGTCGCGTCCGGAGAGGTGTTCGGCGTGGTGACGTCGACCCACTCGAACTCCCACTCGATGCCGAGCGGGTCGAGGACGCCGGCTGCGTGGTCCTTGACGTCGTCGCGGGTCATCTCGGGGAGGATGCGGCAGTCGATGCACGCCTCCGCCCGCGTGGGGATGACGTTGACGGCCTTGCCGGCCGTCGAGCATGGTCGGCGTGATGGTGGCGCCGAACAGAGGCTCGATGAGACCGGCGACCACAGGGTCGAGCCAGCGCAGCTCGGCGCCGGCGGCGCGCGCGGTCGCGCGGGTCTTTGAGTCGGTCGCGCCAGCGCGACGTCCGGCACAGCGCGTCGATGAAGCGCGCCGTCGTGCGCGACACGATCGCCGGCGGGTCGGCCAGGCCGAGGGCGACGACGGCGCGCGCCAGGTCGATCACGGCGCTGCGCTCCTTCTCGGGTACCGAGCCGTGGCCGCCGCGGCCGCGGGTGCGGATGCGGAACTGCGCGAACGCCTTCTCGCCGACGGCCAGCAGGAAGACCTTCTTGCCGTCGACCGGGAGCCACAGGCCGCCCATGCCCTCGTTGAGGCAGTAGTCGGCCTCGAGGGCCTCCGGGCGGTGTTCGCACAGCCACTGCACGCCGCAGTGCGCGCCGACCTCTTCGTCGGCGGTGGCGACGTACTTGACGGTGCCGGCGAAGGGCGCGCCGGCGCGCTTGAGGCGCGCGAGCGCGACGGCCTCGGCCGCCACTTGGTTCTTCATGTCGGTGGTGCCGACGCCCCACACGTAGCCGTCCTGCACGACGCCGGCGAACGGCGGCACGCTCCACTCGCCGGCGTCGGCCGGCACCACGTCGAGGTGCCCCATCATCGTGAGCGTCCGGCCCGGCCCCGACCCGTCCAGCCGGGCCATCAGGCTCTGCCGGTCGGGCAGCTCGCCGTCGAGCTCGCTCGCGATGCCGTGCTCGGCGAGGTAGGCCTGCACCACGCGCGCGGCCTCGGTCTCGTTGGCGTTGGTGGTGTCGACGCGCAGGAGTGCGGTGAACAGCTCGAGGACCTCGTCCTCGAGCGCCTTCCACTCATGCGCGTCCAGACCGTAGTGGCTCACGGTCTCCTTCCACGGAGGGGGTGAAGCGACGTACCGCACTGCCATGATAGCCGTCTGTACTTCACCCCGCGAGTCTCGTAGGCTCGGATGCAGGCAAGACGTCGTCACAGCGTGCAGGAGGGCAAGATGAAGATCGCCGTCGTGGGTGCGGGCGCCATGGGTCGCTGGGCCGTCAAGGAGTTGGGGCTGAGCCCCGACGTCGAGGAGGTCGTGGTGGGCGACTTCAGCGAGGCGCAGGCCCGCGAGGTGGCCGCCAGCCACGGCGGCGGCAAGGCGACGGCGCGGTTCGTCGACGCGCGCGACCGGCAGAGCGTGCAGGAGGCCATCGCCGGCTGCGACGCCATGGTCAACGCCACGCAGCACTTCTGGAACATCACCGTGATGCACGCCGCGGCGGCCGCCCACGTGCACTACACGGACATGGGCGGCCTTTTCCACGTCACCAAGCAGCAGGTCGAGCTCGCACGAGGAGTTCCGCAAGGCCGGCGTCACCGCCGTCATCGCCATGGGCGGCGCCCCCGGCGTCACCAACATCCTCGCCAAGTACGGCGCCGACCGCCTCGACGTGGTCGAGGAGGCGCACGCGCTGTGCGGCAACGTCGACGACACCGACTGGAGCGTCTACGACGGCTGGGTCGTCCCCTACTCGCTCGAGACGCTCTGCGACGAGTTCAGCGTCGTCGCCCCCGAGTTCATCGACGGGCACTGGGTCATGGACATCATGGGGGGCGAGGGGCAGGAGGTGCTCGACTTCGGCGAGCCGGCCGGCGCGCTCGAAGCGCACTACACCATCCACTCCGAGCCGTTCACCTTCTGGCACACGTGGAAGGACCAGGGCCTCAAGTCGGCGACCTTCAAGCTCGCGCTGCCCGCGGACTTCACGAACCAGATGCGCTTTCTCAACACCGTCGGCATGACGCGCACCGACGATGTCGAGGTCAAGGGCGTGCACGTGCGGCCGCGCGACGTGCTCCTCAAGGTGGTCGAGCGAGATCCCGCGGCCGACCGACGTCGTGCTCGACGACGTGGACTACCTGCTCGGCGTGGTGCGCGGCCTCAAGGACGGCCGCCGCATCGAGTGGCGCGTGCGCGCCGTGGTGCCGGCGCACAAGGAGCACGGCGCCGGTGGCGGCGACGTCGACACCGGCATCCCGCCGGCTATCGTCGCGCGCATGCTGGCGCGCGGTGACATCGCCGGCCCGGGTGTCTTCGTGCCCGAGCAGGTCGTGCCCTGCGAGCAGTTCTTCGCCGAGTTCGCGCGCTGGGGCGTGACCGTGGACGCGCAGATGCGCGAGCTCCTCGCGACGCCCGGCTGAGCCCGGCGGCGCTTCGGGCTCGACGTGGAGCCGGCGCGGACCTCTTTGCCGCCGGCTCTGCTTCAGACGATCTCGAGCTGCGTCTGCGGCGGCCGGCGCTCGACGCCCAGCAGGTGCGCCATGCGGCGTGCGTTCTGCATGCCCCAGTCCTCGTAGTTGTTGTTGAACAGCACGTGGACGACGGCCGACCGGGCGGCCAGCTCGCGCACCCGCGACGCCCACTCTTCGAGCTCCGCGTCGCCGTACAGGTACTTGAAGCGGTCCGAGGCGGCGCCGGCGCGGCTCTCCCATGTGTCCGCGTTGCGGCCGTGGAGGCGGACGACGGCGAGCGGTGCCGTCGCCGCCGTCAGCGGGGGCGTGCTGTTGGGGAACCCCTGCGGCTCGTCGACGGCAACGTAGGCCAGGCCGGCTTCTTCGAGGAGCCGCAGAGTGCCGGCGGCGGCCTCGTCCGTCATCCAGCCGCCGCCGCGGAATTCCACCGCGAGGGGCCACCCGGGTAGGCGCTCCTGAAGCGCGCGCAGGTAGTCCCGGTTCTCGTGCGAGCGCACGAACCACGGCGGGAACTGGAAGAGCACCGCGCCGAGCTTGCCGGCCTCGGCCAGGTGCCCGAGCGCCTCGCGGTGCAGTTGCCAGACGAGCTCCATCTCCCGCTCGCCGACGTCGCGGGGATAGACGGAGCGCTTGCCGCGCACTTCGTCCGGCAGCCGGTTCCGCAGCCAGTCGGGGAGCCGGTCGGGGGCCGCGGCGTGGTGGGTGAGCCACGCGAACGCCTTGACGTTGAAGGTGAAGCCGGGAGGGGTGCGCGCCGCCCAGAGCTCGCTGTTGCGAGCCGACGGCGGCGCGTAGTACGTCGAGTCGACCTCGACGATGTCGAACTGCTCGGCGTAGTACCTCAGCCGCGCCTCCGCGCTGTTCACTCCTACTGGGTAGAAGCGGCCGCAGGAGATCAGCGTGGGGTCTGTCCAGGAGCAACTGCCCACCAGGATGCGTGCGGACATCGGTCCCTCCGGGTCGGGGTGCTTGCGCGGTGCAGCAACGTTGTACCACCGCGGCGCCGTGGCCTATACTCCGGTTGAGGATTCAGTCGGCGCCACGGTCTCTGAAGACCAAGGCCTCGGAAGAGGCAGCTGAAGGGGGCGCCGCGGATGGGCGGGCTTTTTCACGAAGGCCCGCCCATCGTCACGACTGAGGTGACCTCGCGTTGACCGTCCGGGCGGCGGCGGCCTATACTCTCAGTCCCTCAGTGTCGGAATGGCGGAATTGGTAGACGCGCTAGGTTGAGGGCCTAGTGAGGGTTATAACCTCATGGGGGTTCAAGTCCCCCTTCCGACACCATCTTCTCCCTCCTCATCACCCGTGCGCTTTCGCGCGCTCCCCGACAGGCCGGCGTAGGGCGGTCCGGCAGAGCGATTGGGGCTGGAGGAACCGCCCGGGTCGCTGTCGGCTGATGACTTCAAAGCGATCAAGCGACGGCGTCCCGACGGCGTGGTCTTGCGCGAGCGGATCGGGCAGGAGCTGCCTCCTCACGACTCGGCTGGTGCGCTCGGTCACAGCGGCCGAGGGTGGGCTGAGCCTCAGAGGCCGCGCCAGAGCGCCAGGCCCGTGACTTCGTCGAACTCCCGCACGAGCGGCTCGCCGACCAGCTCCTGGAGCACCAGCTCGCAGGCGAAGACCTCGCAGCCCGGCGCCACGTGGCCGCCCACGCAGGCGCCGTCGTGCCCGGCGAGCGTGGCGTGCGCGTGCACGAAGGTGGCGCCGTCTTTGCGCGAGACGTTGCCCAGCACAGACAGGAGCTCGACGGGCGCGTCGACGGTGAACTCGCCGTAGGTGTGCGCCGACTGGTCGTAGAAGGCCAGCCGGGCGGTTTTGAGCGCGCCGATCGCGCGCAGCTCCGCCGCCCGCATGTCGTGCGCGTCGGCGACGGCGGCGATCTCCTCGAGCAGGTCGCCGCCATGCGGCAACCTGGCCACCACGCGCCTGCCGCGCGCGTATTCACGTGCTCCCATGTGCGTCTCCTCCCGGCGGGTGTCGGCCGGCCCGTCGCCGGTCCCTGCCGCGAGTGTACAACCGGGGCGACACCGCCCGGATCGCCGCGGGCCGCCCTTCCGTGTACGCGCGGCGTGGGCGGGGTATCAGCCTCTTGCGACCGTGACGAAGGCAGTAGAAGGCTGCGGAGGTACAACGATGAGCGAGACACGCGAGACCGGCCATGCCACGTCCGGCGAGGTCCGGCGGTGGCAGGCGGATTTCGAGGAGCTCGAGCTGCGCATGGATGGCCTGCGCCAGGCGTTCACCGAGGCCATGAGGTCCTACGAGATGACCGAGGAGATCGTCGAGCGCATCCACGCACGCTTCGACGACGTGGGCGAGCAGGTCCACGCCATGCACTGCACTTATCCGTTCGGCGGATGGCCGGGGCAGGAGGCCTGCCGCTTCGAACCCCCGATCACTGCGGACAGCGAGTCTCGGACCGGACGGGCCTGAAGCCGACGTGTCCCGGAGCGTCAGCACCGAACTGCGTGGCGACATCTGCGTGATCCGCTGCGGAGGCGTCGAGGGGAGCAGCCTCGCGGAGGATCTGCCCGGAGAGGTCGGGCGGTGCCTTGTCAAGGGCATCGCCACGGCCGTCGTCGACCTCGATCCCTGGGAGCACATGGACGCCGCCGCGCTCGGTGCTCTGCGGGACGCCGCGCACGCGTTCAGCGAGGCCGGCGCGGCGCTCGTGGTGGCCGTCGAGGAGCCCGAGGCGCGTGAGGAGCTCGCCGGCGCCGGGCTGATGAACGCGGTGCCGCCGGCGCCGGGTCCGCCTGAAGGCGACGATTCCACTCCGGTGGGCGCCGGCCAGCATCCGCGCTGGGACCACGAGTTCAGCTTCCCGGCGACGACGCAGCAGCTTCGGGCTGCGCGCCGCCGTATCGGCGCCTTCGCGGAGGTAGCCGGTCTCGACGAGGCGAGCCTGTTCGAGCTCAACGTCGCCGTCGCCGAGGCGCTCGCCAACGCGGTCGTCCACGGCTCGCCGCGCGGCGCCGACGACGATGTGCGCGTGCGCTTTTTCTGCTACGAGGACGCGGTGGCCGTCGAGGTCGTGGACCGGGGCACTGGCATGGACGCCACCCCGATCTGCGCGCCCCCGGCCGTCGCTACCAGCGGCCGGGGCATCCACTTCATGCGCGCGCTCGCGGACGCGGTGCATTACACCTGCGGTCCGCCGGGTACGCGGGTACTGTTGATAAAGGAGCGTTCCTAGCCCGGATCTTTCACGAGCACCCGTGAGAGGGCCTCGAAAGGGCTATTGAAGATCCTCCCGAGCAGGGATACTGCGAGTTGTCTGGACTCGAAGACCCCGCTCAGGAGGATCACCGTGCAGGTGAACGCTACCACGCCGCCCGCTGCGCGTTGAAGTGAGCGCCAAGGGATCTGGCCTGACCTCACGCGCGGATACCGCCCTGCTCGGCGCCCTGTGCGACCAGCAGGTGCTCTTCGGGCCGGTGGCCTCGGAGGCCACCGCCTACCGCTGCCTCGAGCGCCTGGGCGAAGAGCAGCTTGCCGGCATCTGCGCCGCCCGTGCCGCCGCCCGGGCGCGCGCCTGGGAGCTCGGGCAGGCCCCACCGCAGCATCATCCTCGGCAGGCAGTGGCGCGACGCCGGTGTGGGCTGTGCCCGCGGCACGAGGCCCGCGAGCTGCGAGCCCAAGCGTCAGGTACCGCCTGCTGCACGTGGCCGGACGGATCGTGCGGCACGCCCGCGGCCTGCGCCTGCGCCTGCCGCGCTCCTGGCCGCGGGCGCCGCTCCTGGTGAGTGCCTTCGCGCGCCTGCAAGCCTTGCCCTCAGGTTGACGTCTGGTCGACCGCTGCCGCAGACGCACAAGGCGTTCGGGGGCTGGCTGCAGCATGCCGTGAGGCGGGCGGCAGACCCTACCGCAGCGTGGGATCCTGCTCGTGGAAGACAATGACGACGACGTCGAACTCACTCTCCGGGCACTGCGTTGCAACAGGGTCGCCAACCGCGTGACGTGGTCTGCGATGGCGCGGAGGCGCTCGAGCACCTGTTCGCGACCGGCAGCTACGCCGGGCGCGACGTTCCGCGACGCCTCCAACCTGGTGCTCCTCGACCTCAAGCTGCCCGAGGTGGGCGGTCTCGATGTGCCGGGGCGGCTGCGGGACCACCCGCGCACACGCAGGCTGCCGGTGGTCATCCTCACGTCGTCCAACGTTGAGAGCGACCTCGCGCGCAGCTACGGCTTGGGCGCCAACAGCTATATCCGCAAGCCCGTGGACTTCACGCAGTTCATGGAGGCGGTCAACCAGCTCGGCCTCTACTGGCCGGTCCTCAACGAGGCCCCTCCGTTCGGAGAGTAACGCACACCGCGGCGTAGCGTAGAATCGCCGAATGGCCGACCCACAGCTTCACGACCGTCTCTTCCTGCTTGACGGCAGCAGCCTCGCGTTCCGCGCGTTCTTCGCCCTGCCCGAGTCCATCTCCACGCAGGCCGGGCAGCCCACCAACGCGCTGTTCGGCCTCAGCCAGATGCTGCTCAAGCTCGTCTCGGAGTACCGGCCCGGGTGCATCGTGTGCGCCTGGGACGCCCGTGAGAAGACCTTCCGCGACGACCTCTACGACCAGTACAAGGCGCAGCGGCCGCACATGCCGGACGGGCTCTCGGCCCAGTGGCCGCTCCTGCCGGACCTCATGGAGGCCTTCGGCGTCGTCAACCTCGTCAAGCCCGGCTACGAGGCCGACGACATCCTCGGCACGCTCGCGGAGGAGGCCAAGCGCCAAGGCATCGGGTCCGTGGTCGTCACCGGGGATCGAGACGCGATGCAGATCGTGGACGACGACATCTGGGTGATGAGCACCGGACGCGGCGTGAC
>CAVOMB010000035.1:0-38500 GCA_963696935.1 uncultured Thermoleophilia bacterium | reverse complement strand
CACGACGCCTGAAGGCATGTGGCACTCGTTACAGTCGATGCCCTTGTGCGCGGACTCTGCGAGCGTCTTGGCCGCGGGCTGCATGGCCTTGCAGGAGGTGCAGTACGAGGTGTCGTTCATGGCCGCGACCGGCCACACGAGCACACCGATGCCGATGGCCGCTATGACGATGACCACCACCCAGGTGAACCATGCCCTGCGGTACCAGGGGCGTGGCGCAGGATTGTGACGATACTGACGCTCGGTCAAGACGAGTTACTCCCCGTAGGCTCCTACTCGCTCCCGGGCGGCCGGCCCCTCAGCCGGGGCCGCCCGAGTCGGCGCGGATTGTACCATCCTGCACTTGCGCGTGCCACACGGCTCAAGACCCCGCGCTGATACCCCCCGGGGTGCGCCCGCCCGCCGCCAGGGAAAGCGGGCGCTTGCAGGCAGATCAGGAGAAGGGCAGCGCGAATTCCTTCCAGCGCTCGTCGACGCGGCGCACGACGGCCGGGTCCATGGCCAGTTCGTCCGGCCACTCGCGGCCGTGGCCTTCGTCCGGCCACGACTTCGTCGCGTCGATGCCCATCTTGGCGCCGTAGCGGGCGAAGGGGCTCGAGTGGTCGAGCACGTCGAGCGGACCGCGCTGGATCACGGTGTCGCGCTCCGGGTCGACGTTGTTGAACACGCGCCAGGCGACCTCGCTGTAGTCGTGCACGTCCACGTGCTCGTCCACGACGACCACGAACTTGGTGAACATCATCTGACCCATGCCCCACACCGCGCTCATGATCTTGCGCGCGTGGCCCGGGTAGTCCTTGCGGATGCTGATGATCGCGCAGTCGTGGAACACGCCCTCGATGGGCAGGTCCATGTCCACGATCTCGGGCTGCACCATCTGCAGCAGCGGCAGGAAGAGGCGCTCGGTGGCCTTGCCGAGGTAGGCGTCCTCCATCGGCGGCTTGCCGACGATGGTGGCCGGATAGATGGGGTCGCGACGGTGGCTCATGGCCGTGAGGTGGAACACCGGGTACTGGTCCGCGAGGGAGTAGTAACCGGTGTGGTCGCCGAACGGCCCCTCGAGCCGGGTCTCGCCCTTCTCGACGTAGCCCTCGAGGACGATCTCGGCGTCGACCGGCACCTGCAGGTCGACGGTCGTGCAGGGCGCCATGTCGACCGGCTCGCCGCGGAGGAAGCCGGCGAACATGAACTCGCTGATGCCCGGCGGGAGCGGCGCCGTGGCCGCGTACGTGACCGCCGGGTCGGTGCCGAGGGCGACCGCTACCTCCATGCGGTCGCCCGCCTCGCGGAAGTTGGCCGCGCCGTCGTGGTGGATGTGGATGTGCATGCCGGTGGTCCGGCCGTCGTACACCTGCAGGCGGTACATGCCGGCGTTCTGGCGGCCCTGCTGGTCCTTGGTCACCACGACAGGCAGGGTGATGAACGGCCCGCCGTCGCCGGGCCAGGTGGTGAGCACCGGCAGGCGTGTCAGGTCCGGCGGGTCGACGACGACCTCGCGCCAAGCGGCCTTCTTGCCGTATCTGGGGCCGTAGGACGCGAGCTCCTTGAGCTGGCCGAGCGCCTTGACCTTGCCGACGAGGCCACTCGGCACCTGCAGCTCGAGCAGTCCGCCGATGCGCCTGGCGATGTCGTCCAGCGGCGCGACCAGCGCCAGCTCGAGGCGTCGGTAGGAGCCGAGCTGGTTCATGAGGACCGGCACGGCGGGCTGCCCTGCCGATCGCTTGGGCTGCTCGAAGAGGACGGCCGGCCCGTGCGCCTTGCTGGCGCGGTCGGCGATCTCCGCCATCTCGAGGTACGGGTCCACCTCCGGGCGCACACGGGCGAGTTCACCCTCGCGCTCCAGCAGGCTGATGAAGGCACGCAGGTCCACGGTCACCTCCCGGCGACTACGTCGAGCTCGCGCCCCAGCGGCGCGGGGTCGGACAGGTCCAGACGGCCCGCAGCGGCGCGGACCGCGGCGGGGACGTCGGCGGCCGGCGTGTGGAAGCCCGCCTCGACGTCGTCGAACAGGGCGCCGACGGAGGCCGGCTCGGCGCCCCGGTCCAGCGCGACGAGCCCCGCCGTGGTGTACGCCCACAGGGCGTCGTCGGTGGCGAACGGCGCGCCGGTGCTGCGCAGGTACGAGCAGGCGGCCATGAGGCGTGAGAGCAGGCCCACGGCCTCGGCGTCCCCGCGCGCAGCGATGCCGCGCAGGCCGCGCGCGTAGTAACAGTCGCCGGCGAGCAGCCGGGTCTCGAGGTCTTCCGCCGCGAGCGCCAGGGCGCGGCTCTCGCGGTAGTGCAGCAGGTAGCCCTCATAGATGAGCTCGACGTCGGTCGCGCCGGCGTCGCCGCCGAGCTCCACGTACAGCGCCCCCCAGCGAGGCTCCGGCGCGGCGGCCGGGGCGGGGCCGAAGGCCTCACCGGCCGCCGCCAGCTCCGCGGCCACGCCGGCGGCGAGGTCCATGGTCAGACCCTCTCCTTGTCCAGGTAGAAGGACAGCGACATGAGCTCGCTGGAGAGGTCGACCTGGCGCACCAGGACACCCTCGGGAGCGTGCACCTTGACGGGAGCGAAGTTGAGGATGGCCTGGACCCCGGCGGCGCCCAGGCGCTGCACCGTGCTCTCGGCCTCGCCGGCCGGCACGGTGACCATGGCGATGTCGACGCGCTCCTTGCAGCAGTACTCGTCCAGTTCGTGCACGCTGCGCACGCGGTCTTCGTCGTTGGTGCCGTACCTGGCGCCGATCACCGTGGCGGAGCTGTCGAACATGGCGACCAGGCGAAAGCCCTGCTCACCGAACCCGCGGTAGCGCGCCAACGCGGTGCCCAGAAGGCCGGCGCCGACGATGACGACGTTCCAGGTGTGGTCCAGGCCCAGGCAGCGGCTGATCTCGTCGACCAGTACCGGCACCTCGTACCCCACGCCGCGGGTGCCGAACTCCCCGAAGTACGAGAAGTCCTTGCGGATCTGTGCCGCGTTGAGGTCGATCATCTCGGCGAGGTCCTTGGACGAGACGCGGTCGACGCCGCGGGCGCGGAGCTCGCGCAGCTTGCGCAGGTACAGCGCGAGCCGCGGGACGGTCACCGCGGGGACGTCGCTCTTGTCGATGCCGCGCACGTCAGGCCCCCGCTCCGGCGAACCAGTCGGCGGCGGCCGCGGCGGCGGCGTCGAGGTCGGTGTCGGTGAGCGCGAGAGAGATCATCGCCGCCTCGAACTGCGACGGCGCCAGGTAGATGCCGCGCTCGAGCATGTGGCGCCAGTAGGCCGCGTAGGCCTGCGTGTCCGCGGCCTTGGCGTCGGCGAAACTGGTGATGGGGCCCTCGCAGAAGAACATCGTGAGCATGGGCCCGACCCGGTTGATGGTGACGGCGCGGCCGGCGGCGGCGGCGGCCGCGCTCAGGCTCTCCTCCACGCGGACGCCCAGCGCCTCGAGGTCCTCGTAGGTACCCGGCTCGGCGAGCACACGCAGGGTGGCCGCGCCGGCGGCCATGGCCAGCGGGTTCCCGGAGAGAGTACCGGCCTGGTAGGTGGACCCGAGCGGCGCCACGGTCTCCATGATCTCGCGGCGGCCGCCGAAGGCGCCCACGGGCAAACCGCCGCCGATGATCTTGCCGAGCGTGGTGAGGTCGGGCAGCACGCCGAAGCGCTCCTGCGCGCCGCCCCAGCCCACGCGGAAGCCGGTGATGACCTCGTCGAAGATGAGCATGGTGCCGTACTTGGTGCAGAGGGCGCGGCAGGCCTCGAGGAAGCCCGGCTGCGGCGGCACTACGCCCATGTTGCCGGCGACCGGCTCGACGATGAGCGCCGCGATCTCCTCGCCGCGCTCCTCGAACACCTCGGTCAGCGCGGCGACGTCGTTGTACTCGACCAGCAGCGTGTCGGCGGTGGTGCCCCTGGTGACGCCGGGGCTGTCCGGCAGCGCAAGCGTGAGCACACCGCTGCCGGCGGCGGCCAGGAACCCGTCCGAGTGGCCGTGGTAGCAGCCGATGAACTTGACGATCTTCTCTCGCCCGGTGAAGCCGCGGGCGACGCGGACGGCGCTCATGGTCGCCTCGGTGCCCGAGTTGACCATGCGGACCATCTCTACGGACGGGACGGCGTCGCAGACGAGGCGCGCCAGCTCGACCTCGAGCTCCGTGGGCGCGCCGTAGCTGGTGCCCTTGTCGACCTGCTCCTTGAGGCGGCCGACCACCTCGGGGTGACCCCAGCCGAGGATCATGGGTCCCCACGACGAGACGAAGTCGACGAACTCGTTGCCGTCGGCGTCCCAGATGTGCGAGCGCTCCGCGCGCGAAATGAAGAGCGGATGCGGCATGCCCACGCCCTTCATGGCGCGGACCGGTGAGTTGACCCCTCCGGGGATGTACTGAAGCGCCTCCTGGAAGAGGCGTGCGGATGTCTCGGTGTTCACCCGGGTCCTCCGTGCGAGTGCGATGGTCAGTCAGGAACGTGCACTATACTACGCGCCGCCTGAACGACATGTGCCTGTAGACACAAGTACCCGGCTACCGGCGGAACCCAGCATCGACGCCGCGACCCGGGAGGACGGAGAGGAGACGCCGATGCCGGTGACTATCCGCGACGCCGGTCCGGGGGACGAAGCGGCGATCGTGCGCCTGGTGCGCGAGATGGCCGAGGGCGAGCCCTGGGCCTCACCCGTCGACGAGCACTACGTGCGCCACTTCCTGGCGTCGCCGGCCGGCGGCGTGCTCCTGGCTCGCGACGCCGGCGAGACCGTCGGCCTGCTGAGCTACTGCACGACGCCGGGCCTCTTCCACGCCGCCGACTCCGGGCTCATCGAGCTCCTCATCGTGACGGGCTCCCGCCGCGGCGAGGCCATCGGCCGCCGGCTCGTCGACGCGGTGCTGCGCCTGTTCGAGGAGGCCGGCTGCGCGGAGGCGTCGGTGAGCACCGGTGAGGCGAACGACCCGGCCCAGCACCTGTACCGCGAGGCCGGGCTCACCGAGACGTCGCTGCTGCTCGAGAAGCACTTCGAGCGCTGAGCCGAGGGCCGACATGACGCTGCGCCCGGCCACCGCCGCGGACCGCCCGTTCCTCACCGCCATGCTGGCGGAGGCGGCGAGCTGGGAGCGCGAGCCGGGCGAGCTCCCCTACGCGCTCGTAGACCTGCTGGGCGTGCCCGAGGTCGCCGGCTACATCGAGGGCTGGGGCAGGTCCGGCGACTTCGGCGTGGTCGCGGAGGAGGCCGGCGCGCCCGCCGGAGCCTGCTGGTGCCGCCGCTTCACCCCGGAGCACGCGGTCTACGGCTCCATCGCGGACGACGTCCCCGGGCTTTCCATCGGCGTCGTCCCGGCGTGCCGGGGGCGCGGCATAGGCCGGAGCCTTCTGACGGCGGTCGTCGACGAGGCTCGACGGCAAGAGGTCCGTGCGCTCGGACTGAGCGTGTCCAAGCGCAATCTGCGGGCGCGCAGGCTCTACGAGCAGGCGGGCTTCGTCGTGGTGGGGACTGAGGGCGACAGCCTGACGATGCGGCTCGACCTGGCCTGACCGCGGGCGCACGTTCAGTTCGAGAGCCGCGCTGCCGACTATTTGGTCGACGGCGCGCGGCGCGCGGCGGCGCCAAGACCACGGAGATGACCTGATGAGCACCTCCCGCGAGCACGGACAGGCCGCCGCTCCCGCAGCCACCACGACCCAGCGCGTGATCGTGCCGGACCCGCCTCCGGCCGGCGCGGAGAAGATCCTCCCCTGCGAACTCGCGAAGTACGAGGAGAACGGCTACGCACGCTGGAGCTACGCGCCGGGCCTGGCGCCCGAGCGCCGGCTCGACCTGCTGCCCGAGGATCGCGACGAGGCGGCGGCGATCCTCGTCGCCGGGCCCCTGCGCTTCTTGACCATCAGCGACATCCACGTCACCGACGTGCAGGCGCCCGCCCAGGCGATCCTCTTCGGCTACAAGGGCTTTCTCTCGTCGGCGTATTCGGGTCAGACGCCCGCGGCCGGGATGCACCAGCCCTTGGGCACGTAGGCGCAGTAGGGCTCCTCGGCCATGTAGTCGCCGGTGGCCTCGTAGGCCCGCGCGCGGCAGCCGCCGCAGACCTTCTTGAACTCGCAGGCGCCGCACTTGCCCTTGAGGCCGTCGAAGTCGCGGAGCTCGTTGAACAGCGGCGAGTCGCGCCACACCTCGGGGAACGTCTGCTTGCGCACGTCGCCGGCGACCTTGTCGAAGTAGCCGCAGCCCTGGACCTCGCCGATGTGGCTGATGAAGCAGAAGCCGATGCCGGCGAGGCAGCCGCGGCTGAGGGTGTTCATGCCACCGTGGCTGTGCGGGTGCACCTCGATCTTGCGACCCTGCGCCTTGGCGCGCTGGCGCATGACGCGCCAGTAGTGCGGCACGTCCGTGGGCTTCATGAACAGGTCGCTCTCCTGCTGCGCGTCGTACATCCACTCCAGCGCCTTCTCGTACTCGTCCGGCGGGAGCTCCTGCTCCTCCAGATCCTTGCCGCGCCCCGTGGGCACCAGCATGAAGGGGTGGAACGAGACGGCGCCCAGGTCGGTGGCGAGCTTGAGCAGGTCCGGCAGGTAGTGCGCGTTGAGCTTGGTGATGGTGCTGTTGATCTGCACCTCTACGCCGGCCGCGAGGCAGTTCTGGATGCCGCGGACGGCGCCGTCGAAGGCTCCGGGGACGCCGCGGAACTCGTCGTGCTCCGCGGCGGTCGGGAAGTCGATGGAGATGCTGACGCGCGCGATGCCGACGTCGTGCATGCGCTGGGCGACCTCGGGGGTGACGAGCGTGCCGTTCGGCGACATGACCGTGCGCAGGCCCTTGCCGATGGCGTACTCGGCGATGTCGAAGATGTCGGCGCGCATGAGCGGGTCGCCGCCCGTCAGGATCAGGATGGGGTTGGCGAACGAGGCGATCTGGTCGACGAGGGTGAAGGCCTCCCCGGTGCTCAGCTCGCCCTCGTAAGGGCCATGGACCGCGGAGGCGCGGCAGTGCACACAGGCGAGGTTGCAGCTGCGCGTGACCTCCCAGGCGATGACGCGCGGCGGCGCGGGGCCGTCGACGGGATCCGGAGCGGCCATTCCTTGCGGGTGACCGTGGGGGTTTTCAGCGTGAGGGTGGTGCAAAGCTGCTCCAGTGTGCCAGAGGCGGGCGAGCCGTGCAATTCAGGGCGGCTACCTACGTCTCGTACAGCTTCGCGCCCAGGTGGGTGAAGTCGTAGCCGGGCAGCGCGACGAGCTCGTTGCGGAACATCTCGCTGCCCAGGAAGCCCCGCACTGCGCGGATGACGCGCGCGGTGGACGGCGTCTTGGCGATCACCAGGTCGAGCCGCTCGATCTGGAGCGGCAGGTAGTCGAGGCCGGCGATCTGGTGATGGACCCGCTCGGCGCCGACGCCGGCGTCGGCGCCGCCCTTGGCGATCAGCGTGCCCTGCGCGAGGTCAGACACGATCTCACGCTCGTAGCCCTCGATGGCGTAAGGGTCCGCCTCGAGCAGGCGCAGCTTCTCGTCCAGGAGCACGCGGGAGCCGGAGCCCCGCTCGCGGTTGGCCAGCACGAGCGGCGTGCGCACCAGGTCCGCCCAGCCGCGAAGGCCGAGCGGGTTGCCGCGCCTGACCAGCAGGCCCTGCGCACGGGTCGCGAGGTGCAGGACCACGACGGGAGTGCCCGGCGCCAGCCGCTTCACGTAGGGCAGGTTGTACCTGTCCGTGGAACTGTCCCAGAGGTGGACGGCCGCGGCCTGGACCGTGCCCGAGTACAGCGAGACGAGCTCGCGGTAGCCGCTCTCGTAGGAGCGGAGCACGCGGATGCCGCCCGCCGAGAGGTAGTTGGCGAGGATATCGAGGACCAGGTCGCGGCCGCCGATGACGAACGCGCCGCGCGTGATGAGAGCTGGGTCTCGGGCCGCGGCGCCTGCAGCGCCGGCCGAGGCCTCCGCGGGGCCGGCCGGCCCACCGGCGGCGGCCGGCGCGGCGGAGCCCTGCCGCCGGGCGCTCTTGGCGACCTCGATGTACTCCTGCACGTCGTCGAGGCTGAAGCGCAGCTTGCGGCCGACGTTGTACGAGGGCAGCACGCCCGCCTTGGCCAGGCCGTACACGGTGTTCCTGTTGACCTGGAGGATGGCGGCCACATCCTGCGCCGTGAGCACGTCGATCCTCGGGTCTCCCGCCATGCCGCTCCCACTTTCCCGCCTTCGTCTGTCCGTCACTATGTCACGAAACAGAGTGTGACGGTACGAAACAGCACGAAACCGGCGGATTTCTCGCCCCAGGCCGGCAGGAAGGCTATGTTCGTCGTGCGTTCAGCGCGGCCGGCAAGGCCCGCTGCTGAAGTACTGGACACCCACCGAAGAAGGGGAACGACATGAAGCTTTCCGCCCGCAACCAGCTCAAGGGCACCGTGGAGGACGTGACCGAGGGCGCCGTCAACGGCGTCGTCGCCGTCAAGGTAGGCGACGATACCATCACCGCCGACATCACGATGGAGGCCATCAAGGACCTCGGCCTCGAGCCCGGCCAGGAGGCGACCGTCATCGTCAAGGCGACCAACGTCCTGCTCGCGACCGGCAGCGAGCGGCTCACCGGGCTCTCCGCGCGCAACCAGCTCGCCGGCACGGTCGCCAAGGTGACCAGGGGCGCCGTGAACGGCCACGTCTCGCTCGAGCTCAACGGCGGCGGCACGCTGACGTCCTCGATCACCAATGAGGCGATCGACGAGCTCGGCCTGGCGGAGGGCTCGCCGGCGCTCGCCATCGTCAAGGCGACCGACGTGATGGTGGCCGTCTGACGGCACCAGGGCGGACGCCCGGGACTGAGCGCGAAGCGCGCGGCCGGGCGGGCCTGGAACCGGAACGACGAAGGGCCGGGGCGGCGCAGCCTCCCCGGCCTTTCTGCGTGTTCCAAGCGCCTCGGCCGGGTCACCCGTCGGCGGGTCACCCGGCCGGCCACTCTCATCCGAGCCAGGTCGCGAGGTCCTTGGCGTGATAGGTGATGATGAGGTCGGCGCCGGCGCGCTTGATTCCGGTGACGGCCTCGAGCACCGCGCGCTGCTCGTCGAGCCAGCCGTTGGCCGCCGCCGCCTTGATCATCGCGTACTCGCCGCTCACGTTGTAGGCGGCGAGCGGGAACTTGGTCTCCTGCTTGACGGCGTGGATGACGTCGAGGTACGGGATCGCCGGCTTCACCATGATCATGTCGGCGCCCTCCTCGATGTCGAGCAGGGACTCGCGCACGGCCTCCTCGAGGTTGGCCGGGTCCATCTGGTAGGTCTTGCGATCGCCGAACGCCGGCGCGGAGTCGGCGGCCTCGCGGAACGGGCCGTAGAACGCCGAGGCGAACTTGCTCGAGTACGACATCAGGATGGTGTCGGTGAGGCCCTCGTCGTCGAGCGCGTTGCGGATGGCGGCCACGCGGCCGTCCATCATGTCGCTGGGGGCGACGATGTCGGCGCCGGCTCTCGGCATGCGTGATGGCCATCTTGGAGAGCAGCTCGAGGGTGACGTCGTTGAGGACCTCGCCCTCCTGCACCACGCCGCAGTGGCCGTGGTCGGTGTACTCGCACAGGCAGACGTCGGTGATGACCACCAGGTCCGGGAACTCGTCCTTGATGGCGCGGACGGCCATCTGCACGATGCCCTCGTGGTCGTAGGCGCCGGTCGCGGCGGCGTCCTTGTGCGCCGGGATGCCGAAGAGCAGCACGGCCTTGATGCCGAGCGCGACGACCTCGCGGATCTCCGGCAGCAGGTTGCCGATGGAGAGCTGGAAGCACGCCGGGCATGGACGCGATGGGGTTCTTGACGTTCTCGCCGGCCATGACGAAGAGCGGGTACACGAGGTCGTCGAGCTGCAGCCTGGTCTCGCGCACCAGGTCCCGGATGGCCGGAGTACGGCGCAGGCGCCTCATACGGTAGCTGGGGTAGTACATGCGGTGGTGTCCTTTCTTCGCGCGGCCCTGGGGAACGGGCCGCCTGCGCCAGAGATGATGGCGTGCGCGGGCGGCTATGACAAGCCGGGAACGGTGTTGGAGCGGCGCCGGCGCCCGGCGCGGGCCGGCGCTACCGTGCGGAGCGCGCGGCGGCCAGGTCGAGGGCCGCGCGCACCACGTTCGCGACCGACTCGCGGTCGCGCAGCTGGCAGTGCAGCACCGGCGTCCGGGCGTCCAGGCCGAGAGCCTTGGAGACCTGCTTGGCGCTCATCTCCTCGCCGGACATGGACATGTAGGTGGCGACCACGTAGGGCACGTCGCCGAGGTCCTTGAGGAACTGCAGGTCGGCGTGCGTGGAACGCAGGCTGTCCACGTCGTTGGCGTTGGCGAGCAGCACCCACGCGGAACTCTCGCCGGCGAGCCGCTTCCACGCCTGCTCCGGGCACGAGGCGGCGGCGGTGAAGACGAGGACGTCCTCGGCGGCGCCCTCCTCCCCCTCCCCGCCGTTGCCGTTCCCGTTCATCGGGAGCTGCCCGGCCACCACGGGGATCTCCACTTCCTTCTCGTCGATGAGCTCCACGCGCAACTGCTTGACCACGTTGGAGTCGGTGAGCGTGTTGAGGAACACCTCGTTGTAGATGTCGATGGCTCCCCGGACGGCCACGCTGGTGCCCTTGCCGATGCTCTCGATGACCGGCTCGCTGACGTTGATGAGCCCGCTCGAGTACAGGCTGTAGATGACCTTGGCCCCGTGGAACCGGTCCAGGCCGCAGTCGCGGAGGATGGTGTTGATGTCGGCGCGGCCGTCGATGTGGACCACCACGCGCCACTCCTCGGCCGTGAGCGTGAGGCTGCCCTCGTCGTCCACGTGCTCGCCGTAGGCGAGGTGCGGCACGCGCTCCAGCGAGCCGAGCTGCTCGAAGATGAGCGCCCACTCGTCGATGCGGCGGCAGCCCTCCATGATCACCGTCTCGACGCTCATCCCGACGAGGACGTCCTCCTCCGGCGGCGTGTCCTCGGCGGCGAACTCGAACTCGCCGTCGGTCCAGCTGAAGAAGGTGAAGGCGGCGTCCTGGATCTGCTCACGCACCGCTTGTTCCAGCGTCTCGCGGTCGATGTGCCCCTGCTTGAGGAGGACGCTCCCGAGTCGTGCGGCGCCGCCCGACTTCTTCTGCGCCGCCAGCGCCTGCTTGAGCTGCGCCGCGCTGATCGCCCCGGCCTTTACGAGCCGCTCGCCGAGCGGCAGCAGTTGGGGCTGGGAGTAGGCGT
This sequence comes from uncultured Thermoleophilia bacterium, assembly GCA_963696935.1. Taxonomy (GTDB): domain Bacteria; phylum Actinomycetota; class Thermoleophilia; order UBA2241; family UBA2241; genus CAIXSE01. The sequence continues at coordinate 27,362 of CAVOMB010000035.1, read as the reverse complement.
AGGTGATGACGCCATCGAGAAAGAAGACCTTGCCCGAGTCGCCTTCTCTCCGGATGGTGAGGGCACCGCTCTTGGCGCTCATGTTCACGAGCTGGAAGATGTTGGGGAGACTGAACTCCTGCAGGTTGCCCTGGAGAAGCACCGCCCTCCTTTCGTCGGTCGTACGGCTCGCGGACGGAGGGCGCCCGCGCGCCGCGCCCGTAACCTACATCGGCAACGCCGCCGCCGACTTGAGTAAGGGCGGCGGCCGGGAGGCCGCCGCAGGACCCCTCAGTCGCCGCTGTCCGGGGCGGGCCGGCCGGCCCCTGCGGAGCCGGCCCGCGGCGACCCCACCTCGATGGCCTCGCCGAGCGCGTCGCCGGCCGCCGGTCCGTCCGGCAGGCAGACCGGCGCCTCGCAGGTGCCGTCCTCGATCACGCGGCGGTGGCGCAGGGCGGCGCCGGCCGCCAGCGCCGTGATCAGCGTCACGATGCCGCCCACGGCGACCGTCCAGCGCACGCCGATGCCGTGGGCCAGGACGCCGGTGATCAGGCCGCCGAACGGCGTGCTGCCGAGAAAGACGACCGACCACAGCGCCATCACCCGGCCGCGCATGGCGTCGGCCGAGTTGAGCTGCAGCAGTGCGTTGGTGGTGCTGGTGAAGAGCACGGCGGCGGCGCCGATGAGCACGATGAGCGCGAGCCCCGCGTAATAGCCGGGGGCGAGCGAAAGCGCGACGCTGACGGCTCCGAAGGCGAAGGCGCCGCCCACGAGCAGGCGGCGCGAGGGACGCGCCCTGCTGGCGAGAAGCAGGGCGCCGGCGAGCGCCCCGACGCCCATGGCGGAGGTGAAGATGCCGTAGGAGCCGGCGCCGCGGCCGAACACGCCCTTGGTCATCAACGGCAGCACGACCGAGTAGTTGTAGGCGAGCGTGCTGATCACCGCCAGCATGATGAGCGGCACGCGCAGCGACGGCGAACGCCACACGTAGGCCAGCCCCGCGCGCACCTGGCCGCGCTCGCGCGCGATCGGCTTACCGCGCCGCAGGTCGGCGGCGCGCATCAGCAGCAGCGCCACGATGACGGCGACGAACGAGGCGGCGTTGAGGAAGAAGCAGGGAGCGACCCCGAGCGTCGGGATGATCACGGCGCCGACCATCGGGCCGATGACGCGCGACGTGTTGATGACGACCGAGTTGAGCCCGACGGCGTTGGCGACGTCGTCGGGCCCGACCATCTCGTAGAGGAAGCTCTGGAGCGCTGGGATGCCCAGCGCCGTCGAGGCTCCCGTCAGGCCGGCGAGCACCCAGATCATCCACACCGTCACCACGTCGGTCGCAACGAGGACGCCCATGACCAGCGCGAGAAGCGCCGCCGCCGCTTGGGTCCCGATGATCAGCTTGCGCTTGTCGACGCGGTCGGCCAGTGCGCCGCCCCAGGCGCCGAGCAGGAGGACGGGTCCGAACTGCAGGCCGACGGTGATGCCCACGTCGACGCCGCTGCCCGTCAGGCTGAGGACGAGCCAGTTCTGGGCGACCGACTGCATCCACGTGCCGCTCATGGACACCATCTGGCTGAAGAAGTAGAGCCGGTAGTTGTACGTGTGGAGCGAGCGGAACGTGCGCGCGAAGACGCCGCGAGTGGGCACGGGGGGACTGGCGGTCATGCGTTGAGTCTACCCACCGGCGGACCCGCGACGTCGCCGCCCCTGGGTATCCGTACCCAAGGTGCCTGGACACACGTCCCATCGTCTTAGGAGGTCCCGTGCCCGACCATCTGGACGAGCAAAGTGATGTGGCCGCGCCGAGAGGGTGCAATCTGGCAAATGGACTCGCACTTCAACGCCGCCGGCCGCACCGGCACCAGCGCGGCCCGGGTCGCCGGCAGCGGCGGCTCCCCGTGCGCCGGGACGGCCGCGGCGAAGATCGTCATCAAGAACGCCAAAGGCAAGGCCGTGACGACGCTCAAGGTCACGAAGGTCAAGACCGGCGTCACCGCGACCGTGAAGTTCCGCTGCAAGCTGGCGAAGGGCAAGTACCGGTTCTTCGTGTACGCCACCGACGCGGCCGGCAACGCGCAAAGCAAGATCGCGTCCAACCGGCTGACCGTGCGCTGACGACGGCGGGCGCCGTCCAGACGCACGAGGCGGGCGGCCCGCCACTCCTGTGGAGCGGCGGCGGGCCGCCCGCCGCACGTACGCCTCCCGGCGCCGACCGCCGGGGCGCGGCCGCGGACCTCAGGCCTTCTGCAGGTACAGCTGGCCGCCGCGCATCCTGACCTTCACGGTCGCGCCGGACACCGAGACCGCCTTGCGCAAGCCGACATTGATCGAGTTCGGCTTGCGCCCCGGCACCTCCACCAGCGCCGTCTCGAGATCCGACGCCACGAAGTCGGTGACGATGTCGCGGTAGAGGCTGTGTCCTCCCCGACCGGCCTGCGACGGGATCTCCGCCGGGACCAGCCGGTACGCCTTCGCACTGCGGGTCATGTCTGCACCTCCAGTCGAGGTCTTAAGCACGAGCTTCACGCAGAGTACGCGGCGTGAGTCTACGTCATCCACGCTCCTGATACAGCAGGAAGGGCAACATCTCCTTATCCGACGGTGACAGCGGACGTCACTCACAAGGGTCCTGTTTCGGCCGGTCGCCCTTGACGGCGGCGCGCGCTCGGCGAACGATGGAGTCGTGACCGTCAACCGCCGGTGAGCCGGCGGACGCAGCTCGGAGGGAGCGCGATGAAGAAGCTCATCAACCGCCCGGAGGACGTTGTCCGGGAGGAGTTGGCCGGCATCGCGCTGGCGCACGCCGGCCGGCTCGTCGTCCACATCGACCCGCACTGGATCGCGCGCGTGGACGCGCCGGTGCAGGGCAAGGTCGGCATCGTCTCGGGCGGCGGCTCGGGGCACGAGCCGCTGCACGGCGGGTTCGTGGGTCCGGGCATGCTCGACGCGGCCTGCCCCGGCGAGGTGTTCACGTCGCCGACCCCCGACCAGATGCTGGCGGCGACGCAGGCGGTGGACGGCGGCGCCGGCGTGCTGCACATCGTCAAGAACTACACCGGCGACGTCATGAACTTCGAGATGGCCGCCGACCTTGCGCGCGACGAGGGCCTCACGGTGGAGCAGGTCCTCATCGACGACGACGTGGCCGTCAAGGACAGCCTGTACACGGCCGGCCGCCGCGGCGTGGGCGCCACCGTGCTGGCGGAGAAGCTCTGTGGGGCCGCGGCCGATGAGGGCCGGCCCCTCGCCGACGTGGCCGGCATCTGCCGCACCGTCAACGAGCGCAGCCGCAGCATGGGCGTGGCGCTGACCTCGTGCACCACGCCCATGGCGGGCAAGCCGACGTTCGACCTCGGCGAAGGCGAGATCGAGTTCGGCGTCGGCATCCACGGCGAGCCCGGGCGCGAGCGCCGGGCGCTCGCCTCCGCCCACGACGTGGTCGAGGCGCTCGCGGGGACGGTCGTCGAGGACCTGCCCTTCGCGAGCGGCGACGAGGTGCTCGCCTTCGTCAACGGGATGGGCGGCACGCCGCTCATGGAGCTGTACATCGTGTACGCCGAGCTGCATCGCTTCCTGGAGGAGCGCGGGATCGCCATCACGCGGGACCTCGTGGGGTCCTACGCCACCTCGCTGGACATGGCGGGCTGCTCGATCACGCTACTCAAGCTCGACGACGAGCTGACCCGCCTGTGGGACGCGCCCGTCGACACGCCCGGCCTGAGGTGGGGCGCGTGAGCGCGGCGGGCGGCGCAGGTGCGGGCGCGGGCGGCGCAGGTACGGGCGGCGCGGGTGCGGGCGCGGGCGGCGGGACCGTAATGGACGCCGCCGCGGCGACGACCTGGCTGCTCGCGTTCGCCGCGGAGGTCGCCGCGCGGCGCGACGAGCTGACCGCGCTCGACGCGACCATCGGCGACGCCGACCACGGCATCAACATGGACCGCGGCATGCAAGCGGTGGCGGCCAAGCTGACCGCCGACGGTGCGGACGGTGGCGCGGAGGGAGTCGGAGCCGCGGCGCAGCTGGGGCCGCTGTTCAAGACCGTCGGCATGACCCTCGTCTCGACGGTCGGCGGAGCGGCCGGACCGCTGTACGGCACGTTCTTCATCGAGCTCGGGAGGGCTGCCGGCGAACGGCCCGCGCTCAGCGCGGACGAGTGGGCCGCGGCCGTCACGGCGGCGGTGGCCGGCGTGCAGGCCCGCGGCAAGGCGGAGCCGGAGGACAAGACCATGGTCGACGCGCTGCTGCCGGCAGCCGCGGCGCTGCGCGACGCCGCCGCGGGCGGCGCGACGGCGAGCGGAGCTACGCGCGCGGCGGCCGACGCCGCCGCCGAGGGCATGCGCGCGACGACGCCGCTGGTCGCGCGCAAGGGCCGCGCCAGCTACCTCGGCGAGCGCAGCGCCGGCCACCAGGACCCGGGAGCCACCAGCTCCTGGCTGCTGCTCGAGACCGCGGCTGAGGCGCTCGCGGGAGCAGCCGGCGCGCGGGCGAGCAGAGCAGGCCCGGCGCGCGAGGCCGACCCGGCGTAGCAGTGGTCGGCCTCGTCATCGTCAGCCACAGCGCGAAGCTTGCCGAGGGCGTCGCGGAGCTGGCCGCGCAGATGGCCGGACCGGAGGTGCGCATCGGCGCGGCCGGAGGGCTGGACGAGCCCGGCGCCCTGGGCACCGACGCCACCCGAGTGCTCGCAGCGATCGAGGACGTCTGGTCGGACGACGGCGTGCTGGTCCTGATGGACCTCGGCAGCGCCGTCCTCTCGGCCGAGTTGGCCCTTGAGCTGCTCGACGGTGACAGACGGCATGGCGTGCTGCTCACGGCCGCACCGCTGGTCGAGGGCGCCGTGGCCGCAGCAGTCACCGCTGGACTCGGCGAATCCCTGACTCGCGTCGCCGCAACCGCGCGTGACGGCCTCGCGGGCAAGACCGCCCAACTCGGGGAGGACGAGGCGGCGGGCACACCGCCGCGCCCGGTCGCGTCAGCTGAGCCGGAGGCGACGGCGACCGTGACCGTCCGCAACCGCCTCGGGCTGCACGCGCGGCCCGCCGCCCTCCTGGTCCGCACTCTGGCCGGGTTCGACGCCAAGGTGGCGCTGACCGTCCCCGCCACCGGCAAAGGGCCGGCGGACGCGCGCAGCCTGACCGCGGTCGGCGGGCTGGGCGTGCGCTGCGGAGACGAGCTCGCGGCCGGCGCGACAGGCCCCCAGGCGGCGAAGGCGCTGGAGGCGTTCCGCCACCTCGCGGAGAACGGATTCGGAGAGCCTGGAGACCTCGTCGCGCCTGGCTCCGAACGCTCCGCACGGGAAGAACAGCCAGGATCGGACTCCAATGCGGACACCGCCGCCTGCAGACCGCCGGCCGCGGGAGCCGTGATCGCCGGCCTGCGTGCAGCGCCCGGCCTGGCTGTCGGCCCGGCGCTGCGACTGCGTCACGCCGGACCGGCGCTCGCGGACGCTCCACTGGGTGAGCCGGCGGCAGAGTGGGCGGCACTCGAGGCCGCCCTGGCCGCCACCGCGGCCGACCTGCGCCGCTCGCGCGCCGCCGTAGCCGGGCGCGACGCGGACGCGGCGATGGTCTTCGACGCGCACCTCCTCCTCCTCGAGGACCCGGGGCTCTTGGACCCAGCTCGGGACGCCGTGTCCGGGGGCCGCGAGTCCGCCGGCCGCGCATGGGCGGCGGCGGTGGCGCGCGCGGCCGCCGCGTGGGACGCGCTGGCCGACCCGTACCAGCGGGCGCGCGCCGCCGACATCCGCCAGGTCGGCGACCAGGTGCTGCGACACCTGGCCCCGGCCGCCACCACCGATACGCCGACCGGACCAGCGCGGGCGCCCGCCGGGCCCGTCGTGATCGTCACCTACGAGCTCACCCCCGCCGACGTCGCCGCGTTCGCGCCCGGCGCGGTGGCCGGCGTCGCCTGCACGGCGGGCGGCCCGACTTCGCACGCAGTCATCCTGGCGCGGGCGCTCGGCCTGCCGGTGGTGGTCGGCGCGGGGGCGGCGCTCCTCGCCGTCGCCGACGGCACGCCCCTGGTCGTCGACGGCGACGCCGGGACGGTGACCGTCAGCCCGCCGGAGGACGTGCTGGCCGCCACACTCAGGAGCCGGCAGGAACGCGCCCGCGAGGCCGCCGTCGCGGCGAGCCGGGCCGCGGGCCCGGCCGTGACGCGCGACGGCGTCACCGTACCCGTGGAGGCCAACGTTTCGCTGCCGGAAGAGGCGCGGGCGGCGGTCGCCGCCGGGGCGGACGGAGTGGGTTTGCTGCGCACGGAGTTCCTGTTCCTCGGCGCCGAGGTCATGCCCGGCGAGGACGAGCAGGCGGCGGCCTACGAGGCCATCGCCGCCGCCCTGGACGGCCGGCCGCTCACCATCCGCACTCTCGACGCGGGCGCCGACAAGCCGCTGTCGTATCTGCCGCTGCCGCCGGAGGACAATCCATTCCTCGGTGTCCGTGGTCTGCGTCTGAGCCTGCTGCACCCCGACCAACTGCGCTGTCAGCTGCGCGCCGTGCTGCGCGTGGCCGCCGCGCACCCGCTGCGCGTGATGTTCCCGATGGTCGCGGAGGCGGACGAGCTGCGGCAGGCGCTCCTTCTGCTGGACGAAGCGCGCGAGGAACTCGTGGCGCGCGGCGCCGCCGTGCCGGAGCACCTCGAGGCCGGGGTGATGCTCGAGGTGCCGTCGGCGGCGCTCCTCGCGGAGCACATAGCGCCGCCGGCGAGCTTCTTCTCGGTCGGCACCAACGACCTGACCCAGTACGCCCTGGCGGCCGAGCGCGGGAACGCCGGCGTCGCCGCGCTCGCCGACCCGCTGCACCCGGCAGTGCTGCGGCTGATCGCGCACGCTTGCGAAGCGGCGGAAGCGGCCGGTCGCACCGTCGCCGTGTGCGGCGAGGTGGCCGGCGACCCCGCGGCCGTCCCGCTCCTGCTCGGCCTCGGCGTCCGGGAGCTCTCGATGAGCGCCGTGCGGATCGCCGCGGCCAAGCAGGCGGTGCGGAGCACCGACGTGGCCGCAGCCGGCACGCTCGCGCAGCGGGCCCTGGCCGCCGGCTGCGCCGCCACGGTCCGCGCGCTGCTGTCCGCTCCGCCCTGGTCGGGACCCTCCGCCGTGGCTCGTTCAACCGGATGCTGTACGAGACAGCGGTAGCCCTCTCCCCCGCCGGCCTGTCCTTCACCGAGGCCGACACCCGCTCCCTGCCGCTCTACGACGACGATGTGCGCCTCGAGCTGGGCTACCCGGAGCCGGCCGGGCCCGCCTGAGAGAGGCCATCGCCGGCGCGAAGGAATCGTTCGACGAGTCTGGTCTGGTCCACCCGGCGGCCCGCGAAGTCGTCGCGGCGCTGACGACGGCGTTCGAGGCCTGGGTGCCGCGCTTCGGCCCGTACGCTCGCTAGCGCGACACGCACCGGCGCCCGTCCCACCCTGATGACCCGACCGCGGAACGCATCAAGTTTATAAGGCTAATTAGCCGTGTAAACTATCTCCATGAGGACAGGCCCGCACACGCCGGGCGGCGGCGGCGCAGCCGCTCCGCCGCTCCCTACTTCCGAGCTCGCCGCGCACTTGCGCATCGTCGTCATGCGCCTGCAGCGGCGCCTGCGGGCGGAGGCCGGCGACGAGCTCAGCCCCACCCTCGTCGCCGCGCTGGTCAGCATCGAGCGCCACGGGCCGCTCACGCTCGGGCGCCTCGCCGAGCTGGAGCGCGTGACGCCGCCGAGCATCACGCGCGTCGTGACGGCGCTCGAACGCGACGGCCTCGTCCGTCGTAAGGTGGACGAGCGTGACCGACGCGTGAGCCGCGTCGCCGTCACCCCCAAGGGCGAGCGTCTGCTGCAGCTGTCCCGCACCCGTAAGGCCGAGTACCTGGCCCGCCGCCTCGAACACCTGGACGGCGGCGACCTCGCCGCCGTACGCGAGGCGCTCCCCGTGCTTGAGCGCCTGCTCGAAGGCTAGCGATGGGCACGCCGGCACAGCTCAGCCCGGCCGGCCGGGTCGCCTCCGCGACCCGGCGGACGTTCCGCTCCCTGCGCGTACGCAACTACCGCCTGTGGTTCATCGGACAGACGGTGTCGCTCAGCGGCACGTGGATGCAGACCACGGGCCAGGCCTGGCTCGTCTACCGGCTCACGCGCAGTGCCTGGGACCTCGGCCTGACCGCCGCCCTGCAGTTCCTGCCCATCCTGGTCCTCGGCGCCTACGGCGGGGTGATCGCCGACCGCTTCGACAAGCGGCACGTACTCGTGGTCACCCAGGTGTTCTTCCTGGTGCAGGCGCTGGCGCTCTGGCTGGTGGTGGCCACCGGCGTCGTCCAGCTCTGGATGGTGTGGACGCTCGCGGTCGGGCTCGGACTGATCAACGTCTTCGACAACCCCGCCCGCCAGAGCTTCGCCATCGAGATGGTCGGCGGGGACGACCTCGCCAACGCCATCGGCCTGAACAGCGTGATCGTCAACTCGTCGCGCATCGTCGGCCCGGCGATCGCCGGTGTGCTCCTGATCTTCTCCCACACCGTGAGCAGCATGTCGTGGATCTTCCTGATCAACGCGGCGACGTTCGCGGCCGTGCTCGCGGCGCTGCTCCTGATGCGGCCGGCCGAGCTCCACCGGCCCAAGCGGGTGCGCGCCGGCCGCGGCCAGGTGCGCGCGGGCCTGCGTTACGCCTGGGGTAAGTGGGAGCTCCGCGTGCCGCTGCTCATGATGGCCGTCATCGGGACCCTGGCCTTCAACTTCAGCGTCCTGCTGCCGCTGTTCTCGGGCGAGGTGTTCCACCGCGGCACGGGGAGCACCGGCGCCGGCGGCTACGGCCTGCTGCTCAGCGTGATGGGCGTAGGCGCCCTCGCCGGCTCGCTCGGCGTGGCCTCGCGGCGCCGGCCGCGCTACCGGCTGCTGATGATCGTGACCTTCGCCTTCGGCGCGCTCTCGCTGGGCATCGCGGTGGCTCCGAGCTTCAACGCAGCGCTGATCCTGGTGGTACCGATGGGCGCCGCCAGCGTGGCGTTCATCGCCCTGGCCAACACGCTGATCCAGCTGCACTCCGAGGCGCAGATGCGCGGCCGCGTGATGGCGCTGTGGGCCATCGTCTTCCTCGGCTCGACGCCCATCGGCGCGCCGCTGGCGGGGCTGGTGGCGGCGCACTTCGGCGCCCGGGTCGCACTGGGCATGGGCGCCGTGGCCACCCTGCTTGCGGCCGCGTACGGGACGGCGGCGCTGCGGCACATCCGCGCCGACGAGCGCCGCGAGGAGCTCGCGGCCGCGCCCGGCGAAGAGGTCGCCGGACCGTCCTTCGACGACGAGCTCCCGGGCGAGCCTGAGGTCGGCTACGAGCCCGGGCCGTCGGGGATGGACGCCGGCCGCGGGCCGGCTCCGGCGTCAGCCCCTCGGAGCACCTGAGAACCAGCCGGCCGCCTGCATCGCCTGCGCCGCGACGCGGCCGCCACGCGAGTCGCCGCGCGCCACGGAGACGCTCACGTTCTCGCCCACCGTGGCCGCGATCTGGCCGACGTCCTCGTTGGAGTGGCCCGGGCAGAGCAGCAGCGACTGCACGCCGTGCTCTTCTACGAGCTCCTTCGCCACCGCGAGGCCTTGCGCCTGATCGCGCACGACCACGGTGTGGATGGTGTACAGACCCGTCTCGATGACGGTGCGGTGGGTGGCCGGGTCGGCGTCCGGCGAATGGGCGATGAACGCGGTGGTGAACGGCATGCTGGCTCCTTCTCCCGGGGCCGCGGCAGGGGTGCGCGGCTACCTCTCTGGCCATGATACGGCGCGGAGTGCCCGGCCGCGCGACCCAGGCTCGGCCGCGCGACCCGACGGCGACCGGGGCGACCGGGGCGTGGCCCGTTTGGCGGAGAGACACGCCGCGGGGATGCGAGGCGGCGGTACCTCCGCCACGCACCCCCGCGGGGACTCAGCCTGTCAGTGGGCCGCGAGGCGCAGCATCCGCTGCCGCAGCAGCGGCTGCGGCAGCGCGGCCGCCTCGACGCCGGCCAGAGCCGGCCGCCACAGCGTCGACAGCACCGTGCTCTTGGAGCTCGCCGTGGCCTGACGCCCGCCGTAGCCGCTGCGGGAGTACGAAAGCCCGGCCGGCCACCGCGGCCGCCTCTGCGGCCGGGCGCCGGACTTGACCACGTGCAGCTTGCCGTGGCCGACCAGTACCTGGGAGTTCCCGGCCGTGTCGACGGCCCGCACCTGCAGACGATACGTCCCCGGCGCCAGCTTGCAGCTGAACGACCACCAGAAGTAGCTGGGCGAGGGCGACGACTCCCAGTTCCCTCGATGCAGCTTGATGCGGAGCACGGTGCGGCCGCGCGCGTCCGCCGCCGTGATGCTCGCGCGGCGCACGCCGCTGGTGCCGTCGAAGGCGGTGAAGTACAGGATCCCGCGGCCTCCGCTGTTCACGGTGCTGGTCTGGTAGACGGAGCACGCAGGCCCGAGGGTGTCGATCCCCACGTCCATGAGCTCCGTCTGCTCCACGTTGCCCGCGTTGTCCCGGGACCGATAAGAGACCAGGTGGTCGCCGTCGTTGGCGTGGTCGGCGGGCGCCGGCACGGAAACGGTGGCTCCCGTCTGCCAGGTGGAGGATCCCTCGACATGGTACTCGGTGTCGGCCACACCGGAGCCGCCGATGTCACCGGCGACGAGCTGGACGGCCGCGTCCGTGCACCACCAAGAAGAGATGGAGCCCTGGAGAATCGTCGCCGGAGCGGCCGTGTCGCCGCCCGCGAGCCCCCGAGGGCTTGCCGCCCGGGGATGATGATGCGAGGGTTGACGGGGCGCGACGGCGCGCCCCGTCATGCAGACCGACGCTGGAGTGAAACGATGGCGATCCTGCTCGATTCCGCCTCCCTCGAGGACGCTGCCGCTGCGGCCGGGCTCGGCTTCGTCAGCGGCATCACCACCAACCCCGCGCTGATGGCGCGAGAGACCAAGGAGCCCCTCGCGCACCTCGCCCGGCTGCTCGAGGCGTTTCCCGACGGCCCCGTCTGCTACCAGCCCACGCTGAGCACTCCGGAGGTGATGGAGGAGCAGGCGCGAGCCGCGGCGGTCCTCGCGCCGGGCCGCGTGGTGGCCAAGCTGCCGGCCACGCTGGAGGCGATCACTCTCGCCACGGCGCTGGGCGCCGACGGCATCGACAGCGCTCTCACGGCCGTCTACTCGCCGGCGCAGGCGCTGCTCGCGCACGAGGCCGGCTGCATGTGGGTCATCCCGTACGTCGACCGCGCCGCCCGGCACTCCGCCGGCGCGGTCGTGCTGGAGCAGGCGGCGCTGCTGGAGCGGCTCGACAGCGCCACGCGCATCCTCGCCGCCAGCCTGAAGACGGCGCCGCAGGTCGTGGAGGCCATCCTGGACGGAGCCCACGACGTCACGGCGCCGCTCGACGTCATCCGCGCGCTGCCCGCGCACCCGCTCACGGAGAGCGCGGTACGCGAGTTCGCCGCCTACTGGGAGTAAAGCGGGCTACGGGCGGCGGGCTCCGCGGTCCCGGTCACGAGGCGGCGCGCTCGGCGTCCCGCGTCGGACGCCGCCTGGGCAGATGGTGCTGCGACAGCGCCCCGTACGACGCCGCGAACACCACGGCCGAGAGCGCCACGACCGCCGCGACCACGTAGAGCGGCTTCGAGCCCGCGAGCCGTGCGGCCGGCTGCTCCCGCGGCCCTAACCGTCCGCGCTGGGCGCGTAGCCGGCGGCGTTGATGGCGCCCAGCAGCGTCGGGTCGTAACGGCCGCCGGTCCGCGCCCATGCCTCCTTCATAGTCGTCACCAGCCGCACCGTGTCGAGCGAGACCACGAGCATCGCCTCGGGCGAGGAGTTGAGTCGCGAGACGTCGCCGTCTTCGCGGAACCGGCTTCACAGCGCCTCGAGATCCGCGAGCCGGCGCCGAGCGCAGTCGTCCGCGCCGGTGCCCGCGCCCACGAGGATCACGTGGGCGTCGCACGCCATGACGCGGAACCGCGCCTCAGTGAGGCACACTGCCGGTGCTCGAGGCCACCGGAGGGGCGGCGGGAGCGGAGTAGGAGTGCGCGGCGGCGGTGTAGCCGCCACGGTAGCCGCAGGACGAGCCGCCATCCACGGTGTTCACGACGGTCTGCGGCGTGAGCACGATCGGCATGCGCGCTTCCACCGCCGCGTAGCGCTGCGGGTCCGTGGCGGGTCCCTCGTGCACGCCCTGCTCCCAGCGGAGGAGGGCCGTGCTCGGGTTGGGGCCGGCGGCGGCCGGCGGTGCGGCGCCGGCCGTGCCGGCTCCCGCCACCTGCATCTGGGCGACCAGCCAGATGACCTTCGTCACGGGGTGGTCCACCTTCGCAGTGACCTTGCCTTTGGCGCCCACCTGGGCGACGAACGTGTAGGTGCCGGAGCCGTGTGTGAAGTCACCGTCAGCTTCGTGTCGCCGGACTGCAAGAGTTTCCACGCCCACTGGCCCTTTGCGCTGGCCGAGAGGAAGTCGCACCGTCTTGTCGGAGAAGGCGATCCGTCAGGCTCCTGGCCGGGCGGAAGTCTAACTCTATACCAAAGGATTAGACTTCTCTCCGAGGCGGCGGCTCCGCGGCACGCTCAGCCACCGGCCAGGCGCCGCGCCGCCTCGCGCTCCACGGCGAGGCCCATCTTGTTGGGGTCGCCGTGATGCAGCGCGCCCGTGGGGCACACGCGCGCGCACGCCGGCTGCAGTCCGGCCGCCACGCGGTTCACGCGGAGGTCGCACTTGCGCATGCGGCCGTCGGCGCCGAACCGCGGCACGCCGTACGGGCAGGCGGTGGCGCAGCCGTGGCAGCCGATGCACAGGCCGCCGACGTCGACGACCGACGGCTCCCCGCTTCTCTGCAGCGCCGTGGTGGGGCAGGCCGGCACGCAGGGCGCGTCCTCGCAGTGCATGCAGGCGAGCGAGACGTAGCGCACGCTCGCCTCCGGGTACGCGCCGCTCTCCACCGTGATCACGGTGCGCCAGGCCGTGGCCCCGCCCCCGGCCTCCAGGTCGTTCTGGCCCAGGCAGGCGACCGCGCAGGGGAGCAGCCCGTGCAGCGGCCGACGTCCAGGTAAAAGGCCTCGCGGAGCGGTGCACCTTCGGCGCCCCCCTCGATACCTCCACTACGGCGGGCATTCACGACATCACCTCCTCGCTCGCAGGGACCTCGCGCGGCCGGGAGGAATCGAGCCGCGCCTCCTGTTACCGTTGACGGCGATGACCGCTGTGCGAACACGCCGCGCCGGGCCGCTCGCCTTGCTCACGAGCCTGGTCCTCCTCCTGCTCCTCGCCGCCCCGGGCATCGCTTCGGCCAACCTGGCGAGCCGTATCTCCGCGGCGCTCGACAAGCACGGGATGGCCGGCTCGGGCACGTCGGTCGCCGTCTTCGACCTGACTACCAAGCAGTACCTGTACCAGCTGCGGCCGGACGTGCTGCGCCGGCCGGCCTCCAACGAGAAGCTGGTCACGTCGTCCACGGCGCTCGCCTCCTGGTCGGCCACCTACCGCTTCAGCACGCAGATCTACCTCGACGCCGGCCCCGACGCCGACGGCGTCGTCCGGGGCAACGTCTACCTGCGCGGCCTCGGCGACCCCACACTCTCCACCACGTCGTTCGCGAAGCGCCACTGGGGCATGCAGACCGGGGACGTGCAGGACCTCGTGCGCGACCTGCGCGCGCTGGGCGTGAAGCGCGTCACCGGCAGCGTCATGGCCGACGAGGGCTACTTCGACAGCCTGCGCAGGGTGACCAACTGGCGGCCCAGCGTGTTCTCCAACTGCGGCCCGCTCTCGGCGCTCACGCTCAACGAGAGCTACTCGAGCAGCGGCGGCTACGTGGACGACCCGGCGCTCACCGCAGCGAGCATGCTCACCAAGCGGCTGCGCGCCGCGGGCGTGCGCGTGGTGCACGCGCCGGGCCGCGCGGTCGCGCCCATCACCGCGAAGCTCGCGTGCACGGAGCGCTCGGCCACCCTGGGCCGCGTGCTCGCGGCCATGAACAAGCCGAGCGACAACTTCCTCGCCGAGGAGCTGCTCAAGGGCCTCGGCGCGGACTTCGGCGGCGCCGGCACCACCGCCTCCGGCGCCCGTGTGGCGAGCTCGTTCCTGCAGGGCATCGGCGTGGACGACGGCGCGCGCCTGCGCGACGGCTCCGGCCTCAGCTACCAGGACCGCCTGACCACTCACGCCATCCTCAAGATCCTCGGCGAGATGGCCCGGCGCCCGGACTTCCCCATCTTCCGCCGCTCGCTGGCCATCGCCGGTGTGGACGGCACCCTGGCGGACCGCATGCGCGGCACCGCCGCGGCCGGCAACGTGCGCGCCAAGACGGGTACCCTCAACGTGGCCAGCAGCCTCTCCGGCTACGTCACCGCCGCCAACGGCCACCAGCTCACGTTCTCGATGCTGATGAACGGCGACCCAGTCGACATCGCCGGGGCGCACGCCGCCCAGGACGCCGTCGCCGTCCTCCTGGCACGTTCCGCGCCCTGACCCGGGCGCGGCCGCCGAACGCCGGCCGCGTTACCGGAACCTGCCGGCGGGGCACCCCTGTCGTATGGCACGACCTCTCTGGAAAGGCGCGATCAGCTTCGGGCTGGTCACCATCCCCGTTGACCTCTTCTCCGCGACGCGGACGGACCAGCTGCGCTTTCGTCAGCTCGACCGCCGCGACAACTCCCCCATCCGCGAGAAGCGCGTGAACGAGGAGACCGGGGCCGAGGTCGCCTGGGAGGACATCGTCAAGGGGTTCCAGGTCGACGACGGCGCGTTCGTCGTCCTTGAGCCGGAGGACTTCAAGAAGGCCAACGTCAAGGCCACCGAGACCATCGACATCGTGCAGGCCGTGCCTGCCGACGCCATCCCGGCCGAGTACTACGAGAAGCCCCTGTACGTCGTGCCGACCAGGCAGGGCGTCAAGCCGTACCACATCCTGCGCGAGACGCTGCGGCGCACGGGCCGCGTGGCCGTGGCGACGTTCGTCATGAGCGGGAGGCAGCACCTGGCGGCGCTCGTCGCCGGTGACGAGGTCATCACGCTGGAGCTGCTGCGCTTCGCCCACGAGATCAAGGCCGTGGGCGAGCTCGAGACCGGCGAGCGGCTCGAGGCGCCGGAGCTCAAGGAGAAGGAGCTCGAGCTCGCCGAGCAGCTGGTGGCGACGCTCGACGATGAGTGGGAGCCGGAGCAGTTCCGCGACGATTACCGCGACGACCTCATGGCGCTCATCGAGGAGAAGGCCAGGACGGGGCGGGCGCCGGTCAAGCAGGGCGGCGCCCGCGAGCGCGGCGGCGAAGTGGTCGACATGATGGAACTGCTCAAGCGCAGCGTCGGTGAGGCCAAGGGTCGTAAGGGCGCGAAGGGCAAGCGGCGCAAGGCGAGCTGATGGCCGAGCTGCGCACCTACCGGCGCAAGCGCGACTTCGCAAAGACCCCGGAACCGGCGGGTGCGGAAGGACGCCGGCCCGGCAAGAAGCCTCCCGCCGGCCTCTACTGCATCCAGAAGCACGCCGCGCGGCAACTCCACTTCGACCTGCGGCTGGAGCTGGACGGCGTGCTCGTCAGCTGGGCCGTCCCCAAGGGCCCCAGTCTCGACCCCGGCAACAAGCGGCTGGCCGTGCACGTGGAGGACCACCCCGTCGAGTACGGCGGGTTCGAGGGCACCATCCCCAGGGGCGAGTACGGCGGCGGCACGGTGATGCTCTGGGACACCGGCACTTGGGAGCCGGCCGGCGACCCGCACACGGGCCTCGAGAAAGGCGAGCTCAAGTTCCGCGTCGAGGGCGAGCGTCTGCGCGGCAGCTGGGTACTGGTGCACACGGGCGGGCGGCGCGGCCGCGACGACAACGAGTGGCTCCTCATCAAGGAGCGCGACGAGCAGGCCCGCGCCGGCGAGCCGGACCCGTGGAGCGCCGACGACCGCAGCGTCTCCACCGGGCGCAGCATGGACGAGATCGCCGCCGGCGAGCCGGGGCACGACGTGGCCGGCGGAGCCGGCGCGAAGGCCGGCCGCAAGGAGCCGGCGCCCGTCCCGGACACCGTGCCGCTCGCGCTGGCGACGCTGGTCGAGAGCCCGCCCGAGGGAGACGACTGGATCCACGAGATCAAGTACGACGGCTACCGGATAGCGGCGCGCGCCGGCGACGGGGACGCGCGCCTCTTCTCCCGTAACGGGCTCGACTGGACGGAGCGGTTCCCCGAGGTCGCCGCCGCGCTGCGCACGCTGCCGACCGACGAGACCTGGCTCGACGGAGAGGTGGTCGTCTTCGACGAGCGCGGCGTGAGCGACTTCGGCCGCCTGCAACGGCATCTCAAGGACGGCCGCGCCGGCGACCTGACGTACGTGGTCTTCGACCTGCTGTTCCAGGACGGCGAAGACCTGCGCGACCTGCCGCTGAGCGACCGCAAGCGCCGCCTGCGCCGGCTGCTCGGGCGCGGCGGCAAGGCGCTGCGCGAGGTGGTCCGCTACGGCGACCACATCGACGGGCGCGGCGGCGCCGTCTACGAGGAGGCGTGTCTGCAGGAGCTCGAGGGCGTCGTGTCCAAACGGGCCGGCGACCCCTACCCGGGGCGGCGCACCCGGTCCTGGCTGAAGAGCAAGTGCGCCCACAGCCAGGAGTTCGTCGTCGGCGGCTTCACCGAGCCGGCGGGCTCGCGCGCCGGCCTCGGCGCCCTCCTCGTGGGCGTGTACGAGGAGGAGGGCGCGCTGCACTACACCGGCCGCGTCGGCACCGGCTTCGACGAGCGCGCCCTGACACGGCTGCGCAAGCGGCTCGACGCGCTCGAGCAGGGCGCGGCGCCGTTCGCCGACCCGCCGCGCGGGGCGCAGGCGCGCGGCGTGCACTGGACGGCGCCGGAGCTGGTCGCTGAGGTCCGCTTCAGCGAGTGGACCGACGACGGCCGCCTGCGCCACCCCGTCTTCGAGGGGCTGCGCGAGGACAAGAGCGCAGTCGAGGTGCGGCGCGAGCGCGAGACGCGCGCGGAGCGCGCCGGCGACCCGAAGGACGCGCCGGAGCCCAGCAAGCACCGGCGCGCCGGGAAGTCGGCGGCCGGGCAGAAGCCCACGCCCGCCGAGACCCCGACGCCGGCCGCCGCGCCGCGCCGCCCCGGCAAGCCCGTGGTCGGCGGGGTCGCCATCTCCCACCCGGACCGCCTCGTCTTCCCCGATCCCGGGCTCACCAAGCTCGACGTCGCCGAGTACTACGACGCGGTGGCCGGGCTCATGGTCCCGTACCTGGAGCGCCGCGCGCTCACCGTGATCCGCTGCCCGGACGGGATCGGCTCCGAGTGCTTCTTCCAGAAGCACGTGACGCCGTCGGTCCCCAAGACTGTGGCCAAGGTCCGCGTGCGCGGCAACCGCGGGGCCATGACTGTCTATCCCGTGGTAGACACCGCCGAGGCCCTGCTGGCGATGGTCCAGAACGGCGCCGTGGAGTTCCACGTGTGGGGCTCGCGCACCGGGGCGATCGAGACGCCGGATATCCTGGTGTTCGACCTCGACCCGGGGCCCGACCTGGAGTGGCGCAGGGTGCGCGAGGCCGCGCGGGCGCTGCGCAGCGAGCTCGGTGACCGCGGCCTGGAGAGCTTCGTGCGTACGTCCGGCGGTAAGGGGCTGCACGTGGTGGTGCCGTACTCCCCCGGCGCGGACTGGCCGCTTGCGGGGGCCTTCGCGCGCGAGGTCGCCGAGACCCTGGCGGCGCGTGAACCCGACAGATACACCGCGACCATGAGCAAGGCCAAGCGCGGCGGTAAGGTGTTCGTGGACCACTTCCGCAACGGGCGCGGGGCGACGTCGGTTGCCTCGTACTCGCTGCGCGCCCGCGCCAGGGCGCCGGTGGCCCTGCCCATCGCCTGGGACGAGCTGGGCAGGGCCGGGTCCGGCGGCGAGTGGACGGCGGAGCGCGTGCTGCGCAGGCTGCGCACGCGCCGCGACGACCCCTGGGCGGACTTCTGGACGGTGGGCGAGCGTCAGAAGCTGCCCGCCGGCGACGGCTGAGCTCTCCGGCGCGCGACGAGGTGACGACGTGAGCATCCGGCTGAAGCGGGCGTACGACCCGCCGTCCCTGGACGACGGGGTGCGGATCCTGGTCGAGCGGCTCTGGCCGCGCGGGCTGAGCAAGGAGCGCACGGCCGTCGACCTCTGGGTCAAGGACGTCGCGCCGAGCTCGGAGCTGCGCCGCTGGTACGCCCACGACGAGAGCAGATGGCCCGAGTTCCGGCGCCGGTACCGCGCCGAGCTTCGCGAGCGCCCGGACGAGCTCGCGGAGCTGCGCCGGCTCGCAGGCGCGGGCCCGGTGACCTTCGTCTACGGCTCGCGCGAGACCCGGCACAACTCCGCGACCGTCCTTCGCGACGTCGTCGAGGAGGAGTCCGGTCGCGAGCGCCGGCCCGCGTGACGGAGCGCCGGCGCAAGCCCGCCTGATGGAGCGCGGGCGCCGGCCGCGCTCCGGACTCGTCCCTGCGGGGAATAGGTGAGGCACATCGCCCACGAGGCTCACCCTCCCGCAAGGAGCGCCCATGTTCTCCGACAGCCACGCGTTCGCCGGGTTCGCGGTAGACGACATCGACGCCGCCCGCGCGTTCTACGCCGGCGTCCTCGGCCTCGAGCTCAGCGAGGCCAACGGGATGCTGACCCTGCACCTCGCCGGCGGCGGCAGGGTCCTGGTCTACCCCCGGCCGGACCATCAGCCGGCGACGTTCACCGTCCTCAACCTGCCGGTGGACGACATAGACTCCGCGGTAGACGGCCTCATCGCCGCCGGAGTGACCATCGAGAAGTACGAAGGCATGCCGCACGACGAGCGCGGGATCGTGCGCCCGCCCAAGCCCGAGTACGGCCCGCCGATCGCCTGGTTCAGAGACCCGGCGGGCAACATCGTCTCCGTGCTGGAGACCGGCGCCCACCCCGAGGCGGAGGGCGCCGGTGCGGTAGCGGCGGCCGGCACTGGGGGGCCGGTGAGCCTGCAGCTCTCCGTCTACCCGCTGCGCCAGCCGCACCTGCGGCCGGCCATCTCCGCCGCCCTGAGGGCGGCGGCCGGCGAGGGCGTGGAGATCACCGTGGGCCGCCTCAGCACCTACGTGCGCGGCGACGAGCCGGCCGTGTTCGCCGCCCTGCGGGCGGCGTTCGCCGCGGCCGGCTCCTCCGGCTCCACCGTCATGGTCGCGACGCTCGCGAGCGGGTCGCCGGACGACGAGACGGTGGCGCAGATCCAGGGGAGCCTGTGAACACCGGCCCGCGGCATGGTAGCGTGTGCGTCGGAATGTGCTTTGGGGAGGCGACGGGGGCACGATGACCGACAGCACCACTGCCACGCCCATCAAGGTGGTCATCGTCGACGACCACGAGCTGGTACGCGGCGGTCTCGAGACCATCCTCGGCCTCTTCGCGGACATCGAGCTCGTCGGTCAGGCAGACTCCGGCGCCGCCGCCGTGAAGGTCTGCGGCGAGACGCACCCCGACGTGGTGCTCATGGACCTGGTGCTGCCCGGCGGCATGGACGGCGCCGACGCCACCCAGGAGCTCCTCCGCACGTGCCCTGGGACCAAAGTCCTTGCCCTCACGAGCTTCTCAGACCCCGAACTCATCCAGCGCGTGCTGCGCGCCGGGGCGCTCGGCTGCCTGCTCAAGAACATCAGCGGGCAGGAGCTCGCCGCCGCCATCCGCCGGGCGCACGAGGGCGTCAGCACGCTGGCGCCGGAGGCGGCCGACGCGCTCGTGCACGCCATCGCCTCGCCGGCGCAGACGCACGAGGCCCTCACGCGCCGCGAGCGCGAGGTGCTGGAGCTCATGGTCGACGGTCGCACCAACACCGAGATCGCCGATCGGCTCGTCGTGAGCCTCTCCACCGTCAAGACCCACGTGAGCAGCGTCATCGCCAAGCTGGGCGCGTCGACGCGCACGGAGGCCGCCGCCATCGCCGTGCGCGAGCACCTCGCCTGACCGCCTGACCTCTCCCCCGCGGCGCCCTCGCCGGGAGCTCTCTTCCCCGCGCGCATCGGTCACCTGACCGAGAGAAAGACCGTTCGGCTGACCCGTCGAAATGTGGTCCCCCTGCCCGATGCGCGCCCCTCCGCGACCGCCTAGGCTGGTCGCGTGGCAGGTACGGTTGGTCTTGCACCAGCCACCGGCCGACTCCCGACCGAGGCGGCCGGAAGCAACGGAGGACATATCATGACTACACGGATCACCGGAACGCTCAATCCGTGGGGGCCGGTCTCACAGGCCAACCGGGTCCGCTCGTACCAGACCGGACGCGTCTGCTCCCACCCTGAGTGCGACACGATCCTGTCGATCTACAACCCCTCGAAGTACTGCTCGATGCACGCCGCGCTCGCGGCCGGCGGGCGCAGGCGGGGGGCGCCTCGCCCCATCAGGGAAGTCGCCTGCGAGCAGTGCGGGACCGTGTTCGAGACCGGCAATCAGGCGCGCAAGTACTGCAGCGACCGGTGCCGGATGGCAGCCTTCGCGCGGCGCAAGCGTGCCACGATCCGCGCGGAGAACCTCCTGCAGAAGTCGAAAGCCCTCCAGGCGGTGGTCCCGGCTCCCGGCGAGAGAACTCCCGTCGGGAGCGCCGCCTGACTCGCGCCGCCGGGTGACGCCGTGATGCCCGGCGCCGCCGTGTCTGCCTGAACGAGTTCCAGGCCCCGGAGCTGGAGGCGGGCACCACGGCACGGCGCGTCCGCACGTCGCCCGGCGTGAGCTCGAGCTTGCAGAGGATGTGCATGCCGGGCTTCGTGTCGGCGTTCATCAGCTCGACGAGCGGCGTGTAGCCGACGGCCTCGAGCAGGTTCATGCTTCTTCTCCTATGGCGGCCGCCGCGAAGCCGACGAGGACGTCGACGCAGCGGCGCAGCAGTTCGTCCTCGTCCGGCCGGCGGCGCCCGCGCCGGAGGCGAGCATGGGCCGGCACGAGGCCAGCCCCAGCATCGCCGCGCCGACCACCATGGTCAGCGCCTCGGTGTCCACGCGCGAGCCCTCCGGCGCGCGCTCCGCCAGCCACGCCTGCAACACGACGAGGGGCCGCAGGGGCACTCCCTCGAGCACGCACTCGGGAGTCATCCCGTCGATCTCGGCGCGCAGCATGAGGATCAGCGATATGCGGCCTTCCGAGAGTGTGTGGAGGAGGACCTCGCGCAGCGCCGCCAGCGAGGTCCCGGCGTCGGCCTCCGGGCGCCCGAGGGCGCTCATGCGCTGCCCTTCGGCCAGCAGGATCGCGGCGACCATGTCGTCCTTGGCGCCGAAGTAGCGGTGCACGAGCGCGTGGTTGACCCCGGCCTTTGCGGCGATCTGGCGCACACTCACGCCGTCGACCCCGTGCGCCGCGAACAGTTCGCGCGCGGCGGACAGGATAGCTTGCCTCGTGACCGCTGAGTCTGCCCGCGGCGAACCCATACGCCTCCCCGGATGCTACCGGCGAATCATATGTGAGACAGGGCGGCGGCGCGGCGGCTGCTTCAGCGCCACCGGCCGAGACGCCGGCGGGCCTCGTCGTTCAGCGTCTCCAGCTCCAGCGTAGCCTCGACCGGCACCGCGCAGCGCAGCGTCTCCAGCACGACTCAGTACCTCTCCGCGCTGCGCAGCAGCCGCTCCGCGCTCTCGCCGCGCTCGTCCACGGCCACGACGCGCGTGTGGGCGCGGATGGCCGTGAGGCCGACGGGAACTCGCGTCCCATGGCGAGCGTGCCGCGCGGGTCCCAGTCGCCCTCGACGGTGACCTCCAGCTCCTCGAGGGCGATCTCCATGTTGGCCGCCACCATGCGGAGCGTGATCTCCCGGCAGGCGGCGAGCGACGCCAGGAGCAGGTCGGCCGAGCACGGCGCGTCGTCGTCGCCGCCCAAGGCGGGGTGCGTGCCGGCGCGGAATGGCACGGCCGGCGTCGAGTCCGGCACGAGCACCGCGTGCAGCGGATCTTCCAGGTCCCAGCCGCCGCCCCGCACGGTGATGGTGCGCGGCGCACTCGCCGGGTCGTCGGTGTAGCCCTGCCGCAGAGGCGCCTGCCGCGCCCGGATGTCCAGCCGTGGTCCGCCCATCGGATCCTCCTAAGAACTCGTTTCACAATGACGCCCGCAGCCGCCGGAAGCAGATGAGGCGGCAGGCGAGCGCCATGAACGCCTGGTGCATGTCGGCCCGCCGTTCGTAGCGCACCAGCAGGCGGCGGAAGCCGTGCAGCCAGGCGATGGTGCGCTCCACCACCCAGCGCTGGGCGCCGAGGCCGGAGCCGTGCGGCGCGCCGCGGCGGGCGATCTGCGGCGTGATGCCACGCCTACGCACCTCGCGGCGGTAGCGGTCGTGGTCGTAACCGCGGTCGGCGAGCAGCTTGCGCGGCCGCTTCAGTGGCCGTCCGACGCGGCCGCGTAGCGGCGGTACGGCGTCGAGCAAGGGCAGCAGCTGCGTGACGTCGCCCGCGGTTGCCGCCGGTCAGCAGGCAGGCGAGCGGCGGTCCGCCGGCGTCGACGAGGAGGTGGTGCTTCGCGCCCGGGCGGCCACGGTCGACCGGGCTCGGGCCCGTCTGGGCGCCCCCTCTTTGGCCTGCACCTGGGGGGAGTCGGCGACGGCCCGCGAGAAGTCGATCGCGCCGGCGGCGCGCAGACGCGCCAGCAGCAGGGCATGCAGTTCCTCCCAGACGCCGGCCCCCTGCCACTCCTCGAGGCGCCGCCAGCAGGTGATGCCGCTGCCGAAGCCGAGCTCCGTCGGCAGGTGGGCCAAGCGCTGCCGGTGCAGAGCACGAACAGGATGCCTTGCAGCGCCGGGCGCTCGGGCAGGCGCTTGCGACCGGGTAGCGGAAGCGCCGTGGATGCGCCGGCAGGAGCGGCGCGATCAGCTCCCAGAGCT
Organism: uncultured Thermoleophilia bacterium; assembly: GCA_963696935.1. GTDB lineage: Bacteria > Actinomycetota > Thermoleophilia > UBA2241 > UBA2241 > CAIXSE01. The sequence continues at coordinate 4,618 of CAVOMB010000035.1, read as the reverse complement.
CGTCGGGCACGATCCACGGAGGTGATGCCATCGGACCTCCCCTTCGAAGCGACACCGATCGCCTCGATGGTTCGCCGCCATGATCGATCAAGCCTCTTTGTGAAACGAGTTCTTAGGGCACCGGGGTCGCAAGACCCGCCAAGAGTCCGCGCAGCTACCCTCGCCCTTAAGTCAAGGTTGAGACTCTTGGGTCGGCCTTGTCGTCTGTGTGCTCAGCCACGACGTGTCGCACGTACGTCGCGAGCGCGCACGCCGAGATACGCCTCCACCCTCCCCCCTACGGTCGACAGATCGACGGCCAGGATCTGCTCAATTCGTGCCAGCCGTTTGCGAAGCGTGTTGCGGTGAACGTACAGCAGCGCGGCCGCGTCGACCGTGGACCCTTCGCAGGCGAGAAACGTCTCCAGTGTCCTCAACAGGTCGCCGTGCCCCCGACGATCGGCCTCCAGCAGCCTCCCGACGACCGCGTCCTCGAGCTCCCCGAGTTGGTCGTTGCTCAGGTTGTCCAGGACCTTGTAGCGGCGACCCAGGTCATCGAAGGCGACGACACGGGACTCGCCTCTCTCGTGCTGGGCCGCATGACGAAGTGCCAGGCGCGCCTGCCCGACCGCGCGAGGCACGAGGTCCAACCCCGACAGCGCAGCCGAGTAGCCTGCGTCGACACGCGCCGCGCGAAGACGCGCGCCGGCGTTCTCAGCCAGCCCCGTCACGATAGGCGGGATCGCTGACTCGCCCTCCTGACCACCCAAGGGTGCGAGAACAAGCACCTGGCCGTGACTCTGGCGTGAGAGGAACGGCACGTCGCTCTCCTCGAGCAGGCGGTCCACCGTGCCCAACAATGCCGACGCGACCGCATCGGCCACTGAGGGGTGGTCGACTCGGGTGCCCTCGTGCGTGCCGACCGCGAAGGCGAAGACTCTCCAAGGCTCCGCCGGGTCGATGCCGTGATAGTTCATTCGCTCTGCAAGCTCGGAGTCGGCGCCCCGCCCGTGCATGAGCATCTCCAGTAGGCCGGCGCGGGTCCGCCGCCGGAGCAGCGAGGCGTTACGCCCGGTCACGGCCTCGACCTCCAGCAGCCGCTGCGCGAACGTCAACGCCTCGTCCGCGAACTCGGAGATCAGACTGCCTTCTGGGTAGGCGGCCATCAGTACCTGCTCCACAGCCCCCTGCGCCCGCACCTCGCGGAATGCCACGTGGCGGCCTTCCACGTCCAACACCGACCGTGGCGCGGCTCCCTGCGCCACTGTCCGGTAAGCGGTCCAAGCGCACCGGACGAACCCCTCCCCGCTTCGTTCGCTTGGGATCGCGGACTCTGCAACCAGATGCCCGGACGCGGCGAAGAGGAGCGTCGACGCCCTCAACAGCTCTCCCACGCGCCGCACTAACCCGCTGGGGCCTTCTTCGGCGAGAAGCACCTCGAGCAACTGCTTCTGAAGCGCCACGCTGCGGCGAAGACGGTGCATGTCGCGCGAAGAGAGGGCGTTGAACACGTATCCGGTGATCTCGCGGAAGGGGGTACGCTCCGTGACGCGCAGCAGCGGCAGCTGCTCGCGGTCGGCGGCGGCCACCATCTCCCGTGGGATTTCCTGGAGATACGGCAGGATGGCCACCCCTACGCCGACCATGCCGCTCTGGCGCAGCAGCTCGACGAGCCTGACGGCCGAGCCCGGGTCTTCCTCGAATCGCGGTCCCGTGGTGAGGAGCAGGCTGCCCTCGACCATCCACGGCGTGGGATCCTCGAGGTCGCCGATGTACACGGCCTCCACGGCTTTATCGAGACCCGCGTGACCGGCGACGACCTCCAGCCCAAGTCCGCCGGCCATGACGAGCTCACGGATCGTGAGCGCCTCGTCCCATGAGCTTACGTCCACCAATACTCCCGGTAGGTGAGCACTTGCACATGCCATCGTATCCGCACCACCGCACCGGAGCCAGGACGACGACCACCGGGTCGCGCACGCGCGACCCGGTGGTCGTCGTCAACGGTCAGTCAGTCCAGCGGTTCGAGAGCGGCGGCGCGGACCGGAGCGCCATCGCACCCCACCAGGTTCAGCGGCAGCAGCAGAAGCAGCGGCTCCGCTCCGGGCGTGAGAGCATCGGTCCCCGCAAGGTTCTCGGCGATGAACCCACCGGCCGCGGCGAACATGTCGTGGATGGGAAACTCGTCGCCTCCCGTCGAATCGGCGTTGAGAGTGTCGATGGCAATCGTCCGCACACCTGTCGCAAGCACCGACTCCCCGACCGCCGCGTCCAGGTAAGGGTGTTCGAAGAAGGTCTCGGTCCCTGAGTACCTGTACCAGCCCGTGGCGAAGAGCACGATGCGGCCGGGCGCCAACTGGTCGAGATGAGGCTCGAGGTCGGCGGACGTGATCCGGGAGCGTGGTTCCCGGTCCGGCACGCGCACGACGACCGCAGGTCCCACCGTGAGATCGAGCGGCATTCGGTCGACAGTGGCGCCGTCGTCGCGGAAGTGGAATGGCGCGTCGATGTGCGTGCCGGTCTGCGTGCCGATGTGCACGTGGCTGAGGTTGTAGCCGTTGGCGGCGACCGTCGTGGCAGTGGAGATGCGCGGCTCGGGATCGCCCGGGTAGATCGGCACCTGCTCGGTGAGCGGGTGGGAGAGGTCGACGAGGCGGGCGGCGGAGGCTCCACTCCCGCCCGCCCCGGCACCGCCCAGCCACGCCGGGAGCGTTACGGTCATGGCGTGGTAAGCACGAGCACCGCTTTCTCGGTGTGCATGCGGTTCTCGCCCTGGTCCCAGAAGACGCAGTATTCGCTCTCAATCACCTCGTCGACCATGTCCTCGCCCCGCGTACCCGGCAGGCAATGCATGTAGATAACGTCCGGCTTGGCCATCTCGATGACGCGCATGTTGACCTGGTAGGGCGCGAAGTCGATGACCCGCTGCTCCGGGTTTGTAGTCGCCATGGAGTGCCAGGTGTTGCCGTAGATCACGTCCGCGTCCGTCGCCACCTCCTCGAGGTCTTTGGTGAAGGTGATGGTCGAACCGCTGAGCGCCGCCCACCGCTCGGCGACGGCGACCTGCTCGGCGTTAGGCTGGTAGTCCTCGTTCGGTTGCGCCGCGTAGAAGTCCATGCCCGTCATGGCACTCCCCATCATCAGCGAGTTGCAGACGTTCCAGATGTCACCGAGGTAGCCGATCTTGAGGCCCTTGTAGGCACCCTTCTTCTCCTTGATGGTCATCAGGTCGCAGAGCCCCTGGCAGGGGTGCGTCTCGTTGGTCAGCGCGTTAATCACGGGGTTGACCATGTACTGCGCGAACTCCTCGACCACCTCCTGGCCGAAGGTGCGGATGAAGAGACCGTCGCAGTAGCGGTCGATGATGCGCGCAGTGTCGCGGATGGGCTCGCCGCGGCTGGTCTGCATCTGGTCGGGGCTCATGTAGAAGGTCTGCGCGCCGAGGTCTGAGCGGCGCCGGCCTGGAACGAGACGCGCGTGCGCGTGGAGAGCTTCTCGAAGATCATGGCGAAGGTCTTGCCGACGAGCGGCTGATAGATCTCGCCCATCGCGTGGCGGCGCTTCAGGTCGATTGCCGTGTCGACCAGATAGCCGACCTCCTCGGGGGTGAAGTCGGCGAGCTTGAGTAAGTCCTTGCCTCTGAAGTGGTGCTGCATACGTGCTCCTCTCTGGGTGGTGCCCGGCGGGCGCGGCTCCCCGCAGGGCGCCGCGCCCGCCGTCGTCCGTCTCGTCAGCCCGACGTCAGCTGGACGTTCTCGATCGAATCGCCGGCTATCGTGACGATGGCGCCGCGCAAGACGCCCTCGCCGTACTCGCTACCGGGGTTCACCGACACGGTGCGCCCGATCGCGGTCTGGCCGCGGGACTCATGGATGTGCCCGTGCAGGCTGAGCAGCGGCTGGTGCTTCTCGATCGCGGCGCGGACGGCTGCGCTCCCCGCGCCGTACATCACGGGGGTGCCGCCCGAGGTGATCACCTTTGGTGGGTCCGTCGTCCAGTCGAGCTTCGCGGCCGTGTCGAGCGTGCTGTCCATCGGTGGCGCGTGGTGCCGGCCGACGACAAGGCGACCTACGACATGCTGTGTCGAGGCGACTCGATCGGCGTCTTTCAGGTCGAGAGCCGGGCGCAGATGAACATGCTGCCGCGCCTGAAGCCGCGCGACTTCTACGATCTCGTCATTCAGGTGGCGATCGTGCGGCCCGGGCCGATCCAGGGCGACATGGTGCATCCCTATCTGCGCCGCCGCCCGGAAGCGAGCCGGTGATCTATCCCTCGCCCGCGCCGGAGCACGGGCCGCCGGACGAATTGCGCAAGGTGCTCGAAAAGACCAAGGGCGTGCCGCTGTTTCAGGAGCAGGCGATGAAGCTCGCCATGGTCGCGGCGAAATTCTCCGATGTTGAAGCCAATCGTCTGCGCCGCGCCATGGCGACCTTCCGCAATCTCGGCACCATCCATCAATTCGAGGCGCAGATGGTCGAGCGCATGGCGGCGCGCGGCTATGACCGCGGCTTCGCGGAAAGCTGCTTCGAGCAGATCAAGGGCTTCGGCGCTTACGGCTTTCCCGAAAGCCACGCCGCGTCCTTCGCCCACCTCGTCTACATCTCGGCCTGGATCAAATGCCACTATCCGGCGATCTTCG
>CAVOMB010000034.1:0-43237 GCA_963696935.1 uncultured Thermoleophilia bacterium | reverse complement strand
GGCAGTGGCCGACGAGCTCGCCGGCGACGGAGTGACAGGCACGGTTCACGGCGCCGCCGGGAGCGGCGCGCCGAAGGAGTGAGACTATGGATAGCCAACGTAGCCAAGCTATCGAGCGGGGCGCCGAAGGAACACCGTTCCGCAGCGACTGCATCTTCTGCAAGATCGCCGCGGGCGAGATCCCCGCGGATGTGGTGAACGAGGACGAGCACTTCGTCGCGTTCCCGGACCTGCGGCCGCACGCGCCGGTGCACCTGCTCGTCATCCCGCGCAAGCACGTCGCGTCTCTGGACGAGGCCGAGGCCCTCGGCCCGGAGGCCTCGGCTCGCGCGCTCGAGTTCATCGCCGCCACGGCCCGCTCCGCCGGCGTGGCCGAGAGCGGCTACAGAGTCATCACGAACACCGGTCCCGATGCCGGCCAGGAGGTCCAGCACCTGCACTGGCACGTCATCGGCGGGACCCGGCTGGGAGGCATGGTATGAGCGGTACGGCTGCGAGGTCCCGCTCGTGTACGCCGGAAGACGAGGCGTCATGAGCGGTACGGCTGCGAGGTCCCGCTCGTGTACGCCGGAAGAGGAGGCGTCATGAGGGAGCTGGGCGCGATCGAACAGCGCATCAACGACGACGGCATCGCGGCGCTCAAGGCCGGCGACAAACGGCGCCGCCAGGCGTGCAGCTCCTTCGTCGCGGCGCTCAAGAAGGAGCGCATCGACAGCCGCAAGGAGCCCACTGAGGCGGACGAGCTGACGGTGCTCAAGCGTGAGCGCAAGCGTCGCGCCGAGGCGATCGAGGTGTACGACCAGGCCGGCCGCACGGACTTGGCCGACCAGGAGCGTTACGAAGAGGAGCTCCTCAAGAGCTACATGCCGGAGGAGCTCACCGACGCCGAGCTCGAGGCGCTGGTGGACGAAGGCGTCGCCGCCACCGGCGCCGTCACGCCCAAGGAAATGGGCAAGGTCATGAGCTGGCTCAAGCCCAAGGTCGCGGGCCGCGCGGACGGCAAGAAGCTCAGCGACATGGTCCGCGGGCGGTTGGGGGGCTGAGGACGTGACTCCGGTGTCGCGGGCGGTCATCGACCTGGCCGGCAACAACGAGGCGCTCGCCCTGGCAGGGGAGCACGATGCGCACCTCAAGATCCTCGAGCAGCGCCTGGACTGCAGGCTCACGCTGCGCGGCAACGTGCTCATCCTCGAGGGCGAGACCGCTGACGTGGACAAGGCGCAGGCGGCCATCGAGGAACTGCTGACCGTCCTCCACGGCGGGCGCCCGCTCAACCCCGCGATGGTCGAGTCGCTCATGGACATAGCCATCAACTCCTCGGGCAAGCCGAGCGAGGTGTACGGCGACGTGGTCTGGACGCACCGCGGCCGTCAGGTCGGCCCGCGTACCGTCAACCAGAAGCTGTACGTGGACGCCATCCGCAGCAACACCATCACCTTCGGCATCGGCCCGGCCGGCACCGGCAAGACGTACCTGGCTACGGCCATGGCGGTGCAGGCGTTCTTCGGCAAGCAGGTCGGACGCATCATCCTCACGCGGCCGGCGGTGGAGGCGGGGGAGAGCCTCGGCTTCCTGCCCGGCACGGTGAGCGAGAAGGTCGACCCCTACTTCCGGCCGCTGTTCGACGCGCTCTACGACATGATCGAGGGCGAGAAGCTGGCGGCCCTCATCGAGAAGGGCGAGATCGAGGTCGCGCCGCTGGCGTTCATGCGCGGGCGCACGCTCAACGACTCGTTCATCATCCTCGACGAGGCGCAGAACACCTCGCCGGAGCAGATGAAGATGTTCCTCACCCGGCTCGGGTTCGGCAGCAAGATGGTCGTCACCGGCGACGTGACCCAGATCGACCTGCCGCACAGCCGCACCTCGGGGCTGGTCACGGTGTCCGAGGTCCTCGAAGACGTCGACGACATCAGCGTCGTCCAGTTCGACGGTCACGACGTGGTGCGCCACAAGCTGGTGCAGCGCATCGTCAACGCGTACAAGGCGCACGACGACCAGCTCGACGCGGCGCGCGAGCAGCGCCGCGCCCAGTCCGGGCGCCACCGTGGGGAGGAGAGACCGTGAACGTCGTGGAGGTCGCCAACGGGACGCGCACGCGGATCGACGAGGAGCTCGTCGCGCGCCTCGTGGCGCGCGTGCTCGAGGAGGAGGGCGTGCGCGGCGCCGAGGTCTCCGTCACCTTCGTCGGCGAGGCGCGCGTCCGCGAGCTGAATCGCGAGTACCGCGGCAAGGACGAGGTCACTGACGTGCTGAGCTTCCCGTTCGAGGAGTGGGAGCCGGCCGAAGAGGTCGACGAGACCGTCGACGGGGCCGGCTCCGCCGCGCAGGCGCGAGGCGTCGTCACGGCTTCCGTCGCCCCCGACCTGGGAGAGGTGGCCGAGGCGGTGGTCTCGGGCCAGGCCGGACCGCCGCTCCTCCTCGGCGACATCGTCATCTGTGCGCGGCAGGCGCTCCGGCAGGCGGCCGGCGACGACCTGCCGCCGTCGTTCGAGCTTGCCGTCCTCCTGGCGCACGGCGTCCTGCACCTGTTGGGCTACGACCACGAGACGGACGCCGGCCAGATGGCGCTCCGTCAGGCAGAGGTGCTGGAACTCGTCGAGTGGGAGGGCATCGTTGTCGCGCCGCCGCGGTAACCTGCTCCACAGCTTCAACTTCGCCTTCGACGGCATCGTCCACGCGCTCCGCACGGAGCGCAACATGTGGATCCACTTCGGCATCGCCGCGCTCGTGCTGGTCGCGGCGCTGTTCTTCGCGCTCACGCGGCTGGAGGTCGTCGCGCTGCTGGTCGCCATCTCGTTCGTCGTCATCACGGAGATGTTCAACACGGCCATCGAGGAGGTGGTCGACCTTGTGACCGACGAGGACGACCCGCGCGCCCGCATCGCCAAGGACGTCGCGGCGGGCGCGGTGCTCGTGGCTGCCGTCAACGCCGTGGCCGTCGCCTACCTCGTCTTCTACGACAAGATCACCAGCGTCCCGTACACCATCCTCAGCAAGCTGCGCGGCTCGCCGATCGACGTCACGGTCATCGCACTCTTCCTGGTCGTCCTCGCGGCCATCGCCCTGAAAGCCGTGACACACCGGGGCACCGCCTTCCACGGCGGCTGGCCGTCGGCGCACGCGGCGCTGGCGTTCGGCTCCTGGGTGGCGGTGACGTTCGTGGCCGCCGGCACCACCTTCGCCCTGCCCATCTCGGCAATCACGCTGTTCCTCGCCTTTCTCGTCGCGCAGAGCCGCATGCAGGCGAAGATCCACACGCTGCCGGAGGTGGCGGTCGGGGCCATCCTGGGCATCGCCGTGACCACCGTGCTGTTCCGTATCTGGTATCCGATCTGAGTCCCTGGAGGACCACATGAGCCGCGCCCCGGACCTCGCCGAGCGCCTCCTCTTCCAGGAGGCGGTCACCGTGGCGGACCACGCCTACGCGCCGTACTCGGGGTACGCGGTCGGCGCCGTGGCCGTCGGCCCTTCGGGCCGTAGCCACCACGGCGCCAACGTCGAGAACGCGGCCTCTCCGGCGGGCCTGTGCGCGGAGCGGGCGGCGCTCGCCGCGCTGGTCGCCTTCGGCGAGCGCGAGCTTCGCTACGTCGCCGTGGCCGCCGCGGACGGCTCCGACTGCCTGCCGTGCGGGATGTGCCTGCAGGCGCTGTCCGAGTTCGGCGATCCCGAGATCATCGTGCGCAGCGGCGGCGAGGTCGCCGTCCTGAAGTTGCGCGACCTGCTCACGGCGCCGTTCTCACGGGCGCGGAAGGACGGCACAGATGCCTGAAGGACCCCCCATCGGCGATCGCGGGCCGGCGCCCGCACAGGACCCGGCCTGCGGCGAGTTCCGCAGCGGCTTCGTCGCCGTCTTCGGTCGCCCCAACGTCGGCAAGTCGACGCTGGTCAACGCCCTCGTCGGCGGCAAGGTGAGCATCGTCAGCGACCACCCGCAGACCACGCGGCGGCGCATCACCGGCGTCGTCACGCTCGACGACTGCCAGGTCGTGCTGCTCGACCTGCCGGGCTTCCAGAAACCCTTCGACTCGCTCACGCGCCGCATGCAGACCACGGTCGACGACGCGCTGGGGGAGGTCGACGCCGCGCTCGTGCTGCTCAATGCGACCGAGACATTCGGGCCCGGCGACCGCTACATCACGCAGGCGGTCGCCCGAGCCGGCCTGCCTGCCGTCGTCGTGCTCAACAAGATCGACCTGGTGGACGCGAAGCGACTGCGTGCCCGCCTCGAGGAGGCGCGCACGCTCTCCGGGGAGGCCAGCGTGATGCCCGTCTCGGCGCTGCGCGGGGACGGGCTCGCCGACGTGCTCTCGCGCCTCTCAGCGGCCATGCCGACGGGACCCGTGTACTTCCCCGACGGCCAGCAGAGCGACCAGCCGCTCGAGCTGCTCGTGGCCGAGCTCATCCGCGAGCAGGCCCTGCGGCTCACCCGTGAAGAAGTCCCGCACGCCATCGCCGCCGAGGTCGGCTCCATCAGCGAGCGCACCGACCGCCCGCTGGTCGAGATCGAGGCCAGCGTCATCGTCGAGACGGAGTCGCAGAAGGCCATCGTCGTCGGCAAGGGCGGCCGCGTGGTCAAGGCCATCGGGAGCGGCGCCAGGCACGAGATCGAGGCGATCCTCGGTGTGCACGTGTTCCTCGACCTGCGCGTCAAGGTGCGCAAGCACTGGCGCAAGGACGACCGCTACATCGAGCGCCTTCTCTAGCCTCCCGACTTGCTATACTCGGCGCGCCGCCAGTCCGCCGAGCCGTGAGGGGAGCCCGAGGCGTGCAGCCCGAGGAGATCGCCAAGACCATCGACCACACGCTGCTGCGCGCAGACGCGACGGCAGCTGACGTGGAGACCCTCTGCCGCGAGGCGGCGGCGTATCACTTCGCCGCCGTCTGCGTGTTCCCACACTATGCGTCCATGTGCGCCTCGCTGCTCAAGGGCACGGACGTCAAGACCTGCACGGTCATCTCGTTCCCCTACGGGGCCGATACGCAGCGCATCAAAGCGCTGGCCGCCGACGACGCGGTCAAGCGCGGCGCCGACGAGGTGGACGTGGTCATCAACATCTCCGCGTTCCTCTCCGGCGAGTTCGGCCTGGTGCGCGACGAGCTCGCCGGTGTCGTGCGCACGGTGGCCGTCCGCGGCGAGAACATGGCCCGCGGCCACGTGATCGTGAAGGCCATCATCGAGACCTGTTACCTGGACGAGAAGCTCAAGCGCCTGGCGTGCAAGGTCTGTGAGCAGGCCGGAGTGGACTTCGTCAAGACGTCGACGGGGGTCGGGCCGCACGGCGCGACCGTCAAGGACGTGGAGCTGCTGCGCGACTGCCTCGACGCGCACATCGGCGTCAAGGCGTCGGGCGGCATCCGCACGGCGGCGGACCTGGAGCGCATGGTGAGCGCCGGCGCCGTGCGTGTCGGCACCAGCGCCGGCGCCTCCATCATGAAGGAGTCCCTCGCCTGAACGGGCGAGCGGCCGCCGTGACCGATCCCGTGATGGACCACGAGGCGTTCCTCGCGCTCGTGCGCTACAACGCCGACGGCCTCGTGCCCTGTGTGGTCCAGGCCGCCGCCGGCGGAGAGGTGCTCATGGTGGCCTACGCCGACGAGGAGGCGCTACGCGCCACGCTCGGCTGCGGCGAGGCGACGTTCTGGAGCCGCAGCCGCCGGGATCTGTGGCACAAGGGCGGCACCAGCGGCAACGTCCAGCGCGTGCTGGCGCTGCGGCTCGACTGCGACCACGACACCGTGCTCATGACGGTCGAGCCCGCCGGCCCAGCCTGCCACACCGGCGCCGTGAGCTGCTTCCGCGACGAGGCGAACGGCGGGGCGGCCACGCGGCCCGCCGCCGGAGCGTGAGCGCAGGCGCCACGGGCCGCCGGCGCCGCGTCGGGCTCGCCGGCGTGCTCCTCATCGTCATCCTGGTGCTCGCGCTCGCCCTGCGGCTGAAGGGCGTGGCTTACGGCCTTCCGTACAGCTTCGTCAACAGCGACGAGTCCATGGTCGTCCCCAAGGCCTTCCACGCCGCGCAGGGCCACTTGGACCCGCAGTTCTTCTTCTATCCGTCGCTGTACTTCTACCTGACCGGCGCGCTGTACCTGCTGGCCGCCCCGGTCTGGTGGCTGCTCGGCCACGGGAACTTCCTCTCGCAGACCGCCTTTGTGGTCGACCCCGGCCCGTACTTCCTGCTCGGCCGGCTGCTCTCGGTGGCCATGGGGACGGCCTCCGTGTACCTCGTCTACCGGCTGGGCCGCGACGGCTTCGGCCGCGCGGCCGGCCTGCTCGCGGCCCTGTTCCTCGCGGTCGCGCCGCTGCACGTCGCGTACTCGCACATGGCGGTCACCGACGTGACGGCCGTCGCCTTCTCCTTGCTCGCGCTGGTGCTTCTGCTCGGCGCGGCCGCGCGGCCGCCGGCCTCGCCGGAGGCCCGAGCGGCGGCAGGCGCCGCGGCCGACCCGCATCCCGCTCCGCATCCCGACTCGCGTCGCCGTCGCCCGCTGCTCGTACTGGGTGCGGTCGCCGCCGGCCTCGCCACGTCCACCAAGTACAACCTCGGCGTGCTCCTGCTGCCGGCCACCGTGGCCGCGGTGTTCGCCTGCCGGCCGGAGGTCGCGGCCCGCGCGCTCCCGGCCGGCCGGGCCGCCCTCCTCTGGCTGCGCCTGGCCGTCGTACGCGTGTACGTGCCGATGGCGCTGGCGTTCGTCGCGGCTTCTCCCTTTGTCGTCCTCGACGCGCCGCACTTCCTCAGGGACTTCCGCCGGCAGAGCCAGATCATGGACCGCGGCTGGCTGGGGTTCGAGCACGTCGGCAACGGCTTCTGGTTCAACGTCACCCCAAACCTCACCGGCGCGATCGGGGTGGTGCTCGTCGTGCTGGCCGCCGCCGGCGTGGTGTGGGCGCTATGGCGACGGACCCGGCTCGACCTGATCATCGCTCCCTACGTGATCGTCTACTTCATCTACGTCGGGACCTGGAAGGAGCTCGCCGACCGCTACCTCCTGCCGCTCGTGCCCCTGCTGATCCTGCTGGCGGTGCGGCTGTGCGTGGACGCCGTCGTGCTGGTCAGGCCGCGGGCGCGCCGCTTCGCCCTGCCGGCCGTGGTCGCGGTGCTCGCGGTGGCGTTCGTCGCACCCATCGCCGCCTCGTTGGCCTTCGACCGCGACCTGAGCGGCAGGGACACGCGCGAGGTCGCGGCGGAGTGGATCCAGCACAACGTCCCGGCCGGATCGCTCATCGCGGTGGAGAACTACGGACCGCCGCTGGTCCGGGAGGACGTACTGGCGCACTATCGCGAGGCCGGGCTCGACCCCGTGGCGTTCCGGCTGCTCAGGCTCAACCTCCCGGCGCCGGGCACGCCCGACAGGTCACGCGACCTCGCGCGGCTGCGCCGTCAGGGCGTGCAGTACGTGGTCGTCAGCAGCCGCGTGCACGACCGCGTTGTCGCCGCGCCGGACGTATACCCGACGATCGTCGACTTCTACAAGGATCTGGACGCAGAGGCCGAGCTGGTCGAGGAGTTCCGGCCCGGACCCGACGAGCGCGGGCCCGTCTTGCGCCTCTACCGTCTCACCTTGCCGGACTGACCGGCCCGGAAGTCCATGAGTGATGACACACCCGCATCGCGAGGATGGCGGCGGCGCTTCGGGCCGTCGGGAGGGGGGAGGGGGTATGTCGTCTGGGGGTCGGAGCCCTGGACGGAGCCTTCGTCGGCGCCATGGCCAGCACCACGGATGGTCCCGCGGATGGCGCCACGGATGGCGCCATCCAAGGCTCACACCCCCGGAGAGCACCGTCCCCCCTCGCCCCCCCGTGCGCCGATCGGCACCCTTGGCGCTCACGGGCGGCGGTGGATACTCTGCCGGCCGTCATTCGAGGCCGTCCGGCCGCCGGCGCCTACGTCTGCGCGTCCAGCTCGCCGAGCTCCTCCGGCGCCTCTTCGGCCGCCTCTTCGATTTCCCCTTCGGCGATGGGCCGGCGGCCCGGCCGCACGATCGCGTACGCCACGAAGCCGGGTGCGATCGGCAGCCAGAAGTTGATGATGCGGTACACGAGCACCACGGCGACGGCGACCGCAGAGGGTACGCCGAAGCTCACGTACAGCGCGATCATGATGCCTTCGATCGCGCCCAGACCACCCGGCGTGGGCGCCAGGGTCCCCACCGAGTACGCGACCACGTAGCCCACCAGCAGGTAGCCGATGTTGAGGTCCACCCCGAACGCCTGGAACGTGCACCACAGGCACGCCATGTCGAAGAGCCAGAACACGCAGGCCAGCAGCAGCGTGGCGTTCACCTCTCCGCGGCGTCGGGTCATGCGGTGCATGCCGATCAGGAGGTTCTCGATCCAGCCGTCTATGTGGTGCTCGTGGAGAACCTCGCGGCGCAGGGCCCGGTTGGCCAGGCGCGCCGCTCCGTGTGCGCGCCGGTGGAGCTGTTCCGGGTGCTTGTAGAGGTAAGCCCCGTAGCTCGTGATCGCGAGGATCCCGACGATGAGCGAGATCCCCAGCAGGTAGCCGATAATCGACCCGCCACCGCGGGTGACGATCAGATAGACCATGGCCATCGCGAAGAAGAGCCACAGCACGATGTAGTTGAAGAACTGCTGTGCGGCGATGGCGACGAAGATGATGCCGTGCGGCACCTTGTACTTCATCAGGGCGTTGTAGGTGATCACCCAGCCGCCGACGCCGCCGGCCGAGAGGACGTGGCTCACGGCAAGGCCGCTGATGGTGATCGCCCACGCCTCGTGCAGGCGCAGGCGCACGTCGAGCACGCGCAGGATGTAGCGAAAGAGGTTCGCGTAGCCGGCGAGCGCCGCCACCTCGAGCGCGCACGCGGCGAGGAGCAGCCGGTAGCTCGCGTGGGAGACGTACTTGAGCGTCTGCTCCGTGTCGACGACCTTCGGCAGGAGCAGGTACAGCGCCAGCACGATGACGGCGAAGACGATGATGCGGATGAGTGTCTTCCTGCTGATGCTGACTCCCGGGGCAGGCGGCGCCGCCAGGGCGGGACCGCTGGGGGGCGGTGGAGGTCCGGGTCCTAGCGGAGGCTCACGTAGGTGGCCAGGCCGGCGGGGATCGGCAACCAGAAGTTGATGAGGCGGTAAACGAGCACGATCGCGACGGCCGCCGCCGACGGCATGCCGAAGCCGACCAGCAGGGCGATCATGACACCCTCCACCGCTCCGAGCCCGCCGGGAGTGGGGGAGAAGGTGCCGACGACGTTGCCCACGGCGTAGGCGATGATGACCTTGTCGGGCGCCAGGGTGATGTGGAACGCGAGCATGACGAGCAGCAGGCAGACGATGTCGAAGCCCCAGTAGCCCGCCGCCAGCCCGACCGTGCGCAGGTGGCCCCAGCCCTCGCGGCGAAGGCGGCGCCAGCCGCCGACCACGCCGTCCAGATACGCCTCCAGCAAGGCGGGGTCCACGCTCAGACGCTTGATGCGCCGCTGTAGCCACCCGACGACCTGGTGTGCGCGCCGCCGCAGCGAGGTCGGGTGGCTGAGCAGCCAGAACCCGTAGCCGGCGCCGATCAGGAGCAGGCCCACGAAGGCCGCGGAGAACACCGTGGCCGCGTCTCCGGCCTGCCCGCGCAGCAGCAGCACGATGAGGCTCGCAGCGAACAGGGCGAACAGCAGCAGGTAGGCGAAGGCGTTCTGGAAGATCACCGCGATGAGCACCAGGGACTGGGGCATGCCGCGCTTCTGCAGCACGCGATAGGTCACGGCCGCTCCGCCCACGCCGCCGGCGGAGAACAGGTGGGCGGCGGCGAGCCCGGCGAGGTTGATGCGCAGCGCCGCAGGCAGGGTCACCGGCCAGTGCAGCAGGCGGAGGAGGCGCCGGAACAGCAACGAGTAGAAGAGGAGGGCGACACACTCGACGACGACGGCCACGATGAGCCAGGCGACGGTAGCGTCCTTCAGATACTCCAGCGCCTTCTTCTGGCCGGCGAGGCGCGGCACGATGAGGAACAGCGCCACGACGACGACGAGGAAGATGATCGCGGCGCGCCACGGGTGGCGGCGGCGGGGTGTGGGCGGCTCGCTCAGCGCTGCTTCCTGCCGCCGCGCCGCTGACGCGTCGTGGCCGGATTCTGGTCGCCGAGCACCTCGCGCTCGATCTCGCCGCGCCGGACCCATGCGTAGGCTACGCTCCCTGGCACGCAGGTGACCGGGACGACGCACAGCGCGAACCATCCCCAGCGGCGCGCTTTGAAGGTCGTGTAGAGCCCGTAGACGAAGGTGGCCGCCCAGCCCACCAGGAAGACCAGTCCTGCCGCCGCGTACACGGCCTGCGGGATGAACGTCACGTGCAGCGCCCGCGCGAAGGCCTCGAGCAGGAGCACGATGAGCGTGAGGGAGGACAGCAGGAAGAGGTTGGCCACGCGGCGGAGCTCGAGCCGGGTCTCCTCGTCGACCTCGGCCGCGGGCGCGTCCGCGTCTTGCTTGGTGAAGTCGAGAAAACCCAACCCGGTCCCCCGATGCGTGGTGCGCCGCCCGGCGGGGCATCTACCCGGCGACCTTTTGACCGACTAAGTCTTCAGGATGGACGCACACTACACAACCCCGCCCGGTGGTCACGCAGCCGTGTATGACGCGGTGATGTGGCCGTTCGAGCGCGCCGCGATCGGCGCGTGGCGTCGCCGGCTCGCCGCGGCGGCGCGCGGCCGGGTGCTCGAGATCGGCTCCGGCACCGGCGCGCAGCTACGCTGGTACGCGCCTGGGGCAGAGGTGACGGCGCTCGAGCCGGACGAAGGTATGCGCGCCCGCCTGGGCGCGCGTGCAGAGCAGGCGAGGGCTCGCGTCACGGTCGCCGGCGGGCGCGCCGAGGATCTTCCGTTCGCCGCCGGGAGCTTCGACACGGCCGTCAGCGCGTTCGCGCTATGCACGGTGTCGGACCCGGCGGCGGCGCTCGCCGAGCTCCGCCGGGTCCTCGTGCCGGGTGGCACGCTTCTGCTCCTCGAGCATGTGCACCTGACGTGGGAGCCGGGGCGGGCGCTGCAGTCGGTCGCCGCCCCGGCCTGGGCCGCCGTGGCCGGCGGCTGCCGGCTCGACCGTGACACGCTGGCCGCCGCCCAAGGGGTCGGATTCACGGTCGTACGAACTCAGGCACATGTGGCCGGATGG
Source organism: uncultured Thermoleophilia bacterium (assembly GCA_963696935.1). Taxonomy (GTDB): domain Bacteria; phylum Actinomycetota; class Thermoleophilia; order UBA2241; family UBA2241; genus CAIXSE01. The sequence goes on along the minus strand of CAVOMB010000034.1, from coordinate 32,120 downwards.
ATCGTCGACTCGGTCCTCCTGGCGCCCGGCGGATGAAGACCCGAGACTTCCGAATCCGCCACCCTGAACCCTGACTTCATGCCACTCTCAGGTCCGGCCTGAGAGTTTCGGGCGGTCCCCCCAGGTCTCCGGCTCCCGCAAAACCTCACTCGTCCTCAGGGAGGACTTGAGTGTGGCCGAGCGTGCGTGCCTGCGCCGAGGGTGATTTCACGTGCGAACATGACCTCAAGTCAGGGTTGAGACTTGAGGTTTAGAGTACGCCTGCCGCCGCATCCGGGTTGCGGTGGATCGCCGGGTCTGGTTCCATAACGCCCCGAACGAACAACGTGGCGTCCCCGCCGCCCACACATCCGTTCGCCCTCTCGATTCCCTTTTCCTTCAGTGCGGCGTTCGCATGGTGGTCTCGTGCGGCCGGATGCCGAACGCCCCGCCGGCACAGGCTGTATGCCACTGCCCTTGGGGAAACCCCGTCGAAAGGACGTTGTGAGTCGATGCAAGAGCATGATCGCCGTCATGGTGATCCTCATCATCGCCACCGCCCTGGCCGCCGTCGCCATACCTCAGAAGGCTGAAGCGGCCACACTGAAGGGCAAGCTGCGCCACGCCAAGCTCGCCCTTCGTACCTCAAAAGACCGCCTGCAGGCCGCCCAGGCTGCGCTTGACGCTGCGGTCGCGGCCGACCCGGGTCTCGCTTCCGGCGCCGTCGCCGAGCCGGCGGCCACGCCGACGCCGACGTCCACGCTGACGCCGACCGCCGCGCAGACCGCCACGCCCGCTCCAGCCGTCCCTCCCGTAGAGGAACTTCGGGCCCAGGTCGCAAAGGCGCGTCACGCGGTCCGGGTGTGGAACCTGCGCGTCTGCAGGCTGGCGAAGCAGTACCGCGAGGAGCGCCAGATGGCCTCGTGGGAGAAGCATCATCAGTGGATGCCGATCATCAAGGCCGCCGCGGCCAAGTATCACGTGAAGGCCGACGGCATGTACCGCATGATGAAGCGCGAGTCAGGCGGCCAGCGGTACGCCGGTTCGAGCTCTTCCTTCAAGGGGCTGTTCCAGTACTACACCGGCACGTGGTCGGCGAGCTGGAATCCCTGGAGGCGCGACAACATCTACGACGGCAGCTCGCAGATCTTCGCGACCGCCTACGCCATCCACAAAGGCATGGGCCCGTCGATGTGGACCACCACGTTCGCCTCGCAGTACTGATCGCCTGACTTCGCGCCGACGCCCAGAGCGCCGGCCGAAGATGAAGATGGCCGCCGGGAACTCCTCACGAGCTCCCGGCGGCCGTTCGCGGTCCGGGGTCCTGCCCTCGCGCGAGCGTCAACAAGACCGCCGGAGGCGCCGATCCATGCAGGCTTGCACGGTCCGTCGCCGAATCAGAAGACGCCGGTACGTGTTTTCCCGACGAGTTCTCGTGTACGATGAGACTCGCGCGGTGCGGGCCGCGCAGCCGGGGGTCGGCTTCTGGAGGGGATGATGGTTCCTTGTCGCGTCGCACGTTGCCTTCGTGGCTCTCGCATGCGCGTGCGCATGCTGCTCGTCGTCGGGGGTCTCACAGTGGCTCTTCTGGCGGTGGTGCTCGCGTCCTCGGGCTGCAGTGCGGGCGTGACTGACGCCGCCGCGACCCAGGCCCCGGCGTCTGCGGCCACGGCGACCGCCCCCGACGCCGTCTGGCCCATGGTGAGCGTTGGCCAGGCTCCACTGTTCGACCTGAACGTCACGGAGGCGGGTGGGTTCACGTCCTCCGAGCGCGACTACCTGCGCGCCGAGCGGACCGCCTGGAAGCAGATCTGCTTCGATGCCGACAGGTACGCCTCCCGCACGCGGGCCGGCGACGCCGAGGGTGCTCAGGCGGCGATCGCCAAGGTCGTGCGGCGCGCCACCATCGCAGGCGCCGCACCCTCGCCGAGCTCGCGTTTCGAGATGCTGCGCTACAACGTCCGTCTGCTGATGCACCGAGTTCTCGGCATCGCCCTGGGTCTTCAGGAGTACGACTCGGCCACGACCGACGAGGAGAAGACGAAGGCAGCCACGGAGATCGCCCGCCTGTCTGCACCTCTCACCGAGAAGGTCATGCATGTGACCGACTGGGGTCTCTCGCTCTACTGCGCCTACGGCGGGGTCGAGTACCCCGAGTACTACGCGACCACCGCGACAACGACCACCACAGAGGCCCCCACCACGACCACCGACACCTCCACCACCACGGGCGGAGGGTCCTCGTCCGGCGGCGGAGGCGGCAGCCAACCCCAGCCGAACCCCAAGCCGCACCCGACCCTGAGTTCCGCCGAGCGCAAGCAGGTGGCCGCCGTCCTCGATCTCGACGCCTGGCTGATGCCGGTGGTCGATGACTCTCTGGCTCAGGTCTCCGCGCAGGCCATGCCCTGGACCGAGGGCGAGGTGGAGTCGTTCAACCTCAACATGAGCTACCTGTACGACCAGTGCTCCACGTGGATGCAGAAGTCGCCCGCCGGGTCCCTTGTGGCCGGCGGGCTCAAGGAGTACCAGAAGGGTCTGTCGCTGGTTCGGAGCGGCGCTCTGCAGATGCAGTCCGCCGCCGGCTACAACCACAGCGCCCACCAGAAAGCGCTCGAGAAGGGCGCCCGCCAGATGGACAGCGCGATCCCCTATCTGAACGGCGGCCTGGCTCAGCTCGAGCGCTGGTATTGACATGCACGCGGCGGCGGGCGGGGTAGCCACCGCCGTGGTTGGAACGACGGGCACGCGCGGGCTCCGTGCTCGCGTCAGGATGTACGGGGGGTACCTCATGAAACGATCGACCGCTCGCGGCACATTCCTTTGCGTCGTCATCTTCGTGACCCTGCTCGCCATGGGCGGCACGACTGTTTGGGCCGCAGAGGGCGTGATGGGCGGCTGGTACTGGCAGAACCCGTTGTCCCAGGGCAACTCCCTGAGGGACGTCTCCGTGGTCGGCGACCGCGTGGTCGCAGTGGGCGATGCCGGCTCGATCTTCGTTTCCAGCAACGCGGGGTCGTCGTGGACCCGTGTGAAGTCCGGCATGCGCGGCGCCAAGCTGTTCTCGGTCGACTTCGTGAGTTCCAGTCTCGGCTGGGCAGCCGGCAAGGGCGGGATCTTCCGGACTGGTGACGGGGGTGCGTCCTGGGATCGGCAGGCTGTCCCGGACCTCAGCAAGTACGTCTACTCGAGCATCAGCTTCGTCGATGCCAGCCATGGCTGGGCATGCGGGTCGTACGCTGTCGACGGGTCCACGACGGCTTGCAGGGTCGTTCGCACCTCGAATGGTGGGGCGAGTTGGACCGTGGCCAAACAGTGGACGAGTCAGAGCGGCGGGTCTAGGGACGCGGCGCAACTTCTGAGCCAGGTCGACTTCGTCTCCGCGACCACCGGCTGGGCGACCGGCTGGGGCTTTGACGGGGCAGCAGGAGAGTGGGGCTACGTTCTTCTGAGGACCGACAACGCCGGGGTCGATTGGAAGATCACCAAGTTCGGCGACCGCAGCGCTGCCATCACGGCGATGGACTTCACGTCTGCGACCGACGGATGGGCCGCGACCGGCGTCATCGACGGCTACGTGCCGGCTACCATCTGGAAGACCACCGACGGCGGGACCACCTGGACCGCCTCGAAGACCAGGGAGGGGTCGGTCATCACCGACCTCAACGCAACGGCGGGCGGTGAGTGCTACGCGACTGGGCAGGCAGAAGGCCAGGCGGACTGGAAGGGCTTCATCCTGCACACGACTGACGCCGGGACCACCTGGAGCGAGGAATTCTCCGAGGACAGCCTGAAGCCGAATGCCGTGGCGTTCTCGGCGACGGCCGCGGTGGCTGTCGGCGACGGCTCCCTGCGCCTGGTGCGCAACGTGGCGACCGGTGCGTGGAGCCAGTACGAGCCGGGCGTCCGCAAGAACCTTACCAACGTCCAGTTCTGGGACGGCAACCTCGGGTGGGCGGTCGGCTGGAAGTCGACGATCCTTCGGACCACCGACGGCGGCAAGAAGTGGACGGCGGCCAGCGTGCCCTCCGGTATCTCGCTCGAAGGCATCGACATGGTCTCCAAGAAGGTCGGATGGGCCGTCGGCTGCTCCGGGCCGCACGTCCCCTACACCGACCTGGACGCAGGGTACGGCGCTGTTGTGCTCAAGACGACGGACGGCGGAGCTCACTGGTCCTTCCAGCTCAACCGCACCACCAAGCCTGGCCTCGCGGGAGTCGACTTCACTGATACGAAGCACGGCGTTGCCGTCGGCACCGCCGGACTCGTGGCACGCACGGCGGACGGCGGCAAGACCTGGTGGCTGCGCACAGTCGGGAGCCAGACCCTGCGGGATGTGAAGTTCGTGACGACGTCCTCCGGCGTCGCCGTCGGCGGCGACTCCAACTCGGTCGGCGGCAGCGGCTCCGCCTGGTCGACGGCCGATGGCGGAGTGACCTGGAAGGCGACGGTCCCGCAGGACGAAGCGCACGCCGCTCCGCTCAGGGCGATCTTCCAGCAACTCGCCGAAGCTGGCTCCTCCACGCTGAGTGTCGTCGGCGACCGCAGTCAGACATATGCCTCCACCGACGGGGTCGGCTGGACGTTCACGTCCTTCACCCCCTGGATCGAACAGGATCCGCCGTACGTGCTCGGCATGGACATCGGCCTGACGTCGCTTGCGGATGCCAATCAGGTCGCTGCGGATGACGCGACGGGGTGGATCCTCAGTGATGACGGCGCGGTGTGGACGCAGAACAACGGCGCATGGGAGTTGCCCCCGATCGTGAAGAGCCTTACGCCTGACGTGAGTTCCACCGGGACGACGTTGACCGTGTACGGCAGCGGCTTCAAGCCCAAGTCGACGAGCCGCAGCGGGGCCATCAACTGGATCCGGCTGACCGACGGCGGATCCGGGTATGCGCCCGACAAGCCCCCCCTCGTCACCATTGAGTCACCTTCTGCCGGTGAGACGGCCACGGCTACTACGACGGTAGATGCCTCGGGGAGAGTCACCTCCATCATCCTGACGACGGGCGGCGGGTCCGGGTACGCCGACGGCCAGTACTGGGTCCAGATCGACCCGCCGCCGCTTGGTGGATCGCAGGCCAGAGCGGTTGCGTTCTCGGGGGCGTTCGCCGCCGTGACGTTCGCCGAAGATGTGGAGGCCGTGTCCGACGAGGGGCTGACCGACAGCGTCTTGACGGTCACCGTGCCCGACGATGCGGTCACCGGGAAGATCAGTGTGACCACAGCCAACGGCACCGGATGGAGCTTGGACCGCGTGACAATTCCTGGAACGAACGCCGCTATCCAGACGCACCTCTCGAACCATTCGGGCGGGTCTGGCCAAGACAACCAGCTGAACGGCCTCGCTGTGGTGGATTGGGTCAACGCATGGGCCGTTGGAGAACGTGGGACCATCCTCTCGTTCGACAGGCTGGCTCCCAAGACCACGCTGTCGCCGTCGAACGGCTGGATCAATCCACAGCGGACGATGACGCTGTCGTCCTCCGACGGCAAGTCGGGTGTGCGGACGGTCAGGTGGGTCGTGGATCCCCCGGGCATCGAGGGCATCGTCAACCCGCCGATCGGGGACTGGGATGCCTGGCCGTGGAGCTACAGCACGACGTCCAGCGCGACGGTCACGTTTTCGGGTCCTGCCGACGGCTACGCCCCCGGGACTAGGCACGTGATCTACTACCAGGCGGTTGACAACGTGGGCAACATGGAGCTCGACCAGTTCTGGCGCAACCAGGACCCCGCAAGCCCTGCTAATGAAGTTCCCAAGCATCTGTGGGTGACGTGCGACACGCTCGGTCCACAGACATATGCGCCGTGGCCCGTCACGGTCAAGCGCAACTCCAAGCCGGCGTTCGACTTCTGGATCAACGATGACGTGAGCGACAAGGCCAAGACGACCATCGTCGTGAAGAACGGCGGCGGCTCGACGGTCAAGACCCTGTCTCTCGGGTGGCTCGCGACGTCGCACGAGTTCTCGTCGCCCATCAGCGATTGGAAATGCACGCTCGCGAAGGGCTCGTACACCTTCGAGGTGCGCGCCGAGGATCAGGCCGGCAATCCGCAACTGGACACGGCGAAGGTCCCCATCGGGAAGAACACGTTCACCGTGAAGTGACTTGCGCGGTTGGCCTGGTGTGCGACCGGGGGCGGCGGGCTGTGCCCGCCGCCCCCGGTCGCGTCATGACCGGCTTGCGGCCCCGGTACACCTTCGACCTCGCATGCGTCAGAATGGACGCTCCGTAGTCCTCCGTGCCGGTGTGGCGGAACTGGTAGACGCGCTCGACTCAAAATCGGGTGCCCCGAAAGGGCGTGTGGGTTCGAGTCCCACCTCCGGCACCACTACCTGCAGTCCATTCGACCGCAGGTTCCTGAGAACTGCCTGTGAGTGTGCCTCAGGCCCCCGTCCGGGCGCGTATGAGGGAGGTCTCTGGTAGGATTACGTTCCCGTAGGGCCTGCGGGCATGACGATTTCCTTCTGCCCTGGGCATACCCAGCGGCCGTGCATGGAGAGGAGCGCGACGCATGACGGTGCGGCTCTTGGGGCTCAACTGCAGCCCTCGCGACAACAGCAACAGCGGCATCATGCTCGACGAGGCGTTCGAGAAGCTGGACGCCACGTACCCCGGGCAGTGTGAGCACAGCGTCATCACCCTGCGCGAGCTGCACGTCGAGCCGTGCAAGGCGTGCGCGGTGTGCGGCAAGAAGAAGGACGGCACGTACATCCCCTGCGTGCGCGAGCAGGAGGACGACGTCCAGGGCATCCTCGACGCCATGGTGGCCGCCGACGGCATCCTCGTGGCGACGCCGGTGTACTTCGGCCTGCCGTCCGACCTCTTCAGCAAGTTCATCATGCGCACGCGTCCGCTGCGCCACCAGGACTTCAAGCTGGCCAACAAGCCGCTCGGCGTGCTGGCCACTGCCGGCCGCCGCTCCGGCGGCGCAGAGACGGCGATCATCGCCACCTGGCTGCCGTTCGTGCGCAACGGCTGCCTCGTCGTGGGCAACGGTGACGGCACCTGCCAGTTCGGCGCCTACGGCTGGGCCGGCGGCAAGGGGCACGTCCTCAGCGACGAGTGGGGCCTCGAGCAGGCCTTCCAGACCGCGCAGCGCGTGTTCACGCTGGCCGGGGTCATCCAGGCGGGGGTCGAGGCCTCCGGCTTTGAGAACTACATGCGCTTCTCGTACTCACAGGGCACCCGCACCTGAGGCCCCGCCTCCTACCGGAAGGAACCCACATGGCCGACGCCGATTCCATCATCGAGTTCATCCGCGACGAGGCCGACCTCGAAGAAGACGAGGTCAACGCCGACACGTCGCTGTTCCGCGACCAGCTGCTCGACTCCATGAACCTCACGGCGCTCATCGCGTTCCTCGAGGAGGAGTTCGAGATCAAGGTCAAGCCCATGGAGATCGTGTACGAGAACCTCGACACCGTGAACCACATGCTGGCATTCGTCGCGCGCAAGAAGGCGGGCGATGCCTGATCCGGGCAGCGGCGCGCACCCGGTAGAGGCCGCGGAGGAGCCGGCGGAGGGCACGCAGAGCCCGGAGCCGGTCAAGCCGCGCACCCAGTGGTTCTACTACGGGCTCGGCCTGAGCCTGCAGACGTTCCTGTGGTTCCTGCTGTTCCTCGCCATCACCGTCGCCGTCCTCGTGGGCAACAAGCTCACCGAGTTCCGCTACGTCGGCTTCTGACCCTTCACCCAGGGCGCCCATGACGAACGCACCCCTCATGACCGACGTCGTCGCGCGCCTGCGCCGCTGGGCGGACGAGCGCCCCGAAGCGACGCTGCTGCGCACGCGCGGGCGCGTGTACGCGTACGCGGACATGGAGCAGCGGGCGACGCGGGTCGCGGCGGCCCTGCTGGCCGCCGCCGGCCGCCGCGGCGCCCGCGTGGCGCTCGTGCTCGAGGAGTACGACCAGTTCTTCACCTGCATGCTCGGGGCGTGGCTCGCGGGGCAGGTCGTCGTGCCGCTCAACACCAGCCTGCCGCAGTCAGACGTCGACTGGCTGGTCGGCAAGTCGCAGCCGGACGTGATCGTGCTGCCGGCCGACGAGACCTGCCCGACGCCCGAGGACGGGCCGGTGCGACTCGTCGTGGTGGCCGGCGAAGACGGGCGCGTGGACGGTCTGCGGGCGGCCGGCGGCGAAGCTGCTCCGGCCTCACCGGCGGACGAGCTCGAGGCCGTAGGCCAGGACGAGCTCGCGATGATCATGTTCACCTCGGGCACCACCGGCCTGCCCAAGGGCGTGTGCCAGACGCTGCGGGCCGTCTCGAGCAACGCCGGGCACGTGGCCGCCACGCTCGGCCTGCGGGCGGACGACCGCGTGTTCATCAACACGCCGCCGTACTTCACCAGCGGCATCTGCCACTTCCTGACGCTGCTGGCGAACGGCGGCGGCGTGGCCGGCCAGTTGGGGTTCTACTTCGGCACCGGCCTGCTCGACGAGATGGAGAAGGAGGGCTGCACCGGGTTCGGCGGCGCGCCGGCTCACCTGGTGCGCGTCGTGGAGCCCATGGAGGAGCCGCGCGAGCACCCCTTCCGCTTCTGGGTGAGCAGCGGCGACCACCTGCCGCTGCCGATCATCGAGAAGTTCCACCGCATGCTGCCCGGCATCGGTCTGTTCAACATGTACGGCCTCACCGAGGTGAGCGGCCGGCTCTGCATCCTCCCGCCGGCCGAGCTCGACGTGAAGGTCGGCTCTGTCGGCCGGCCTATCGGCGACATGCAGGTCGTGGCGCGGCGCGGCGACCTCGCCGAGGCCGCGCCGGGCGAGCAGGGCGAGCTGTACGTCACCGGCTCGCTGCTCATGCAGTCCTACCTGGACGAGCCGGAGCTCACTGCGAAGACGCTCACGGCGCACGGCCTCAAGACCGGCGACTTCGGCAAGGTCGACGAGAGCGGCGCCGTGTGGATCGCCGGCCGCAAGGACGACATCATCAAGCGCGGCGGCGAGAAGGTCAGCATCATCCACGTGCAGGAGGCGCTGCAGGGCCTGGGCCGCTTCGTCGACGTGGCCGTGGTGGCCGCGCCCGACGAGATCCTCGGCCACGTCCCGGTCGCGTTCGTCGTCCCCAACGAGCCGGACGGCTTCAAGGCCTCGAAGCTCCTGCGTGAGCTGCGCGGCGTGCTGCCGTCCACGTCGCTGCCCAGCCGGGTCATCGCCGTCGAGGCCATCCCGCGTACCGGATCCGGAAAGGCGATCAGGGCCGAGCTGCGCAAGATGCTCGCCGAGGAGCTGGGGTGAACAGCTTCCGGGGGGGACTCCGCAACAGGAACCCGCTCGTGCTCGTCGTGGCGCTGGTGCTCCTCGCACCGGCGCTTCTCGGCATTCAGAGCTGGTTCACCAGCGGCGACTGGACGGCCGTCGCGGCCGAGCACTGGGAGCGCAACGCCACCGACGACTACATGTACGTCTCGTGGGTCACGAGCCACCTCAAGAAGCACCCGCCGAGCAAGCCGCTGGCCGTGCTGCTCGGCGGCTCCAGTGGCCGCGAGGCCCTCGTGAGCGGCCCCTCGCTGGCCGCCGAGGTCAAGGCGGACGGCGGCCCGGACATCGCCGCTTACAACCTCAGCTCGCGCATGCAGCGTTACGCGCAGAGCTGGGCGATCGTCGACAACGTGCCGGACACGCCGACGACGGTGCTGGTCGGCGTGAACCTCGGCCGCTTCACCACCAGCCCGGAGAGCAACTACAACCAGGTGATCGGCCGCGAACTGCTGCTCAAGAGCGACTCGCTGCGCCGCTGGGTGACGGCCCACTCGGGCGAGCACAAGTACTCGTACACCATCCTGCCGGGCATCTTCTCGGCGCTCACCTCGTACCTGCAGCAGAAGGAGAACGCCTGGCTGAAGGGCAAGTCGGCCAAGCCGTACAAGGTGCACGCGTTCGACCTTCGCAAGACCCTGCCGGACTCCGAGAAGCGCGCTCTCGTCCAGACCTGGCTCCAGAAGTACTACCCGGCGTTCAAGAAGGTGCACCGGTTCGACGGTGAGATGCTCGACGGGCTCATCGCCGAGGGCCAGAAGCGCGGTCTCGACATGGTCATCGTCGAGCTGCCCTGGAACCGCCAGATCATCGGCGACAAGTGGGGCGAGGCGATGGCCGCATATCAGCAGATCACCAAGGCCATCGCCGGGAAGTACGACGTGCCGTACCTCGACTTCAACGACCAGGTGGACATCCCCAGCGAGGACTTCCTCGACCTCTCGCACCTGCGGCCCGCCGGGCGGGCGATCTGGCAGGCGGAGCTCGCCCGCCAGTTGGCCGGTCTCTACGACGACGGCACGCTGAGGACGACGCCCTGATGGACTCGTTCAGGCGCGGCTTCCGCAACCGCAATCCACTGATGCTCGTCGTGGCCGCGCTGCTGCTCGTCCCGGCGCTGCTCGGCTTCCAGTGGCTCTTCACGAGCGGAGCCTGGACCGCCGTCCCGCTCGATCGCGCGCTGCGCAACCCCGAGGACTCGTTCACGTACATCTCGTGGATGGTGGGCAAGGCGAAGCAGCACGAGCCCTCCGCGGCCTCCCTGTACCTCCTCGGCGGGTCGAGCGCACGTGAGAGCATCGTCGGCGGCGACTCGCTGGCCGCGGAGATCCGCAAGGACGGCGGCCCCAGGGTCGCCGCGTACGACCTCGGCTCGATCAACCAGAACTTCGCCGAGAGTCTCTCGGTCGTGGACGCCGCACCCGACACGCCGGCGTGGCTGCTGGTCGGCGTGAACCTCGGCCGCTTCACGGCCACGAAACAGGAGAACGCGGAACAGGCCGAGGGCCGTGAGATCCTGCTGGACAGCACGGCCGTGCACCGGTTCGTCTCGTCGAAGTGGGGCCTGCAGAAGTACGCGTACACCATCCTGCCGGGCATCTGGTCGTACATCACCGGCTGGGCCAGGGACCACGGCGCCCAGCTCCTCGAGGGAGATGCGCCGAGCACGCGGTACGCGCTGCACCGCTACTCCGCCAAGACGCGGCGCTCCGACAGCCAGAAGAAGCGGCTCGTGACCAAGTGGAACACGAGCCGCAAGCCGGTCTTCGAGCAGAACCGTGCCGCCAACCTGCAGATGCTGGAGGAGTTGCTGGCGCAGGCCAAGGAGCGCGGCGTCAAGGTGGTGCTGCTCGAACTGCCGCTCAACGAGGAGATCGTCAAGGACAGTTTCGACGCGTCGCAGCGCAAGTACCGGATACCGGTCACGAAGCTGGCGGAGAAGTACGATTATCCCTACGTCGACCTCAACCAGACCGTCGACATCCCGAGCCGCGACTTCCAGGACCTCTCGCATCTCATCGCGCCCGGGCGCGTCATCTGGCAACATGCACTGGCGGAGGAGCTGACGCGTCTGCTCAACGCCGCTGACTCTGGAGGGAGTGGCGGGTGAAGATCTACTTCACGCTGTACCTGATCCCGGTGGTGATCTTCTCGCTGCTGGTGTTCTGGCTCCTGCTGCGCAAGGACACGTACCGGCTCATCTTCATGCTCGTCGTCAGCGTGGCCGTACTGGCGGTGCTGAACCCCATCTTCTCGGCCATCGCCCTCGGCCTCGTGCTCGTCACTCACCAACTGGTGGAGGCCAAGCGCAAGGAGCGGCTGCGCGGCGCGCGCGTCGTGCTCATCGCCATCATCATCGCACTCGTCACGCTGGGTATCGGGAAGTACGGCCAGCGGGGCGCCATCGCGATCTGGGGTTCGGGCGACCCGATCGTCACCCACCTGATCATGCCGCTCGGCATCAGCTACTTCGTGTTCCGCAACCTCCAGTACGTGTTCGACTGCATGCGCGGGGTGATCCAGGAGAACGACCTGCTGCGCCTGGCCGCCTTCGTCATGTGGATCCCGGCGTTCCCGGCCGGTCCGCTCGAGACGTACCAAGGCTTCTACGAGAAGCGCACCATCGGCTTCGACCGCCAGGAGTTCTACTACGGCCTGCGGCGCATCGCGCTCGGCTACTTCAAGAAGGTCTTCGTCGTCGACTTCCTGTTCTCGATCTTCTTCGGCAAGATCATCACCACGATCGGCAAGACTGACTTCAACCCTCACGACGTCGGCTGGTGGTGGCCCGTCGCCTACTGCGTCATCGTGTTCGTCCGCGCCTATTTCGACCTCTCCGCGTACACCGACCTCGCCATCGGCTTCTCGCGCCTGTTCGGGTTCCGCATCATGGAGAACTTCCACCTCCCGTTCTGGCAGAAGAACCTCAGCGACTTCTGGCGCAGCTGGCACATCTCGCTGAGCAGTTGGTGCCGCAACAACGTGTACTTCCCGGTGTTCGGGCTCACGCGCAAGACCTGGATGGGCCTGTACGCCAGCATGCTGGTGATGGGCCTGTGGCACGCCGTGGACCTCAACTGGCTGGCCTGGGGTCTGTACCACGGCACCGGCCTGGTGATCGTGGCCCGCTGGGAGCGCTGGAAGAAGAAGCGCAAGAAGGCGCGCAAGAGGGCGGGCCTGCCGCCGGCGGCGAGCTACGAGAAGTTCACCAAGTGGCTCGGCTACCCGGCGACCTTCCTCTACGTGGCCATGGGGTACGCGTTCGTCTCCACGGGCAACATCGAGCAGGCGGCCAAGGTCATCTTCAACGCCGTGCGCCTGCCGCTGGCGTGGATCCACGGCGTGCTGCTGTGAACTCCTGAGCCCACCCGGGCGTTCACACTGTGAGAACATGACGGAGCCCACTTCCCAACATCCATGAGCATTCATGACGTGAAGAGCACCCAAGGGTGGCGCGCGTTCAGTCGCGGCTTCCGCCAGCGGAGTCCGCTGGTGCTGGCCGCCGCCGCGCTGTGCACCCTGGTCGTGATCGTCGCCCTCCAGGGCGTGCTCTTCGGCGGCGGCCTCACCAGAGTGGACGAGGGCCGCCTCCTGCGCATCAACCACGACGACTACGTGCACGTCTCGGTCAAGGTGCAGGAGCTGAAGAAGGACCCGCCGCAGACGCGCACCGTCTACCTCTTCGGCGGGTCCGGCACCATGGAGTGCTTCGTCAGCGAGGCGTCTCTGGCGGCCGCGATCGGGCGCGACGCCGGTCAGCCGGTACAGGTCGTGAGCCTGGCCGCCCACCAGGAGAGCATGGCCATGACGCTGGCGCTCGTCGACAACCTGCCTCCCGGCCCGGCCACCCTGGTCATCGGGCTGGCGCCGATCCGCGTGACCGGCAAGCCGGACCGTGACGCGGAGTTGCTCAGCGGCCACACGCTCCTGGTGCGCAGCAAGCGCCTGGACCAGATCGCGCCCAGGTACTTCGGCGAGAAGGCGCCGAGCACCGGCGCGCTCCCCGGCATCTTCGACTACGTCGGCTCGTACCTGCGCGAGCGCGCCGCCGGTGGCCCCGTGTGGGGCGCCAGGATCGCCTACGAGCCGCACTACTACCCCTGGGGCGCCGTGGGCCACACGCAGCTCGGCAAGCGGCGCAACGTGCTCTACGTGCTCGCCAAGGACGTGACGCTCTACCGTCAGTACGGCGACTACAACTTCGCCATGCTGAGGGAGATCCTGCGGCTTGCCCGCGACCGCGGCTACGACGTGGCGTTCTACGACCAGCCGCTCAACGCCTCGGCGGCCGGGCCCGACTGGGCCGGCGTGGTGCCGGCTTACCGCAAGCGGGCGGCGGCGCTGGCGAAGCAGTGGGACGTCCCGTACCTGCACATCGAGCGCAAGGTCCCGCTGCGGGACCAGGACTTCGCCGATCTGTTCCACCTGCTCGCGCCGGCGCGTCTCAGGTGGCAGCTCGAGATGGCCCGGGAGATCGCCGCCACGCTGCGCGAGCCGTCGATGGCTGCGGCGGCCGGTCCGGGAACCTCCGAGGGCCAGACCCTGAGATGACGCGGCGCGCTCCGGGAGGCGGCGTCGCTGCGGCGGCCGGCGAGCCCGGAACCGAGACCCGCAGCTCCGGCGAGCGGCCTCCCGCGGGCGAGCGCGGCGACCCGGAAGCCGGCGTCACGCGGCGGCAGTTCCTGATCGGCGGCGGCGTGGTCGTGGCGGCCGCCGCCGCGCTCGGGGTGGTCGGCCGGCGGTCCTGGAGGGTGCGCGACGGCTGGTACCGTCTCACCGGCGCCTACGGGGAGCCCGGCACGCCGCCGCCCTCGTACCAGGTCACGTACAAGAGGGGGACGCTGCCCTCGAAACACCTCGCCGGGCCGGCCGCGTACGACATCGGCTTCACCCAGGACGTGGCTCCGGCCGGCGCCACCCGCAACCCGGCCGGCACGCCCGTCGTGATCTGTCTGCCGGGCCGCAACCGCACTCCGGACGACGTGCTGGAGGGCGGTCTGCACTTCGGCGACTACGTGGCCGACGCCATCGTCAAGCGCGGCGTCACGCCGTTCGCCGTCGCTGCCGTGCAGGCGAGCGACACGTACTGGCACCGGCGCGCCGCCGGCGATGACGCCATGGCCATGCTGTTCGAGGAGTTCATCCCGTTCCTCCGCGACGAGCATGGGCTCGGCGGACCGGTGGCGATCATGGGCTGGTCTATGGGCGGGTACGGGGCGCTGCGGGCGGCGGAGCTGCACCCGCGGGAGTTCTGCGCCGTCTGCGGCGTCAGCGCCGCCCTGTGGCGCTCCTACGACGACGGTGTGGCCGTCGCCTTCGACAGCGCTGCCGACTACGCGGCCAACGACGTCTTCGCGGACGCGGACGCGCTGAGCGGCCTCCCGGTCCGGATCGACTGCGGCCGGCAGGACCCGTTCTACGAGGCCGACAAGGCGTTCGCGGAGGCGCTGCCGGAGTCGCCGGCGGGCGGGTTCAGCCCCGGCGGTCACAACGACGACTTCTGGAGCCGCGTGGCGCCGGGTGAGATCGACTGGCTCGGCGGCCACCTGAGCCGCACGGCGCCCTGACGAGGCGGCTCGCGCCGCGTGGTGCGCCCGGCGAAGCCTAGGCGCGCGGCACGAAGCGCTCGGGGTCCCAGCCGTCGGCGGCCAGGCGGCGCGTGACGGCCGTGGTGAGCAGGCCTCCGGCCTCGGCGTCGTCGGGCTGCGTGACCTCGAACGCCGAGTGCATGTTGCGCACGGGGATGCTGAACGAGAGCGTGGCGGCGTTGCCCGCCGCCATGAGCTCCTCGGCGTCGGTCGACGTGTTGCCGGGCATCGCCTTGACCTGACAGGGGATGCCTTCGTCCTTGGCTACCTGGATGGCGAGGTCGGTGAGGGCGAGGTTGCCGGCGGCGCCGCGGTGGATCACCGGGCCGGCGCCGAGCTTGACCTCGCCGCCAAGCTTCTTGGCGTCCATGCCGGGGTCGTCGCTGGCGAAGTCCACGTCGACGACGATGATCACGTCGGGCTGCCATTTGATGGCCATGGCCTTGGCGCCCATGAAGGTGGTCTCCTCGTGCACGGTGAGCAGCGCCGTGAGGTCGGCGGCCGCCGGCGCCTCGGCGTAGTGCTCGAGCGCACGCAGGCAGACGTAGACGCCGGCGCGGTTGTCGAAGGCCGGCGAGGCGTAGCGGCCGCCGGCCAGCTCGAGGAAGTTCGGCGGGAACGTGATGGGGTCACCGATCTGGACAAGCGCCAAGGCCTGCTCGCGGGTGGAGCAGCCGATGTCGAGCCACTGGTCGGTCAGGTCGGGAGCCTTGGCGCGCTCCTCCTTGCTCATCTTGTGCGAGGGCTTGCGGCCGACGACGCCGTTCACAACGCCCTTTGGGGTGTGGACGAGGAGATTGCGGCCGGGGAGCAGCTGGGCGTCCACTCCGCCGATCTTGTCGAACGAGACGAACCCATGCTCGTCGACGTAGGTGACGATCAGGCCGATCTGGTCGGCGTGGGCGGTGACGACGACGTGCGGCGCGCCCTGACCCTTCACCGTGCCCCAGACGTTGCCGAGCGGGTCGCCGTCCGGCGCGGACAGCGCGGCGAGGCGCTGCCGCACGAGGTCCTGGACGGGAGCTTCGAACCCGGTCGGGGCAGGGGCGGCGCAGAGGTCGCGCAGCAGGTCGAGGTCGGTAGCCATGTGGTCCTCCGGATCCGTGGGGCGGCGTGAGGCGGGCGAGGCTCCGCCGGCCCGCCCCCGCATCCATCCTATCCTGCGGGCGCCGCGGCGAGCACCCGCGGCTACCGTGGGCGCATGGGCGATACGCTCCTGGGCGCGCGGCCGATACGCTTCTGGGCGCCCGCGCGCCACGCGTGAGAGCGCCGCGCGAGAGGCGGCCGCGTGGTGTATCGTCGCGCCATCGAGACGTCGGCCGGACAAGACCGGCGGCCGCCACGCCGCCGTTCAGCCCAGCGTCAGCGCCAGTTGCGGCGCCGGCGCGGTCTCGCGCTTCTCGTCATCGCCGTGCTGGCGATCCTCCTGATCTGGCGCGCCGCCTCCTGCGCCGGTTGCGGCTGTGCGGGCGGCGGGGCAGACCAGCCCGCGCAGGCCGGCCCGGTGCCGTCGCCGCCCGCACCCGCGGTGGCCGGCGACGGCGTCAAGGTCGGCACGTTCCTGGGCAACTACGGGCGCCGGTACTACGGGCAAGGGCCGGCGCCCAAGCACCTCGACGTTCTCTGGAAGACCGCGCTCGGCAGCGGCATGAGCTCGGGCAAGTACGAGAATGACGCCCCGAGCACGTACGCCGGCAGCGGCTGGACCGGGCAGGCCGACATCGTCGTGGACGGCGGCAGGACCTACGTGGTGGCGAGCGGTTACGACTACCACCTGCGTAGGATCGACGCCGCCACCGGCAAGGTCGTCTGGGCGTACAAGTTCGACGACATCATCAAGAGCAGCCCGTCGGTGTTCAAGAATCCCTCTCCGACGGGCCCGGAAGACAGGTACATCGTCGTCGCCGGCTCCCGACGCGGCTACCCGAAGACGATGGACGACCCCACGGTCGCGCCGCTCCGCGCAGTGACGTTCGGCAGCGGCGAGGAGCTCTGGCGGCAGCCGGTGCCGCGGACGAAGAACTACAGCCGCGACGTCGACGGCAGCGGCTTCTTCTTCGACGGCGTGTTCTACATCGGGGTCGAGAGCGGCTACTTCTACGCGCTCGACCCGCTCAAGACCACCGACTGGGCGGCGGGCAAGAAGCCCGTCGTCGAGCACCAGACCCTGCTGCTCGGCGACAAGCGCAACGCCGACCACGGCGACGACCTGGCGCTCGAGGCGTCGGCCTCGGCGGTCGGCAAGAACCTCTACATCGCCTCGGGCGCCGGCCACGTGTACGGCCTCCGGCGCTCCGATCTCAAGATCGTCTGGGACTACTTCGTGGGTACCGACCTCGAGGGCACGCCGGTCCCCACGCAGAAGGGACTGCTGCTGCAGGGGGTGGAGAAGCAGTACGTCAAGGGGAAGGGCGGCATGCTGGCCCTGGATCCGACGAAGCCCCCGGACAAGGCGACCGTCTGGTACTTCCCGACCGGGAACCGCAAGATCGGCGACTGGGCCGGCGGGGTCGTGAGCTCGGCGGCCGTCAACGACACCTACAACGCGGCCAGCAAGTACCCGGCGCTCTGCGCGTTCAACGCCATCGACGGCTACATGTATCTCGTCTCGCAGGACGTCATGAGCGACGCGACCGTGGCGGGGCCGATGCTGCAGAAGGGCTGGAAGACGCCGGTGCAGGTGACGAGGGTGTGGAACGGCGGCGCCATCTCGACGCCCATCATCGTCGGGGACTCCCTGATCAGCGCGAGCTACGACCAGCGTGTCCACCTGTTCGACATCGGCTACACGCCGGCTCGGGAGGGCGACCCCGGCGCGCTGCCCAGCGCGAGTCACAACGGCGACTTCTGGACGGTGACGCTCAAGGAGCGCGACCAGTTCTTCACCGGCGGCGGGTTCGAGTCCACGCCCACCCTGTGGAACGGCCGCGTGTACGTGGGCTGCCGCGACGGCTGGTTCTACTGCCTCGGCGACAAGAAGTAGGCGCCGGCCAGGCGCGCGGGGTCGGGCGCCGCGACCGTCAGTGCGCGCCGAAAACGGCGACGGTGTCCTTGCCGCGCGCCTTGGCCCAGTAGAGCGCCTGGTCGGCGCGCGTGACCAGCCCCTCTGCGTCGCTCGCGTGCACGGGCAGGGTGGCCACGCCGATGCTCACCGTGATCCCCGGCCAGGCCGGGTCGTCGACGGGGAGCCGGAGGCCGGCGACGGCGGCGCGGATGCGGTCCGCGGTGGTCACCGCGCCGTCCAGCGCGCCTCCCTCGAGCTCCGACTCCGTGGATGGCAGGATCACGGCGAACTCCTCGCCGCCGTAGCGCGCGGCGCAGTCCACGCCCTGCCGGATCTGCGTCTGCAGGGCGCCTCCCACCGCGCGCAGCAGCTCGTCGCCCACGAGGTGGCCGAAGTGGTCGTTGACGTGCTTGAAGTCGTCCAGGTCCAGCATCAGCAGCGAGAGCGGCTGACCGTACCGCTGCGCCCGGGCGACCTCGTCGCGCAGCCTCTCCCAGAAGTACCGGTGGTTGAAGAGGCCGGTGAGGCCGTCGTGGGTCGCCTGCAGCTCGATGGTCTCGTTCTGCTCCTGGAGACGGCGGTACAGCTGCACGTTGCGGATGGCCATCGCGGCCTGCTCGCCCAGCGCCATGCAGAGTCCGGTCTCCTGCTCGGTGAAGTGACGCGGGTACACCACCTCGCTGACCTCGAGCGAACCGACGACCTGCCGGCCGATGACGAGCGGCACCATGAGCGAGGACATCTCGCCCCAGTCCAGGAGCTGCGCCCGCATCAGCGGGTCGAGGTCCGGGTCGTCGAGTCGGACCTCGACCGGCCGGCGCGTGCGCACCACGGCGAGGTCCTGGGGCAGGTCATCGATGGGATACACGGTCCCGAGCGGCTCCTCGAACGCGTGGGATGCGTCGCGCTGGTACTGGGCGAGCCAGACCATGGCGTCCGCCTCGGCGTCGTACTCGTAGATGTAGCTCGACCCAGCGTCGAGCGCGAGTGCCGCATGCCGGCAGATGACCTCGAGGAGCTCGTCCAGGTCGAGCGTGGAGGTCATCGCCCGCGAGGCGCCGATGAGGGCCGAGAGCTGGCGATTGCGCTCCTCGGCCGCGCGCGAGGCGCGCGCGTTGTAGAGCGCGATGGCGGCGAGCGACGCCATCTGGCGCACGAGCCGCTCGTCGTCGCCGGTGAAGCGGCGGTCACGCTCCTTCTCCGTCAGCTCGAGCATGCCGAGCACCTGGTCGCCGCGGACGATGGGCGCCCAGATGGCGGCCCGCTCCCCCCAGAACTCCATGGTCTCGAACCCGGCGGTGGCGGCGTCGACGTCGTCGTCGGGGTAGGAGACCAGGACCTCACGCTCCTCGATGACGCGCTCGAAGCCCGGAGCGTCGGAGAGGCGGTGCGCCTCGCCCACCCAGTCGATGTCGTTCTCGTTGGGCATGCGGGACCAGAGAGCCTGGGCGCGCAGGAGGTTGTGCGCGGCTACATACTCGTAGACGCAGCACTCAGAGCAGTCCAGCGCCTTGGCGATCCCTTCCGCCAGCTGGACCAGGGTGTCGCCGAGCAGGGCGTCCTCGCCCGCACCCCCGTGGTGCACGAGCGCGAACGGCGTGTCGGATCCGATGTCCTCCATGGTCTGCATCCCCTCGCCGGGAGAGGTATCGGCGGGCAGACGTACGGCTTGAATGGGACGTTCAGCTAGTGAGCGTCAGTATCTCACCAGAGCGTCAGTATCTCACCATGAGCTTGCGCGTGGAGGCGGTGAGACCGTCGACGGTGAGCTCGAACATGGGGAAGACCTCGCGCACCTTGCGGATGGTGACGCTGCCGTAGGCGCGGTCCCAGTCGGTCTCGGGGATGGTGTTGAGCCACACCGAGTGGTCGAAGTGGCGGCGCAGGCGCCGCAGCCACTCGATGCCGGGCTCGTCGTTGCCGTGGCCCCACCAGATGATGCCGTCGCGGGCCATGAGCTCGCTGGGGGCCATGGCCGCGTCGCCGACGACGATGAGCTTGTAGTCGCTCGGTAGCTCCTGCAGGACGCGCCGCGTCGAGATGGCCTCGGACGAGGTCATGCGCGTGCTCGTGTACAGCCAGTCGTAGACGCAGTTGTGGAAGTAGTAGAACCGCAGGTCCTTGAAGTGGCTGCTGCGGTTGACCGCGCTGAACAGCTGGCTGCAGAGGCGGATGTACTGGTGCATGGAGCCGCCGACGTCCATCAGCAGCAGCACCTTGACGGCGTTCTTGCGGCTCTTGCGCCACACGAGGCTGAGGCGGCCGGCGTTACTGGCCGTCTCCTCGACGGTCTCGTCGAGGTCGAGCTCGTCGGGCAGGCCCTCGGTGCGCGAGCTGAGCTGGCGGAGGCGCCGCAGGGCCAGCTCGAACTGCCGCACGCCGACCTCCTGGTCGGTGCGGTAGCCGCGGTAGCGGCGCTCGCCGGCCAGCTTGACGGCGCTCATGTTGCGGCTCTCGCCGCCCACGCGGATGCCGCCGGGGTGATGGCCGGAGTGGCCGAAGGGGCTGGTGCCGCCGGTGCCCACCCACTTGTTGCCGCCGTGGTGGGCCTCGGTCTGCTCCTTGAGGCGCTCTTCGAACGTCCTCTGCAGCGCCTCGAGGTCGAGGTCCTCGAGCGCGGCCGCCAGCGCGCGCCGCTCTCCGTCGCTCAGCCCGGGCATGGTGAGCGGGTCGGAGAGCCAGTCCCAGACCTCGTCCGCGATCTCCACGGGGGTCTCGATGCCCTTGAACATGTGCGCGAACGCCTGGTCGTACTGGTCGAAGTACGCCTCGCTCTTGACGAGGATGCTGCGCGCGACGGCGTAGAACTCGTCCAGGCCGGTGGGCACGAGTCCCATGGCGAGCCCGCGCATGAGGGCGAGCCACTCCGTGACCGTCACCGGTACCCCGTAGTAGCGCAGCAGGAAGAAGAAGTCGGTGAACACCCGAGAGGCCTCAGCGGCCCCGCTTGCCGATCTCGCGTAGGACGAGCACCGCCACGACGATCGCCAGCACGACGATGATGAAGAGCTCGACGGGGCCGACGCTCATCGCCGACCGCGCCCGGAGGCGACGGCGCGCTGCGCGACGTCGACATCGTGGTCCTTCTTGAGCAGCACGCCCATGAAGGGCAGGCGCGCGGAGATCTCCTTGGGGTCGACCCCTCCGCGCTCCAAGGCCTGCACCCAGTCGATGAGCTCGCTGGTGCTGGGCTTCTTCTGCAGGCCCGGCAGGTCGCGCAACCAGTAGAAGGACTGCATGGCGAGGTCGAGCAGCCGCTTGTCCAGGCCGGGGACGTGGACGCGCACGATGCGCTCCATCATGTCCGCGTCCGGGAACTCGATGTAGTGGAACACGCAGCGGCGCAGGAACGCGTCGGGCAGTTCCTTCTCCGCGTTGGACGTGATGAGCACGATCGGCCGCTGCCTGGCCTTGACGTTCTCGTGCGTCTCGGGGATGTGGAACTCCATCTGGTCAAGCTCCCAGAGCAGGTCGTTGGGGAACTCGAGGTCGGCCTTGTCGATCTCGTCGATGAGCAGCACGACCCGCTCCTCGGCGGTGAAGGCCTCGCCCAGCTTGCCGAGCCTGATGTACTGGGCGATGTCGCTCACGTCGCGGTCGCCGAACTGGCCGTCGTACAGGCGCTGCACCGTGTCGTAGACGTATAGGCCGTCCTGCGCCTTGGTGGTCGACTTGACGTTCCAGATGAGCAGCGGCATGTCGAGGCCCTTGGCGATGCTCTGCGCGAGCATGGTCTTGCCGGTGCCGGGCTCGCCCTTGATGAGCAGCGGGCGGCTGAGCTGCACGGAGACGTTGACTGTCTGCATGAGGTCGGGCGCGGCGATGTAGTCGCTGGTGCCCGTGTAGGTGAAGGACTGGCTCATGGCGTGCACTTTCGGTCGTTGACGTGAGCGTGGGGGCGCCGGACCGGCACCTTCAGGAGTCTATCAGAGGCCCGGCTGCGAACGCCGGGTCAACGCCTCGTGCCGTCACGCGCGCGGGTACAACCCAGTGGAGCCGTCGCTGTCTACCAAGGGGGAGGACATGAGACCGCCGACCGCAGACCTGTCCGTCGAGAGCACGCTGGGCCACTGCGAGCTGCTGGAGCCGCTGAGCGACGACCAGATCAGCGCCCTGGCCGACCTCAGCAGGATGGTGCCGCTGAGGGAGGGCGAGGCCCTGTTCGACCAGGACACCGTGGCGCACACCCTGTTCGTGGTCGCGAGCGGGCGCCTGGCCATCCGCCTGGCGACGCCGGCCGGCAAGACCGTCGAGGTGGTGGAGGTGGGGCAGTACGCGCTGTCCGGCTGGTCCTCGCTGGTGGCGCCGCACGTGTACGTCGCCGAGGCACACGCGCTCGAAGACAGCGCGGTCATCGCCATCTCGGCCGATGAGGTGGACGCCGTGCTCCTGCGCGAGCCGGAGGCCGCCTACCAGGTGATGAAGAAGCTGGCCGGCCTCATCTCCACGCGCCTGCGCGAGATGAAGGAGGAACTCATTGAGGTCCTCGAGGGCTGAACCGGGAGGACGCCGGGCGGGGCGGCGGGGGCGCAGCGTCTCCGCCGCCCCGCCCGGCTTCGCGTCTGAAGGCACGCTTTACCGTGACAGGCGCCTGCTGCGTCCGACCTCCGCATCAAGGCCCCGCTCAAGCGCGCCGACTTCGATCCGGACGGCGAGCGCAGCCCGCAGAACCGGGGTGTCTCCGGCCACGAGCCCATCTCGTGGGACGAGGCCACGGACATCGTGGTCAGCGCGATCAACCGCGTGAAGCGCGAGGCCGGTCCCGCGGCGATCCTCTCCAGCCCCAGCTCCCACCACATGTGGGGCAACGTGGGGTATCGCCACAGCGCCTACTTGGCCGAGCTCGAGTCCGGCGCGCCCGCCTGCGAGATCCGCGCGCTCGCGACCCTGCAGGGCATGGGCAAGCCGGGCTCCAACATGGAGTTCGTCGCCAGCCAGTCCATCTGGCTCGAGGGCGAGGTGCCCTTCGGCGACACCATCCTGCCGGACAACCCGGGGCGCAAGAAGACGCCGGCGCTGCACTGGTTCGCCCAACGCCGACGATCCGGAGAGCGCGGATCGCGACGCGGAGCTGAAGATCTCCGCCTACGAGGCCGGCAAGGCCCTGGCGCCGGGGACCGCGGGAGCCTAGAGCAGGCCGAGCGTCCGCAGGCGGGCGAGGCTCGTCACGACTGCCTCGTCGCGGTCGTGCTCCAGCATGACGGTGGCTCCGGCCTCTCGTGCGGCCGCCATGACGGCCGCCGCGTCCACGACCCCCTCGCCGAGGCCCAGGTGGGGGTCGCCATCGTCGCCCTCGCCGTGGTTGTCGTGCACGTGCAGGTGGCGCAGCCGAGCCTGCGGGTCGTCGAGCCACTCGTCGAGGCAGCCGCTGATGCCGGCGTGCCCGACGTCGAGGATGAGCCCGAGCCCGCGCAGGTCGAGGTCGCCGGGGTGGGTGAAGTGCGAGTGCCCGGCGCCCGGCATGTTCTCGACCACGACCTCCACGCCCAGCTCGTCCTGCCAGGCGCGCAGCGTCTCGAACGAGCGGTCCAGCTGGGCGATCACGGCAGGGTCGCGCGGACGCACGTCTGGACGCCAGTCGGGATGGACCACGTAGAGGTGCGCCCCGATCTCGGCGCTCGCTTCGAGGTGCCGGCGGTGCTCGTCGAGCGCCTTGAGGCGCTCCACCTCGTCGAGGTCCCAGATGCCGGTGTAGCCGAAGGGGCCGTGGACGGAGTACCACAGGCCCGCTTTGAGCACTTCGGCCCGGTTCCGTTTGCTCATCAACGTGTGCATGCCGAACGAGCGGATCTCGGCGGCCGGGGCAAGCTCCGCGATGCGCTCAAGCGCGACGGGCAGCAGCCGGTCCGCGTATGCGCTGGTGGAGATGCCGATGTGGAGGAGCTCGCTCATGGCGGTCAAGTATGCCAGACGCGCGGCTCCGCCGCCTTCGGAGCCCTACCGCGGGCCGGCGCGCTCGCTCGCCTCCCGGTTGTACGTGTGCAGTCAAGGGTAGAAGCGGCACAGTGACTGCCGCCGACGGCGAGACTCGCCGTCGTACCTCGACGAAGCAGGTGGGGCCATGACGGACGAGACACCCGGACGACCCGGACGGTTGTACCAGCGGCTTGCCGGGCTCGAACTGGAGATCGACGGCTACCGGACCGAGCGCCGCGAGCTGGACGTCTCGAGCGGGTTCCGTCGCGTGAGCACTGAGATCGTCCTCGTCGGCGGAGGGCTCGAGGGGCGCGGAGAGGACGTCACCTACGAGGCCGAGGACCACGACGACTACCCCGCCGATCTGCCGCTCGAAGGCGAGTGGCGGTTCGACGTGTTCTCAGGGCACGTCGGCGGCCTGGATCTGTTCCCCGGCAGGCCGCCCGGCCAGGAGTTCTTCCGCCCGTACCGGCGCTGGGGCTTCGAGAGCGCCGCGCTCGACCTCGCCCTGCGGCAGCACAAGCTGGGCCTGGGCGAGGCGCTGGCGCGGCCGTACCGGCCGGTGCGTTTCGTGCTCAGTACGCGGCTCGACATCAAGCCGTGGCTCGCAGTGGCTCCTCGGCTCGAGTTCAAGCTCGACCCGACGCCCGAGTGGGACGAGGGCCTGATGCGCGAGATCGCGGCCACCGGGCGCGTGCGGCAGCTCGACTTCAAGTCTTTCTATACGGACTCGCCCGTGGAAAACCCGCCCGACCCGGTCCAGTACCGGCTGGTCGCGGAGGTCTTCCCGGGCGCCGTGCTCGAGGACCCCGCACTCGAGGGGCCGGCACGTGAGGTGCTGCGCGGGGAGGAGGCGCGCTTCAGCTTCGACGCGCCCATCCACTCCTGGGAGGACGTCGAGGCGGTGACCGCCCGGGTCGCCGCCGTGTGCGGGCCTGAGTGCGACCGCTTCGTGCTGCGCAACCTCAACATCAAGCCGTCGCGGTTCGGGAGCGTGCGCGCGCTGCTCGACTGCGTGGAGCGCGCGCAGGCCGCCGGCATGGTCCTCTACGGAGGCGGCCAGTTCGAGCTCGGCGTCGGCCGCGACCAGATCCAGGCGCTTGCCAGCCTGCTGTACCCGGAAGGCCCCAACGACGTGGCCCCGCGGGAGTACCACGGCGAGGCCCACGCCGGCGTCCCGCCGAGCCCTCTCACCCCGCTCAAGGAGCAGGGACCCGGGTTCGGGTTCTGTTTCCAGGTCTAGATCGGGTCTGGCTCACGCCTGAGCGTGGTACCGTCGGTCTCATGATCGGAAGGGAGCAGGAGATGGCCGCCGCGTGCGCCGTGCTCGAGGGTGGCCGGCACTTGCTGCTGGAGGGCCCCGTCGGGTCGGGCAAGACGACCCTGGCGGTCGCCGCGTGCCGCCGGTTGAGCCGGCGGACGATCCGCGTCGACGGCGACGACCGCTTCAGTGAGAGCCGCCTCGCGGGGTGGTTCGACCCTCCGCTCGCCCTGCGGCTCGGGTACGGGGAGGACGCCTTCGTTGCGGGCCCGCTGGTGCGCGCGATGCGCGACGGCAGCGTGCTGTTCCTCAACGAGCTCAACCGCCTGCCGGAGGCGGCGCAGAACCTGCTGCTGCCGGCGCTGGACGAGGGCCTGGTCGAGGTCCCGCACCTGGGCGAGGTCAGGGCCGCCGAGGGGTTCCATGTGGTGGCCACGCAGAACCCGGCGGAGTACGTGGCCACGGGGCGCCTCTCGGAGGCGCTGCGTGACCGGTTCGAACACCTCGCAGTGGGCTACCAGACGGCGGCCGAGGAAGAGGAGATCGTCGCGGCCGCGACCGGGTGCGCCGACGCCGCGCTGGTCCGCGCGGCCGTGCGCGTCGTGCGCGGCACCCGGCTGCACCCACGCGTGCGCCGTGGCGCCTCCGTGCGCGGCGCCATCGCGATGGTGGATCTGGCCGCGGCGCGAGAGAGCGCAGCAGCGCTCGCGCCGCGGATCCGCTCCGTCGCGGAGATCGCGCTGGCCACGCGCGTGGACCTGCGTGAGGCGGACGCCGGGCTGGCGGACGTGCTCGACGAGCTCGTCGAGCTGGTCGTCGAGCAGGGCGCCGATCCGGATGTGGTGGCGACCGAGCTCTGGGGGCGCGCCGCGGAGGGCGCCTCCGGCGGCGCGCGGGAGCCCACGCCTGTGGACGCCGGGGTCGGACCGCGCCGGCCTCCGGAACCGGCGGCCTGCACGCCGGCGGACCGCCGCGCGCTGGCGGAGCAGTTGCGCGCGGCGCCCGAAGAGCTCGATGGGTGGGAGCTCGCCGGCGACCTGAGCGCGGGCGCGCTCTCCTACGCCGGCGAGCGCGTCTACCTGTGCGCGCAGCAGCTCGCGGCGGCGGCCGTGCTGCAGCGCGCCGTCCGCCTGGTCGGTCCGGTGAAGGCCGCGACCAAGACCGTCCGCGAGCCGCTGCTCGAGCCGTGGGGCGGCGAGCTCGACGTCGAGGCGACGGTCGAGAACCTGCTCGGCAAGCCGCACCCAGAGCCCGGCGACCTCATCGTGCAGCGGCGCGTCGACCGCAGGCATCAGGTGGTGCTGATGATCGACACGTCGCTGAGCATGGCGGGGGAGAAGATGGCGCTCGCCGCGGTCGCCGCGGCGGTGCTCGCGCTCAAGCTGCGGCTCGGCGACCTCAGCGTGGTGCTCTTCGCAGACGGCGCCAGGACGGTGCTCCGCTTCGGTGAGGAGGTCGCGCCGGCGGAGCTGGTGCGCCGCATGCTCGCCGTGACTTGCGGCGGAGGGACGGACATCGCGGCCGCGCTCCGGCTCGGCCACGCCGAGCTCCAGCGCGGTCGCGACCCCGGCCGCTGCGGCCTTCTGGTCAGCGACGGGGTGTACACCTGCGGCGCGGACCCGCTGCCGGCCGCCGCGCGCTTCGGCGCGCTCCACGTGCTCCTGATGGAGGAGCGCCCGGTGCGGCGCGACCCGGGCGCGCCGGTGACGACCTGGATCTCGCCCCGCCTGGCGGTGGGCGAGCCCATCGCCCGGGCCGCCGACGGGGGCGTCGTCCGCGTGGACGGCTTCGCCGCGCTGCCGCGCCGCATGCTCGAGGTGGCCGACCGTGTGCTGCGCTGAGAGAATCAGGCTCCGCCTCGCGAAAGGACGCTTGTGAGCACTGAGGACACGAAGGTGACGGACGCGCTGGTGCAGCGCGCATTGGCGGCCGGCGCCAGCGCCGCCGCCGCACTGCGACCGGACCAGGTGGTCACCGCCGAGTGGGTGCGCTGGAAGTGCCTGTACGGCTGCCCCGTGGCGGGCCGCTGCCTGACGTGCCCGCCGCACTCGCCGACGCCGCAGGAGACGCGGCGGCTCCTCGACGGGTACCGGACAGTCCTGCTCCTGCGCTTCGACGTGCACCCGGACCGGGCCGAATGGCTCAAGTCGGCGCCGTGGGTGCTGAGGACCGCCCTCGCGCTCGAGCAGGAGTTGTTCATCGCCGGCCACCACAAGGCCTTCGCCGTCGCCGGCGGGCGCTCGTGCGAGCGGGACGAGGCCTGCGGCGCGCCCGAGACCTGCGACAGCCGCGAGCGCTTGCGCCCCGGCCTCGCGGGCTGCGGCATCGACGTGTTCGGCACCAGCGCCGCCGCCGGCTGGCCGCTGGCAGTGGTCGCCGCGCGCGGCGAGCCCTATCATCGCTACGCACTCATCCTCGTGGACTAATGCACGGAAGAGCTATTGAGCGCCGAGCGAGCCGCAGGGCGAATCGCGACAGCGGACTGATGCACGGAAGAGCTATTGAGCGCCGAGCGAGCCGCAAGGCGACATCGCGACAGCGGACTAATGCACGGAAGAGCTATTGAGCGCCGAGCGAGCCGCAAGGCGACATCGTGACAGCGGACTGATGCACGCAAGAGCTATTGAGCGCCGAGCGAGCCGCAAGGCGACATCGTGACAGCGGACCGACACCAGCGGACGAAGAGGACGTCATGACCCCGATCGAGAAGATCCAACGCGAGCACGGCATCGTCGGCCGCGAGCAAGAGCTGTCTACCGCCCTGGCCGTACTCGGCGCCGGCCGGCACCTCCTGCTCGAGGGGCCCGTGGGCGTGGGCAAGACCACCGTGGCGCTGGCCGTCTGCGATCACCTGGGTCGCGACACGGTGCGCGTTGACGGCGACGACCGCTACTCTGAGAGCAAGCTGACCGGGTGGTTCGACCCGCCGCTCGTGCTCAAGCAGGGGTACGGCAAGGATGCGTTCTTCGCGGGGCCGCTGGTCGAGGCCATGCAGGGCGGCAAGGTGCTGTTCATCAACGAGCTGAACCGTATGCCCGAGAGCGTGCAGAACGTGCTGCTCCCGGCGCTGGACGAGCGGCTGCTGCAGTTGCCGCACATCGGCGAGGTGCGCGCGGCCGACGGGTTCCAGGTCGTGGCGACGCAGAACCCGGTGGAGTACGTGGCCACGGGGCACCTCTCGGAGGCGCTCCGGGACCGGTTCGAGCACCTGGCGCTGCTGTACCAGGGAGCCGACGAAGAAGCGGCGATCGTGGTCGCCGAGACCGGCTCGGACGACCCGCAGCTCGTGCAGACGGCCGTACGGCTCACGCGGGCGACGCGGCTGCACCCGCGCTTTCGCAAGGGAGCCTCCGTGCGCGGCGCCATCGCCACGGTGGCCATCGCCGAGCGGCTCTGGGCGGACAACCGCGACGCCTGCGGCGCCGTGAGCCGCGAGACGCTGCGCCGCGCGGCCGAAGCCGCGCTCACCACCCGCGTCGACCTGCGCGACGACATCGACGCGGACTTCGGCACCGCGCTCGACGAGCTCATGGAGCTCGTGGTCGAGCGCGGCGAGGACCCTGACGTCGTCTTCGCGCCGCCCGAGCCCTCCCCAAAAGCCTGACCTCATCCGCCGGGGCCATGCTCCGGCACGGCGGCCGCGTGGAAGTCCGCGGCCTGCCCGAGTGCGCCCCGGAGATGCCGTCCGGCGACGCGCCGCTGCAGGCGCTGGCCGAGCGCTACAAGCTCGACAAGGAGGCGCTCGACGGCTGGGCCGTGGCCGTGAACCTCACGCGCAGCGGCTGCCGCATCGTCGACCCCGGCCTGCGGTACTACGCCGAGCGGCTGGCGGCGCGCGCCGTGCTGCAGCGCGCCGCCCGGCTCGTCGGTCCTCTGCGGTCGGCGACCCATACGGTGCGCGCGCCGATGCTGGAGCCGTGGGGCGGCGAGCTCGACGTGGAGGCCACTCTCGACAACATCCTCGGCAAGCCGTTCCCGGAGGCGGGCGACTGGATCGTGCGGCGCAGGGCCGACAGACGGCACCAGGTGGTGCTCATGGTGGACACCTCGCTCAGCATGAGCGGCGAGAACATGGCCATCGCCGCGACCGCCGCCGCGGTCCTCGCGCTCAAGCTGCACCCCGAGGATCTCAGCGTGGTCGTCTTCGAGGACAAGGCGAACGCCGTCACGCACCTCGACGTGCCGGACCCGGCGGAAGAGGTGGTCCGGCGCATGCTCGACCAGCCGGTGCGCGGCTACACCAACGTCGAGGCCGCGCTGGCGCTCGGCGCAGCCGAGCTGGAGCGCGGCCGCAACCCGCGCCGCAGCGGGCTGCTCATCACCGACGGCGTCGTCACCTCGGGAGGTGACCCACGGCCCCTGGCGCACCGGTTCCCGCACCTCGTCGTCCTGCTCACCGAGGACTACAAGATGAACCCGGAGCTGTGCCGCGAGCTCGCCGACGCCGGCCGCGGCGACGTGTTCCCGGTGCGCGACTTCCACGACCTGCCGGCGCGCCTCCTCGATGTGACCAACCGCATCCTGAGGTAGACTGGCGCAGTCCCCGTCCCTGACTACCAGGAGCGTCTCGTGGCCCTGTTCGGCCCTCCCAACGTCGCCAAGCTCGATGCGGCAGGCAACATCTCCGGCCTGGTCAAAGCGGCCAAGTACAAGAAAGACGCGGCCGTCGCCGAGCAGGCGCGGCAGGCGCTGGAGGAGCGGCTGGACCGCATCATCGAGACCCTGTCCACCAAGAACATGGTGCAACTGGGGGACGCGCGCGACGCCTTGGTGGCCATCGGCCCGCCGGCGCGCGACCGGCTGATCTTCATCCTGAAGAACGGCCACGTCCACAGGCGCCAGGACGCGGCGTTCGTGCTGGGGCTCATGGGCGATCCCGAGGCGGTGGGCGCGCTCACCATCACCCTGCACAACCCCGACGCCCTGCTGCGCATGCTGTGCGTCGAGGCCCTCGGCAAGATCGGCGCCCCGGACTCGGTCGACACCTTGCGGAAAGCCTTGGGCGACCATGACTCCACCGTCTCCGGCGCCGCGCGCAAGGCGCTCAAGAAGATGGGAGCGCTCCCGGGACAGAAGTGAGGCGCGCCGGCGTGCGTGCCGGCCGGGCAGTGGCTGGGTACGACGCTCAGCGAGACGACCCAGACCCCCGACAATCCAGGCGGCGCCGGCGACGGCGACAGCCTCAGCGGCGAGACCTTCTCACGCGTGGTGCGCGCCGGCGCCGTGCTCACCACGCACGTCGGGCTCGGCTGCGTGACGGCCGCCGTGCGGCGCCTGCCGGCCTGACGGCCGGCGCTCCGGAGTTTTCACTATCGTCTGAGGTTTTTGGGTCACGACCCGTGGGAAGTGACTGACCGGACCCGGAACTGGGCCCGACGTACGAGGAGGGTTCGATGGCAGTCCGTATTGGCGTGCCTCGGGAGAAGGCCACGGGAGAGGCCCGCGTGGCCTTGGTCCCGGCGGTGGCCGAGAAGTACGTGGCGCTGGGCGCAGAGGTGCTGTTCGAGCGCGGCGCCGGCCAGCTGAGTCACATCCGCGACGAGGAGTTCCACGGAGTCACGCTGGTAGACGGCGACGCCCAGATCCTCGGCGCCGACGTCGTCCTGAAGGTCGACCCGCCGACGCCGGCGGAGGTCGAGCAGATGCACGAGGGCACGGTGCTCCTGGGTCTGCTGCAGCCGTACAAGTCGGACGACTCGATCAAGGCCCTCCGTGACAGGAAGGTCACGAGCTTTGCGCTCGAACTGCTGCCGCGCATCACCCGCGCGCAGTCCATGGACGCGCTGACCAGCCAGGCCTCCATCGCCGGCTACAAGGCCGTGCTGATGTCGGCCTGCATGGCCGGCCGGTACTACCCGATGCTGACGACGCCGGCCGGCACCCTGCGGCCGGCCAAAGTGCTGGTGCTCGGCGTCGGCGTGGCCGGGCTGCAGGCGATCGCCACCGCCCGGCGCCTCGGCGCCGTGGTCGAGGCGTACGACGTCCGCTCCGTCACGCGCGAGCAGGTGCAGTCGCTGGGCGGCCGCTTCATCGACACGGGCATCGACGCTGAGGTCGAGGGCGGCTACGCGCGCGAGCTCACCGACGAGGAGGAGGCCAAGGCCAAGGAGATCGTCGACAGCCACATCGTGGAGGCCGACGCGGTGATCACGACGGCCGCCATCCCGGGCCGGCCGTCGCCGAAGCTCATCACGGCCGACGTGGTCGACAGGATGAAGTCGGGCGCGGTGATCATCGACATGGCGGCCGAGGGCGGCGGCAACTGCGAGCTCACGCGCCCCGGCGAGCAGTACAACCACCCCAACGGCGTGTTCATCTACGGGCCGCTCAACATCCCCGGCATGCTGCCGGTGCACGCGAGCGACCAGTACGCGCGCAACCTCATGCACTTCCTGACGCCGTTCATCAAGGAGGGCGAGCTGCAGCTGGACTGGGACGACGAGGTCCTGGCCGGCAGCGTGCTCACGCGCGACGGCCGGATCGTCAATCAGGGCGTGCGCGAGCGGATCGAAGGACCGGACGTGCCGGCTGCGCCGGCCCCGGAACAGGCGGCGCAGGAGGCCGACGTCGAGGGCGCGCCGGACGAGAACATCCCGGCGCCCGACGACGCGCCCGGCGAAGAAGGAGGCGCGTCATGATCACCGGCTTCGCCGCGATCTACATCTTCATCCTCGCGGCCTTCGTGGGCTACGAGGTCATCAGCCGCGTGCCGGTGATCCTGCACACGCCGCTGATGAGCGGCTCCAACTTCGTGCACGGCATCGTCGTCGTGGGCGCCATGGTGGCGCTCGGGACGGCGACCACGACCCCCGAGCGCATCGTCGGCTTCTTCGCCGTGCTGCTCGGCGCGGCCAACGCCGTCGGCGGCTACGCCGTCACCGAGCGGATGCTCGACATGTTCAAGAGCTCCGGCGACCAGAAGAAGAGCGCGGCGGCGAAGGGAGGCGGGGATGCGTAACGACCTCATCCAGATCGCTTACGTCGCCGCCGCCGTCCTCTTCATACTCGGCCTCAGGAGCATGAGCTCGCCGCGCACGGCGCGGCGCGGCATCATCTGGGCCGGCGTCGGCATGGCCGTCGCCGTCGCCATCACCTTCGCGA
>CAVOMB010000033.1:0-33177 GCA_963696935.1 uncultured Thermoleophilia bacterium | reverse complement strand
CGGCCGCGGGCCGCGCCCGGAGCTGCTGGTTGGGCCGGTCATGGCCCGGCAGTCTACCGCAGGACGGCCGTGAGGCGCCGGAGCGCCTCTTGCAGCGTCGCCCGCGGGCAGCCGAAGTTGAGGCGGAGGTAGGCCGGGTCGCCGAAGGCGGCCCCGGCCGAGAGGGCCACCCCGGCGGAGCGGCACGCCGCCGCCGGGTCTTCGATCCCGAGTTCGCGTACGTCGAGCCATGCCAGGTAGGTGGCCTCGACGTGCGTCATCGTGACCCGCGGCAGCTCGACGGCGACGAACGCCTCGAGCGCGTCGCGGTTGCCGCGCAGATAGTCCAGCAGCGCCGCGTGCCACTCGCCGCCCTCGCGGTACGCTGCCTCGGCGGCGGCCACGGCGAAGCAGCCGGGGAACGGCAGCAGCCCTTTGCCCGGCCGCACGAACCGTCGCCGCAGCTCCTCGTCGGGGACGATGGCGAAGGCGTAGTTGAGGCCGGGCAGATTGAAGGTCTTGCTCGGCGACGAGAGAGTGACGATCCTTCCTGCGTCGCCGGGTCCCGCGAGCGTCGCCGCCGGCACGTGCGCGAGGTCGTCGAGGATGAGGTCGCAGTGGATCTCGTCGCTCACGAGCACCAGGTCGTGGCGGCGGCAGAAGTCCAGCACCGCCTCCACCTCGTCCCGTCTCCACACGCGTCCGAGCGGGTTGTGCGGGTGGCAGAACAGCAGGACCCGCGTGTCCGGTGTGACTGCCGCCTCCATACCGGGGAGCGGCAGCTCCCAGCGCCCGTCCGCGAGTTCGGCCGGCACGGTGATCAGGCGGCGTTCACGGTTGGCCGGCGCGCTCAGGAACGGCGGGTAGACCGGCGTGATCGTCATCACCGCCTCGCCGGGCCCGGCGAACGCCTCGGCAGGCGAGGTTCACGCCGGGGACCACGCTCGGCAGCCAGACGATCCAGTCACGCTTCGATCCGCCAGCCGTAGCGGCTCTGGATCAGATGCGCGCCGAGCGCCTCGTACATCGAGTCCGGGACGTAGCGAATAGCCGAAGACCCCGTGCCGGGCCCGGGCTTCGAGAGCGGCGATCACCGGCGGCGGCGAGGCGAAGTCCAT
This sequence comes from uncultured Thermoleophilia bacterium, assembly GCA_963696935.1. Lineage (GTDB taxonomy): Bacteria > Actinomycetota > Thermoleophilia > UBA2241 > UBA2241 > CAIXSE01. The sequence goes on along the minus strand of CAVOMB010000033.1, from coordinate 32,080 downwards.
GTCGGCGACCCAGAGCGGCAGCGCGTCCGGGCCGTACATGTCCCACTTGAAGCTCGCCGTCGCGCTGCGGTCGATGTGCGTGTCGAAGAAGCTGGCGTCCATGCGCCAAGGCTAGCAGAGGCGCGTCCGCGAGGCGGCTCGGACGGCGCCGCGAGCGCCGGCCGAGGTCGCCGCGAGCCCCGGCCGGCGCCGCGGCGACCCCGGTATCGACGTCCCGTGCGGCTCGGACCTCTGCGGTCCGGTATGCTGTTCTGGTTACGCTCTTGTCCAGGACGTCCAGATTGGGACTCAGCATGAAAATCCGTTTGATCGAACCCATCTCACCCAGCCGCCATCTCTGGTCCAAGTCGTATTTCGTGCGGCTCGGGCTTCCTATGATCGGCGCGGCGCTCGTGGAAGCGGGTCACGATGTGCGCATCTTCAACCCGCAGCTTTCGCCCATCGACTGGGCCGACGTGTACGCCTCCGACCTCGTCGGCCTGTCCAGCACCACGTCCACCATCCCCGAGGCGTACCGCATCGCCGACGACCTGCGCCGCCGCGGCATCCCCGTCATCATCGGCGGCTCCCACGTCACCTTCATGGCCGACGAGGCTCTTGAGCACTCCGACTACGTGGCGCGCGGCGAGGCCGGCGAGACGGTCATGGTGGAGCTCGCGGAGTACCTGACCGGCAGCCGCGAGCTCAGCACCATCAACGGCATCTCGTATCACGGCGAGGACGGCAAGGCCGTGCATGCGCCGCTCCACGACCGCTGCGAGGACCTCGACACACTCCCGTTCCCGGACATCACGCTGATTGACGGATACGAGCGCATCACCAGCACGCCCATCATGACCAGCTGGGGTTGCCCGTTCGACTGCACCTTCTGCTCGGTCACCGCCATGTTCGGCAAGAAGTACCGCTTCCGTAGCGCCGAGAGCGTCGTCGCCGAGATCAAGGACAAGAAGCCGGAGAAGATCTTCTTCTACGACGACAACATGGCCGCCAACCGCAAGCGGCTCAAGCGGCTACTGCAGATGATGATCGACGAGGACGTCGCCGTTCCCTGGGGCGCGCAGGTGCGCACCGACGTCGTGCGCGACCCGGAGCTCGATGGAGCTCATGCGAGCCTCGAAGTGCGACTTCGTCGCCCTCGGCCTCGAGTCCGTCAACCAGGCCACGCTCGACAGCTTCGAGAAGTCGCAGACAGTCGGCGATATCGAGGACGCCATCAAGGTGCTGCACGAGTACGGCATCCGCGCCCACGGCATGTTCGTCCTCGGCGCCGACCACGACACACCGGATTCCGTGCGCGACACCGTGACGTTCGCGAAGAAGAACAAGATCGACACGGTGATGCTCAACATCCTCACGCCGCTGCCGGGCACGCAGCAGTTCGACGAACTGGAGGCCGAGGGTCGCATCCTCGAGCGCGACTGGTCGTTCTACGACGCCCAGCACGTGGTGTTCCGGCCCAAGCAGATGACGCCGCTGCACCTGCTGCAGGAGACGATCAAGGCCAACAAGCGCTTCTACGCCACCTGGAAACCCATCTGGACGTTCCACAAGTGGCTGTGGACCAGCAAGAGCCGGGCTGCCGCCCGCAAGAAGGCGTACTGGGACCGCATGCTCGAGTACGGCTGGCTCTGGTACTACTCGCGCACCTGGTGGACCGCCGCCAAGAACCGGGCCCAGCGCCGCCACCTGCGCGAGCTGAGCAAGGGGCAGCCGGAACCGAAGGGCCCGGCCGCCCCGCCCGTCGTGACCGAGGCGTGCACGACAGCGGCCGAGGCAGGCGGCGCCGAGGCTCATGTGGGGTACCCGGGCTAGCGTCCGCCCGACGCGCCCGCCCGACGCGCCCGATGCCCTCGCCCCCCCGGGGGGGGATGTCGTTTGGGGGTATGAGCCTCCGATGGTGCCTCCGATGGTGCCATCGATGGCACCATCAATGGTGCCAGCGAAGGCACCAGGGTCCAGAGCACGTCACCCCTGCCCCTCTCGACCCTTCGGCGGCGCCCCTGCCGTCCCGGTCTCATCCGGGCGTGCCCGCGGCGCGGGCGGGGAACAGTCGTGGTGCACGGCGCGCCGCCGGGAGCGGCGCGCGCCACCCGCGACCACAGGACGGAACATGCACACCGCCACCTTCGCCGCCGGCTGCTTCTGGGGCGTGGAGCAGCGCTTCGCCGCACTGCCCGGCGTCATCAGCACCGAGGTCGGCTACACCGGGGGCACGACCGAGAACCCCACCTACAAGCAGGTCTGCGGCAACTCGACGGGGCACGCCGAGGCGGTACGCCTCGAGTTCGACCCGGAGCGGATCAGCTACGAGGAGCTGCTCGCCGCTTTCTTCGGCATGCACGACCCCACGCAGTGGAACCGGCAGGGGCCGGACTTGGGCAGCCAGTACCGCTCGGCCGTCTTCTTCCATGACGAGGAGCAGGAGAGTGCGGCGCGAGCCGCCATCGACCAGCTCACGGAGAGCGGCGTGTTCAAGCGCAAGATCGTGACGCTGGTCGAGCCGGCGGGTCCGTGGTGGCCCGCCGAGGAGTACCACCAGAAGTACTTCGAGAAGCACGCCGGGTTCAGCTGCCGAGTGTGACGGCTTGCCCGGCGCGTGTGGCGATGCCGGCTGGTCCTTGGCTCGCCCGGCAGGTGCCGGGGTGGTCCATGGCGTCAGCCGGGAGACGCCTCCACGCCTGCCTCGGCCACGGGGTCGGGTACAGGCGCGGCTATGGCGGCTATGCGGGCCTTCTTGCCGCCGCGCCCTCCGGTGAGCCAATCGGCTGGTCATGTTGTAGGCGCGCACGAACACCACGGCCGTCACTGCCAGAAGCGTGACCAGCCGCAGCTTGGCGCTCAGCGTCCTGGAGACACGGTAGGACTGGAGCTTCGCCGGGGACATGGGCGACGAGCCCACCCTGGGAGCCAGCTGTGCGGCGAGGCTCAGCCGGCCAGGTGCTCTACGAGTATCTTGACGCCGATCCCGATGAGGATGATGCCGCCGACGATCTCCATGCGCCGGCCGAGCAGTGCGCCGAAACGCTTGCCGAGCTCCATGCCGATGCTGGTGAGCACGCCGGCGACGACGCCGATGACGAGCGCCGGCCACCAGATGCTGACGTCGAGCAGGGCGAGGGAGAGGCCCACGGCCAGCGCGTCGATGCTGGTGGCGATGGAGAGCATGACGAGCCGCCAGCCCTTGGTGGGGTCGCAGACCTCGGCGTCCTCGTCGTGATGGAAGGCCTCCCAGATCATCTTGCCGCCGATGAAGGCGAGCAGGCTGAAGGCGATCCAGTGGTCGACCGGCGCGATGTACTGGGCCACGGTGCGGCCGGCGAGCCAGCCGATGATGGGCATGAACGCTTGGAACAGGCCGAAGTGCCAGGCCAGGCGGAACGTCTGGCGCGGGGTTGCGCCGCAGAGCTGCAGCCCCGCTCCGATCGCCACGGCGAACGCGTCCATGGCGAGGCCGAGGGCGATGCCGAGAAGGGTCAGCGTCGACACAGGCCCGAGTGGGTCAGAACGCCGGCGAGGCCGAGCCCGAGCGCGACGGGGACGTGCTCGGCGACGGGGACGGCGAGGGCGACGGCGGCTGCGGCTTGGGCATATGGTACTTCTTCAGCAGCCGGATGGTCTGGTCCGAGAAGATGCTCTGGTACTTGACCCGTCCCTGTTCCACCAGGTGGAAGATGTCGAAGAAGTCGCGGTCGGCGAAGTGCGCCGCCCCGTTGAAGTGCAGCCACGGGATGCTCCAGCGCCTGGCGAGCGCCGCGCAGCCGTCGTGGTAGCGCGAGACGGGCCCGTTGAAGGCGGAGCCGATGACGGGCAGGTCGCGCGGCAGGTCCACCAGCGCCACACGCAGGTGGCGCTGCTTGCACACCTGGATGATCTTCTGCAGCATGCCGAGCTCGCTCGAGTAGTAGGACCGGAACTCGGGGTATCGCGCCGTCACCCAGTACTGGACGTAGTACTGCTTGGTAGACCAGCTCTGGATGTTGTTGGCGTGGTACACGTGCTGCGGGTACCGCGCGAGCGGCTTGGCACGGGGGAGTGTGATGGTAGCGGACCCGGGCGGCAGGCAGAACCGCCCCAAGTTGATGCCGATGTAGACGATGGTCGGCACGCCCTTCGGCAGCAGTTTCACGAAGGCGAGGTCCTGGGCGTAGCTGCGGTGCTTGGAGCCGAGGTTGTAGGCGTCGACCACGTACCCGCTGCGCTTCTTGATCTGCCGCTCCCAGTTGTCGTCGAGTACTGTGCACTCGCGCGCCGACGACCCGCCGAGCAGGACCACGAGCGGGACCTTGGGGCGCTCGGCGCGCAGGTGGGCGACGACCTGCACGCAGTGCTGCCAGTCCCTGCCGTAGTCGTTGCCCCGGGTCTCCTCGCCGACGGGCGCGATCAGCTCGGGGGTGAACATCTGGTCGGTGGCGGGCGAGGTGCCGAGCGCCGCCCGCACCGGCGCGCCGCCATCGCCGGCCTGTGCGGGCGCGGCGATGACGGTCAGGCCCGCCAGGCCGGCGGCCAGGGCGACGATGAGCAGGAGCCTGGCCGCCACACGCACAGGGCGCCGGCTCAGGAGGTCACGAGCCGCCATCGTACCCGTACTGTTTGAGGAGGGCCGCGGTCTTGGCGCTCAGCAGCTTCTGCCAGATGGTGCGGCCCGGCTCCACGAGGTGCCAGATGTCGTGGAAGTCCTCGGTCGGGATATTCGCCCTCGAGACGAAGCTGACCCGCTTGCAGCCGGCGCTCGCGTACTTCTTGGCCAGCGCTGCGCACTTGGTGCGGAACTTGGTCGTGGGAGCGCTGAGGGAGCTGCCGATGACCGCGGTGTTGCGCGGCAGTTCAAAGAGCACGGGCTTGTAGCCGCGCGACCGGCACACCTTGATCAGGCTCTCGAGCAGGGCAGCGTTGCGGCTGAAGTTCGCCTCGTAGGCCGAGTATCGCTTGCTGAGCCACTGCTGGACCATGGCCTGCTTCTGGGCAGTCGTGAGGATGTCTGTCTTGGTGTACTGGTGCGGCTGCTGCAGGTCCGGCTCCCGGGCAGGCGCCGCAGGCAGCTTGAGCGTGTAGGACTTCTGCGTGGACGTGAACGAGCCGAGGTTGATGCCGACGCAGACGACGGCGTCGATGCCCTGCGGCAGCGCCTTCACGATGGCGAGGTTCTGGGCCATGGTGCGGTTGTGCGAGCCCATGTTCCACGCCAGCGTTGCCGGGCCGCCGTCGGTGACGATCTGGACGCGCCAGCTCTTGTCGCTGATCGTCGATTCGCGTGCGGCTGAGCCGCCCAGCAGGACGACGACGGGCTTCGTCGGCTTGTTTGCCCGCATCCAGGCGAGGGCCGAGAGAGTCCGCCCCCAGTCGTCGAGGCCGGCCTTGCCGGCGGCGGAGCCGCCGCTCGCGGCCGGGGAGCGGGAGGTGCTGGAGCCGCCGGCCGTGCCGGAAGCCGCAAGGGTGCCGCCCGTGGCCTGCGCCGAGCAGGCCGCCGTGAGCGCCGTCACGAAGACGAGCGCGGCGAGCAGAGCGATGGTGACGTGCGTACGACGGTGGCGTGCGGCCATGTTCCCTCCCCGGCGTGGACTCTGACTCTAGCATGGAGGACGCGCCGGACGCCCCCGTGGTGCGCGTCCGGCGCGTTCGTCGTGCGCGCCCGATGCGCATCCGGCGCGCGGGATGTAAAGTTGCCCGGCATCCCACGCGCCGCCCGGAGGTCACCGCCCGTGAAGTACCGTCGCATGCCCATCGAAGCGGAGTCGCCGGAGCAGTTCGGCTACGACCGCATCCGCTACAACCTCACGGAGAGCTCGGTGCGCGACCGCTCGCTCGCCGACCTCGGCATCGAGGTCCGCGACCTGGTGCTCTTCTACGGGGACCACGTCGGCAACAGCGCGTTCCGCGAGGGCGTGGCGGAGCAGAGCGGTGGTGCCGCCGCAGGCGTGACCGTGGACGATGTGCTGGTCACGGCCGGCGCAGCCCAGGCGCTGTTCATCATCGCCACCTCGCTCCTGGACAAGGGCGACGAGCTGGTCGTGCTGCGCCCCAACTACGCCACCAACATCGAGACGCCGCGCGCCATCGAGGCCGACGTGCGGTTCGTCGACCTCAGCTTCGACGACGGCTTCCGCATCGACGTGGACAGGGTCATGGCGCAGGTCACGCCGCGGACGAAGTACGTCAGCATCACGGTGCCGCACAACCCGACCGGGGTGATGATGGACGAGGCCGACCTGCGCAGCCTCGTCGGCCGCGTGGAGAGCGCCGGCGGCCGCCTGCTCGTCGACGAGACCTACCGCGAGATGACGTTCGGCGAGCCGCTGCCGGTGGCGGCCACGCTGAGCGAGCGGGCCATCAGTGTCAGCTCGCTCAGCAAGACCTATGGCATCCCCGGCATCCGCGCCGGCTGGCTGGTCTGCCGCAACACGGGACTCATGGAGACGTTCCTGTCCGCAAAGGAGCAGATCGGCATCTGCGGCAGCGTCGTAGACGAGGAGATCGCCGCGCGGGCCTTCGCGCAGCGCGCGGCGTGGCTCGCCGAGCTGCACCCGTTCATCGCCGGTCAGCGTAAGATCGTCGAGGACTGGATCGCCGGCGAGGAGCTCATGGAGTGGGTCGAGCCGGGAGGTGGGGTCGTCTGCTTCCCGCGCATCAAGCCGGAGGTGCCGGTGGACGTGGATGAGTTCTACCGCGTGCTCGGCGAGGTACACGGCACCTATGTGGGGCCGGGGCACTGGTTCGAGCAGGACAGGCGCCACATGCGCATCGGCTACGCGTGGCCGCGGCCCGAGGAGCTGGAGGGCGGCCTCGCGGCCATCTCCGCGTCCATCCGGGCCGCGCTCACCCTGTGACGTGATGAGCGCGGCGGACACAGCTGGGGCCGGCACTTCGTCCCGGCACACCTCAGCCCAGTTCACCGGCGCCGGCGGGATGCGCCTGCACCTGCAGGCGTGGCTGCCGGCCGGCCCCGACCCCGCGGCGCCGCATCCGGAGGTGACGGCCGTCATCGCCGTGGTCCACGGGTACGGCGACCACGGCGGCCGCTACGCCTGGCTCGGCGACGACATGGTCGCGCGCGGCTACGGCTTGTACGTCTACGACCTGCGCGGCCACGGGCACTCGTCCGGCCGGCGCGGTCAGGTCGGGAAGTTCGAGGAGTACTTGGAGGACACCGAGGTGTTCCTCGACGAGGTCCGCCGGGCGCAGCCCGGGAAGCCGGTCTTCCTGCTCGGGCACAGCATGGGCGGGCTCGTGTGCGCCCGCCTCTCCGAGGTGCGCCCGCCGGACGTCCGAGGTCTGATCCTCTCGTCGCCGTTCCTGCAGCTCGCCGAGGCCGTGCCGCCATCACGCGTCATCGCCGCCAAGGCGCTCGGCAAGGTGTGGCCGAACCGGGACATCGGCAACACCGTGCGTGCCTCCCAGCTCTCGCACGACGACGCCGTGGTGGAGGCCTACGTCACCGACCGGCTGGTCCACCACGTGGCGCCGGCGCGCTGGGCGGCGGAGATGCTGTCGACGCAGGACGCGACGATGGCCGACGCGGCGCGCGTCGACCAGCCGCTGTTGGTGCTGTACGGCACCGAGGACAAGGTAGTGGACGTCGCCTTCATCGAGGCGCTGTACGAGCGGGCCTCGGCAGAGGACAAGAGCATCCTCAGGTACGAGGGCTTCTACCACGAGTGCTTCAACGAGACGGGCCGCGAGCAGGTCTTCGACGACTTCGCGGCCTGGGTCGGCGCGCGGCTGCCCGCCGCCGGCTGAGCGTGCGGCCGCCGGCCGCAGCCGGCGGTCACGGGCGGCCGGCCGGTCAGCCGCCCGGCGGGCGCCCTACCGTGCTCATGTAGACGACCGGCTCCGCGTCGGGGTCGACACCGATGAGCGCCGCCGCCTCCTCGTCGAAGAAGGCGGCCACCTGGCAGGTCCCGAGACCGAGCGCCGTGGCCGCGAGCGCCACGTTCGCCGCGATGTGCCCGGCGTCGAGCAGTACGTAGCGGGCGAAGCGGTCGCCGTACTTCCAGCGCGAGCGCTCCAGCACGGCCGTCCAGACGAACACTGCCTGCGCGTCGGCGCACACGCGCTGGTCCAGCGCGGCGTTGGCGAGCGGCACGCGCAGGTCGGCGACGACGAGGCGCTCGAGGGCGCGGCCGAGCACGTCGTAGTGGTACAGCCCGCGCTCCAGATCCTCGACGTCGTTGGCGACCACGTAGTGCTCGACGGGGTACAGGCCGCCGGCGGATGGAGCGGTGCGGAAGGCGAGGCCGTCACGCCGCTCCGTGACCCCGGCGGCCGCCCACAGCAGGGCCGACAGCTCGCCGAGGGCGAGCGGCTCCGGCCCGTACGCTCGCAGGCTTCTGCGCCGTGCGAGCGCGTCGAACAGCCCGCTGTCGTCCAGCGCCAAGTCGGGGAGCGGCACCCGCGCCACGCCCGGATAGGTCTTGAACCAGTCCGGCTGGTGCATCCAATCCATGCGTCCGCCGACCAGATGGTCGCGGCTGTGCCGGGTCTGCCGCAGGTAGGCCTGGCCCGCGTCTTCGCCCGGTTCACTCTCCCCGCCCGCGCCGCTCTTCCGGTCCTCACCGGTCACTCGTCGCGGCCCTTGGTCCGGTACGGCGTGGGGATAAACTCCACCGACGGCCGCCGCTGGCTGCGGCGCGGGTAGAGGTTCATCAGGTCGTAAATGGGCTCGGGCACGGCGTCGGAGACGGGCAGCCCGAGCGCCTTCGCCTCGTCGATCCGGATCGGGTAGTCGTGCGTCCAGCGGCCCTCGCTGAGCTGAGCCGCGAGTCGATCCGCTTCATCGTCAGGCATGCGACCGGCCAGCAGTTCGCGCACCGTGGCGCGCACCTGGTCGATGGCCTTGCGCGCCACGTCGCCGAGGATCAGCGTCTCGTCGTCGCGGTTCGGGTTGTCCTGCTCGAGCGCCTTGAGGATCGACGCGGCCGGCCACGACCCGCGGGGCAGGCTGCCGAGCTGCGGGTCGACCGGCCCGAGCACCGAATCCGGGTCCATGAAGATCTCATCGGCGGCGAGGGCGACGAGCGTGCCGCCCGACATGGCGTAGTGCGGCACGATGACCGTCACCTTGCCGGGGTGCCGCTTGAGCGCGTGGGCTATCTGGTCGCTGGCGAGGACCAGCCCGCCCGGCGTGTGCAGCACAAGGTCGATGGGCATGTCGCCGGGAGTCATCCGGATCGCCTTCAGCAGTTGCTCGGAGTCGTCGATGTCGATGAAGCGGCCGAACGACAGGCCGAAGAACCCGAGCCCTTCCTGACGGTGGATCAGCGTGATGAGCCGGGACCCGCGCTGTTCCTCGATCTCACGGATGAGCTGCCGCCGCCGACGGTCGCGGCGCCAGCGGAAGTACTGGGGTACTCCCCAGAGGAGCACCACGGCGATGACGATGGCGAGCAAGATCCAGGTGCCCATGGCGCCTGCCTCTCAGCGCCGCGGCGGCGCGGCCGGGTCTATGTGTAAGGCGGAGAACTGGTCGCGCAGCTCCGCCTGAGCGCGAATCTCGCCGGTGCGCGCGAGGTTGCTGCTGCGGCGCCACCAGCGGTCAGCCCTGCTCTCCGGGGGCGAGGCGGGCGGGGCCGTCCGCACGCCGACGACCCGCCCGTGACGGTCGGTCACGAGCGGCTCATACGCGGGCGGTCTGATGCGGTGTCTCCCGAACATGAGCGTAGTGTTCCCACCGCCGGCCTGCGGGATGCGCGAGCGTTCTTCCAGAGCGCGCAGAAGTCCTACAGTGTGACGACCACGCCACCCTCGCCGCATACGTAGACGTCTTCGCGCCTGAAGCCCCAGCTGCCGGCGCAGTCGGCGTGCGTCGCGCCAGGCGAAGGCGCAGACGAGGGCCCCGGCCTCGCCGCCCAGGAGGCCCGCGATGGAGACCAGCGGCAGGCTCCAGAGGAGCGTCCCCAGCAGGCCGGCCAAGCCGAGCGCGACGCCGATGAACGCCGAGGTCGGGCTGGTGTGGGCCCTGGCGAGGGCGTCGATCTCATCCTTGTGCGGGTCCGGCGTCGGCTGGACGACCTCTTCGGGCGGCTGGAACATGTTGTGCGGTACGTTGGCCAGGGACTCCGTCTAGTGCCCGGCGCATGAGCTGCGCAGGCTACGGCTGGAGCTTACTGCGGCCACCGTTGGTCGCGACAGGTAGCGGCGCAGGTGTTGCCTTGCAAGCTTGAGCTCAGGGGTCAGCTTCGCTTCGCTCCTGCCAATGCCTCGGGTCGCGTCGCGCGTGCAGGCAGGCGATGACGCTGACGAGGTCGGGAGCCGCGACAAAGAACACGGCGTAGGGGAAGCGGCGCAACGGGTGCGCGCCGCGCCCTGCCGCGGACGACTGGGTAGCGCTCGGGCATGCGACCGATCTCGGCGAGGGTGACGTCGACGGCGCGCAGGTACTCATCGCCAAGTCCGGGGGAGCGCTGTTCGTACCAGCGAGCAGCTTCGGCGATGTCCTGCTCGGCCACGCCCCGGACGACGAGGCGCACGGATCAGCCAGCCTTGTGCAAGCGCTGCTCGATGCGCGCGCGCACGACCGACCAGCTCTCGCCGGCCTCCGGGTCGCACTCAAGCTCGGCCAGGCGGCGGTCGAGCTCGGCCTTCTGCGCCTCGGTGAGCGGCAGGTCACCGGTCTCGGCGGCGATGCTGTCCCAGAGGTCCTCGGCCAGCTGGATGCGCTCGGCGACGGAGAGCTTGCTGATGTCGAGGTCGGTGCTGCGCACGGCTTCAGTCTCCCCCGCGCCCCGGACGGACGCAACACCGGAGTGGTGGACATTGCCCTCACGGCTCTGCTGTACCGCTAACAACAATTCGGCAGAGAGTGTTAGACCTGCACGCAGCCGCCCCTTCTGCCTAAGTACGGTATCACGAGTCTGATAGTGGGCCAAAGGCGGTCTGTGTAAGACGCGGGGGCACGTCGTACGGGGTGCGGCCGGCCGGCTGCGGACGGAGCTAGAGCAGCCGGCTGAAGTCGCCGGTGCCCCAGGGTGAGGCACCGACCTCCTGGGCCACGGCCGCGGAGTCGTTGCCGCGCTTGAGCGCCTCGATGATGCCGCCGTAGTAGCCGTTCTTGAGCGTCTTGACGGTCGCCTCGAGGCCTTGCTTCCAGCTGGTGTAGGTCTTGACCCCCACGGAGTTGAACACCGTTGCGCCCGGCATGTCCTGGGTGGTGTTCAGCGGATTGTAATAGGCGGTGTTGTACCAGTGGCCGCCCTCCGCCATCTCCCAGGCGGTGACGGCCGCGACGTTGTCCGCGGTCACGGGGAGGCGCATGGCGACGAGCAGCGCCTGCGCCCAGGTGAACTGCGTGAACTGGCCGTTCTTGGCCATCCGCAGAGCCGCTCCGAGCCCGCCGCTGGCGAGGATCTTCTTGATGCGTTTGGTGACGTCCTGGAGGATCGCCGTGCGCTCCGCGAGCGCCTGGTCCAGCTCGATCTTGCGGCTCTGGACCTTCCGCTCGGCTACGAGCGCCGACTCGCGGTCCTTCGCGATCTCCTTCTCGAACCGCCGGGCCTGGCGCGCCAGCCGCTGCGCCTCGTTCTCGTTCTTGCGGTCCTGGTCGGCGAGCTCTCGCTGCAGGGAGCGGATGGTGTCGATGTCGGCGAGGCTCCGCAGGCTGGAGATGATGTCCAGCCAGTCGAACCCGCCGGTCTTGTAGAGGAGCGCCGCGCGTTTGGCGAGGACCTCCCGCTGAGTGTCCAGGTCCTGCTGCGCGCGAGCGAGGTCGCTGCGAGCGGTCTGCAGATGCTGGGTCACCTCGTCGAGCTGGGCCTGCGCCCTGGCGAGATCGTCGCCAGCCTGCTGCAGGTCGGACTGCAGGTTGGCCATCTCGGCGCGCGTGCGCTTGGCCTCTTTCTGCAGGTCGAAGAGCGAGGGAGCGGCCGCCGCCGGAGCAGCGGCCACGGCGGCCGCCAGCGCGAACGCCGTCACGACGACGGCCAGCACGGCGTACAGCACGGCCGGCCCGCGCCGCCGGGGCGCGTGCCTGCTGTCGCGGGAGTGGTCGGTTTGCTCGAGATGGCCCATGTCGCTGCCCTGCGCGCTCACTGCTTGGGGTATCGACCTTCGCTCCGAGAGCTTGAAACCCTCTTCCACAAGGGTAGCGGGGCCGTCGCGGCCACGCCACCGAGCACCCCGTGGCGGCGCGTCCCGGTCCCTCGCTCCTTCATGCTCCGGAGCTGAGAATGGCTCTCAGGCCAGTCCGAGAGTGGCCTTTCGACATATTCACGGCGTGTGCAGTGCTTTCTACGCTCTGACTGGGCACAAAGACAGCACCCCGGTCGGCCGCGGAGCGGGGCGCTCCCCGGTCGGGCAGGAGTCCGTCGAGTAAGGGGGACCAGCCGTTCACGCAGATCGGCAGCGAGGGCGGCTATCTGACCAGGCCGGTCAGTATCAACGAGATGGAATCGGCGACGGTCAAAGCTGCGCCGGACCAGCAGGGCGACGTCGTGCTCGATCCGGCGGGCATGCTGTTCGCACCCCAGAGCGCGATGCTCGGGACATGGTCGAGCAGCGGTGGTCCCGAGCCCAAGATGTGGATGGACCCGGTGACCGAGAATCCGGCCGTGGGCGCCGTCGAGAGCTGGAACATCCGCAACTTCACCATGGACGCGCACCCGATCCACATCCACCTCGTGCAGTTCCAGGTGGTGAAGCGCGTCGTCACCGACCCGACGGTGTCGCCGCACGGCAGGCTCGGGGCCGGGGCGAGCATCACGCCGGAGAAGTGGGAGACCGGCTGGAAGGACACGGTCGTCGTCTACCCGGGCGAGTACACGCGCGTGAAGGCGCGGTTCGACACGGCCGGCCTGTTCGTCTGGCACTGCCACATCCTCGAGCACGAGGACAACGAGAATGATGCGGCCCTACCGGGTGGGGCCGGCCCCCCGCTGCGAGCCCGCTGGTCACGCAGCCGACCCAGTGAGGTGGGACGCGCCGCAGGCCGCGCCCGCCGGAGCGGGGGCGCGGCCTGCGGCGCGCGTTGGAGGGAGCCGCACTGCTCCGTCCGGTCCCTGTGGCCTGCGCCGTCCAGCCGCCGGCCTGCGCCGTCCGGTCGTGCGTCTCCGGCGCAGCGCCGGGGGGTACTGTCGTTTGGGGGTCGGAGCCCTATCCGGCGCCACCGAAGGCGCCATTCATGATGCCATTCGTTGTGCAAACGGAGGCGCCATCCGTGGCGCCATCCATGAAGCCATCCGTGGCGCCAACGAAGGCTCCGACCCCCAAACGCGTATACCCCGCCCGCTCGCGTGCAGGGCCGGCGGAGAGGGGCGCCGCTGCAGTGCGATGGCCGGCGGCGGTGCGGTCGTCTGCACACGGAGGCGCGTTCCCGCGCGCCCGGCGGCGACTCGAGTGGCAGCTGCCCGGCCCGCCGCCGGCCGCGCCCCCGGAGCTCAGACGGCGGCGGCAGTCTCCTGCAGCGCCGCCCAGAACGCCTCGACGTTCTCGCGCTCGGTTGGCTGCGCCCCGACCGAGACGCGCTGGATCAGCATGCCCTTGAGCACCGAGGTGCCGTAGTAGAAGCGGCCGTCGTCGTTGATGCTCTGGACGACGGCGGCGTTGTGCGCGGCCAGCGCCTCCTCGTCGCCCGCCAGCGCCGGCGGGACGTGGCGCAGGCACACGGTCTGGAGCGGCGCCGGCGCGAGCAGGTCCCACTCCGGCGCCGCGACCACCTGCTCCGCCAGCCACTCGGCGTTGCCGACGTCGCGGCGGACGCGGGCCTGCAGGGCTTCCACTCCGTACTCGCGCAACAGGAACCAGAGCTTGAGCGAGCGGAACCGGCGGCCGAGTGGGATGCCCCAGTCGCGCAGGTTGCGCACCACGTCGTCGTGGGCCGTGCGTAGGTAGCTCGGGTTGGTGCTCATCACGCGCACGAGGTGCTCGGGGTCGCGCACGTAGTACGCCGAGAGGTCGAAGCCGGTGCCCATCCACTTGTGCGGGTTGAAGACGATCGAGTCGGCGCGCTCCGTGCCCTCCCACATCCAGCGGTACTCGGGGCAGATCATCGCCGTGCCGGCGAGGGCGGCGTCCACATGCAGCCACATGCCCTGACGCGCGCAGAGGTCGGCGATGCCGGCCACCGGGTCGAGCGCCGTGGTCGCGGTCGTGCCGACCGCGGCGACCACGGCGCAGGGCCGACGCCCGGCCGCCAGGTCTGTCTCGACCGCCTGCTGCAGCAGGTCCAGCCGCAGCGCGTGCTCGAGGTCCGTTTCGATGAGACGCAGGTGCTCGGCCCCGAACCCGGCGAGCAGAGCCGCCTTGGGGATCGAGCTGTGCGCCTGGTCGCTGGCGTACACGACGAGCGGCGCGTCCTCGGCCTGCAGGCCGCCCCGGTTCTGCGAGAACTGCGACGTGCGTTCCCGTGCGCACAGCAGCGCCGTGAAGGTGGACGTGCTGGCCGTGTCTTCGATGACGCCGGTGAACGTCTCCGGCAGGTCCACCATCTGGCGGAGCCAGTCCATGACCACATCCTCGATTTCGGTCGCCGCGGGGCTGGTGAGCCAACTCATGCCCTGCACGCCGAGCCCGGACCCGACGAGGTCGGCGAGCACCGACGAGAGGTCGCTGTTGCTGGGGAAGTAGGCGAGGAAGCCGGGGTGATTCCAGTGCGTGATCCCCGGCATGACGATGCGGTCGAGGTCGGCGGCGATGCCCGCCAGGTCGCCGCCCGTCTGCGGCGGCTCGGCGGGCAGCAGGGCCGCCACCTCGCCGGGCTGTACCCGGCTCATCACCGGGAACTCGCCGATGCGCTCCCGGTAGTCGGCGATCCAGTCGACCAGCTCGTGGCCGAGCGCGCGGAACTCTGCTGGCTGCATGCCGTTCTCCTTGCGGGGGGTGTGCCGGCAGATTCTATCGCGCACGGACGGGGTGGACGGCGCGGACGGCGCGGCGGGCCGCCGGGGATGGTGTTCAGCGCCGTGGAGCCACCAGGATGTCGGAGCTGAGGAACCAGTCCGTGACGGGGAAGCGGCCGGTGACAGCCCAGTCGTCGGCGTCGACGAGGGCGCCAAGTTGCAGCGGGCGGCACCCGCCGAGCAGCGCCGGATTGAGGCTTCAGAGCGCGCGCCGGAGGCGCGTGACGAGACGCGCCGGCGCCGTGTGCCCCGAGGTCAGGCTCGCGAGCGCGAGCACCCATCCAGGGCGCAGCACCCGGCGCGCCTCGGCAATAGGAGTCGCTCGCCGCAGAAGACGCCGCCGGGTCGCGGCCAGCAGGTGATGGCCTCGACGCGCGCGACCGAGCCGTCAACGCAGGTGACGACCGGCTGGTAGCGCGTGGTCAGCCGGCCTTTGTCGAGCGCCGTGCGGAGCTCGTCCATGAGCCGGAGGACCTCCGCGCTGTCGGGATCCCGGCCGGGGTCGTACTCGGCCACTCCCCATGCCGTCTCCTTGGCCGCGTACAGCGCGATGTCGGCGTGGCGCATCAGCATGTCCTCGGGTATCGTCGTCGCGGGGGGCACGGCGACGCCGACGCTCGTGCCGGCCGCCGAACTCCATCGGCGCCGCCAGCACGTCGCGCAGCGATGCCGCGACCCTCATGCCCTGTTCGTCGGCGCCGCCGGGGAGGATGACCGCGAACTCGTCGCCGCCCAGCCGCGCCACGGTGACCATGCCGGGAAGCACCTGCAGGGATCCGTAGCGGTTGAGGCCGAGGGCCACCAGCGCACCGCTCAGGGCCATGGTCAGCGGCGTCAGGTCGAGGCCGGCCTCCGGACCGGCCCAGAAGAGGGTTGCCACGTTGGCCATCCAGGGCAGGGCGACGGCCAGGACCAAGTACGACCCCCTGGCGCGTCAGCGGCTGAACCTCCGAGAGTACGGTCCTCAGCAGGACGACGGCCCCGACGAGCAGGCAGGCGCAGGAGTACGACATGTTGAGCCAGACCCACGGCCCGTGCGTGACGACGTACATGCGCACGTCGTTGATGGTCTGGATGTGCGCGTCCGTCCAGACCAACCCGAGGCGGGTGTCGCCGAATGCGGCGAGCACCGTGAGGCCCGGGACGAGGAAGAGCAGCCACTGCGTCCAGGCGCTGCGAGTGAGCTTGCCGCTGTACTTGAGGCTGAACAGCAGTCAGCACGGGCCGATCAGGGCGATGCCGAGGTACTCCGACCGGGCCCCACATGTTCTTGGCGAGCTCGCTCGTAGCGAGCAGTTCCCCGGCATAGGCTGCGCACCACCATGCGGCCGCGAACATCATGGCGCTGAGGGCGGCGGCACCCGGCACGTGCCGCCGCCGCAGCGCGAACACGGCGACGAGGACCGACGCCACCGCCGAGATGAGTGTGGCGGTCAAGTACACGCCGAGGATGTCTTGCATGGGCGGGTTCCTGCCGTCGGTCATGCCCGGAGGCTCCGCCGGACCGGAAGCCTCATCATCACCAATCGGTTACGAAAGCCTATGACTGGATGGAACGATTGTCTCTATGTCTCGCCGTGCGAGGGTACGGTCGTGGCGGGCTGCGATCGCCCGCCGATGACCCCGGATGTGGGCGCGGCGCGAGCCGTCTACGATAGAGCGCGCGCCGCCGGGCGCGGCATCGAGTTCGCCTTCTGAGGAGGCCGTCGTGCACATCGAACCGTTCTTCGTCGAGCAGTGGATGAACGCCCACGAGACGACGGCCACCTGGAACATCGCCGAGACGTGCGTACATTCGCTGACCTTCGACGAACTGCTCGAGATGAGCGGCGACGCCGACGGCGTGGTGCGTCGCCTCCGGGAGACCTGGCTCGGGTACGGGGACATCGTGGGCTCGCCGCGGCTGCGCGCCGCGATAGCGGCGCTCTACGGCGAGCGCATCACCCCCGACAACGTGCTGACCGCCAATGGGGCGATCGGCGCCAACTTTCTCGCCCTCTACGCGCTGGTCGAGCCGGGCACCAGCGTGGTCAGTGTGCAGCCGACCTACCAGCAGCTCTTCTCGGTGCCGGAGTCGCTGGGCGCCGAGGTCCGCGAGGTCCGGCTGCGCGAGGAGGACGGCTACCTGCCCGACCCCGCCGCGATCCGGGCGCTCGCCGACGAGACCACGCGGCTCATCATCCTCAACAACCCCAACAACCCGACAGGCGCGCTCATCGACGAGCCGCTGCTGCGGGAGATCGTCGCGGTCGCGCGCGAGCACGACGCATGGCTGTTCTGCGACGAGGTGTACCGGATGCTCGAGCACGAGCCGGGCTCCACGGCGCCGTCTGTCGCCGACCTGTACGAGAAGGGCGTGAGCAGCGGCAGCATGAGCAAGAGCTACTCGCTCGCCGGGCTGCGCACCGGTTGGGTGGCCGGGCCCCGCGAGATCATCGAGCGCTGCTTGGATGTGCGCGACTACACCACCATCAGCGGCGGCGTGCTCGACGACGCCCTCGCCGCCGTGGCGCTGGAGAACAAGGATCGGGTGCTCGGCCGCAGCCTGGAGATCGTGCGCGGCAACCTCGCGATCGTCGACGAGTGGATCGCGCGCGAGCCGCGGCTGCACTACGTGCGCCCGCGCGCTGGCACCATCGCCCTCGTGCACTACGACCACGACCTGCCGTCGACGGAGTTCTGCCAGGGGCTGTTCGACTTCAACGGCGCCTTCGTCATGCCCGGCGCCGCCTTCGGTGAGGAGCACGCGTTCCGCCTCGGGTACGCGAGTGCCCGCGACGTGCTCGAGGGCGGGCTGGCAGCCGTGTCCGGGTATCTCCGCACGCTCGAGCGCTGACCGCTGCCGTCACTGCCCCGAGCCGGTGGGGCTCGCCAGGGCAGGGGCGCCGACCGGATGAGGACGAGGGCGCGCCAGTGCAGGGTCTCGCGCCACGGCCGGACCGGCGTGGCGGCCTTCGCCGCCCGCGCGGAAGCCGCGCCGTTCGAGGCGACGACGACACTCTCCGTCGCGGCCTTGTCGCCGGTCACGGCGATCGTCGCCACGTGGCCCAGGTGCTTGACGGAGATAGACCTCGTCTGCGTCGCCGCCACTGCGGCAATCGCCACGAGAGCCGCCAGCACGCAGACGGCGAGCACGACCGCCGTGCTGGTGCGCAGCGCCACACTGCTCCCGCCGGGGCGCCGGGCACTGACAGGACTGTGGTGCTGTGGGTGCTCATCGGTCTCTCCTCGCCAGGGGATGCCTCCGCTCGGACCTGTTCTGTGATCCGGGGAGGCTATGACCGGTCGTGCACTCTCCGCCTCACCCCACCCGGGTGAACCGCCGTACGCGGGCGGAGGCCTCCGCGGAGAGTCGCGAAGACCACGGCGAGCGCGGCGACCGTGGCGAGGAACACCATCGAGATGTCGAGACCCCTCACCGGAGAGGCGACGAGGCCGAAGACCATGCCGGTGAGCGCGAGTCCGAGCGCGGTGCCCATGCCGCGGGTCATGTTCAGCACGCCCGACGCCACGCCCGACTCCCGCCGCGGGGCGGCCGCCATGATGGCGGCGTTGTTGGACGGCGTGAAGAGCCCGAGCCCTATGCCCACGAGTGCGAGCCCGGCGATGAGCTTGCCCTGCCCGGGCTCCCCGACCGCGAGGGTGGCGAGGGTCACGGCGACCAGGAGCATGCCGGTCACTGTGAGCGGTCGCGCGCCCACCCTGTCGGTGAGACTCCCCGCGAACGGCGCGACGAGGCCGAGGGCGATCGGCATGACGGCCAGCTCGAGCCCCGCGCGAGCGAAGCCGACGCCCACGGCGCGCTCGAGGAAGAACGGCACGACGAGCAGCACGCCGAACATCACCAGGTACGAGAGGAGCCCGCTCGCGATGCCGGCCGAGAAGGGGACGCTCTTGAACAGGCGGGTGTCGAGCATGGGCGCCGGGGTCCTCCGCTCACGCAGGATGAAGGCCCCGCCGAGCAGGATCCCCAGGGTCGCTGCGCCGGTGATGAAGGCCGACGTCCAGCCCACGTGGTTGCCCAGGGAGATGGCGGCCATCACGGCGACGATCGCGGGGACGAAGAGCACGAGACCGGGCCAGTCGAAGCGTACGCGCTCGGCCAGGTCCCGGCTGCGCGGGATCAGGAGCAGGCCGGCGACCATCCCGACCAGACCGACGGGTACGTTGACGAAGAACAGCAGCCGCCAGCCGCCGGCGGCGAGCAGCAGGCCGCCCACCGCGGGCCCGAGGGCCAGACCGACGGCCTGCGCCGCGCCCTGGATGCCGATGGCGCGGCCGAGCGAACGTCGCGGGACGGCCAGAGCGATGATGGCGACGCTGTTGGCCTGCAGCATGGCGGCGCCGACGGCCTGCAGGGCGCGGAAGCCGTCCAGGGCGAGCAGGTTCGGGGCGAGGCCGCAGAGGGCGGAGCCGATGATGAACACGGCGAAGCCGTAGGTGTAGAGGAGCTTGCGCCCGACCATGTCCGAGAGGCGGCCCATCGCGGCGACTGAGGCCACGAGGACGAGCAGGTAGGTGAGCCCCACCCAGGTGACCGCTCCCAGCGGAGCGTGGAAGTCGTGCTGCAGCGCGGGGAAGGCCAGCGCGACGATGCTCGCGTCCAGCTGGCTCATGAAGGCGCCGACGCAGACCGTGGCGACGACGAACCACGCGGCGTTCCTGCTGGCGGCCACCGCGCGCGGCCGCCGGGTCTCCACCAGCAGCCGCCGCCACCCGTGGGGTGCGGCGTGGTCCAGCAGGTGCATGTCGGTGGCCACGTGGTCTCCGTCGTCTGGGTCGGTTCGGGCGTCCTCCCTATGGTCGGCCTCTGCGACCTAGAAGTCGAATACCGTGTTTGTCTCAGAGATATATGATTGGTTGATGGATTTTCGCCGTCTCACCTACTTCCTCGCGGTCGTCGACCACGCCGGCTTCACCAACGCGGCGAAAGCCCTCTACGTGTCGCAGCCGGCGCTGTCGCTGGCGGTCAGGCAGTTGGAGGAGGAGGTCGGCACTGAGTTGCTGTACAGGCTCGGCCGGGGGGTGCGCCTCACTCCGGCAGGGGAGGCCTTCGTCGGCCCTGCCCGCCAAGCGCTCCGCGACCTCGAGATCGCGCGGGCGTCGGCGGCCTCCATCGCAGGGCTGGAGACGGGGACGTTGTCGCTCGGGTCGCTGCCGACGCTGGCCGCGGACCCGCTCGCCGACCTGGTCGGCCGGTTCCGCGCGGCGTATCCCGGGGTGGTCGTGGACCTGGCCGCGCCGGAAGACACCGCCGACCTCGTGACCCTTCTGCGCGACGGGCGCTGCGAGATCGCCATCGCCGAGCCTGTGTCGCTGCCGGAGACGCTTTCCACGTACGCGCTCGGTGACCAGCGCCTCCTCGTGATCCTGCCGCCGGGGGCGCGCCGCCGCCGGCGGTCCCTGCCGGTGGCGGAGCTGGAGACGGTGCCGTTCGTCGCCACCCCCGAGGGCACCTCCAGCCGGCGGCTGCTCGACGAAGCGTTCGCGGCGGTGGGGCTCGTGCCGACCGTCGCCGTGGTCGCCGCGCAGCGGGAGGCGATCCTCCCGCTCGTCGCGGCCGGCGCAGGGGCCGCCATGGTCCCCGAGGCGCTCGCCGAGCGGGCGTCGCGGCTGGGAGCCGTCATCGCGACGCCGCGCCCGGAGATCACCCGCAAGGTGGTCCTCGCCCACCGGCTCGGGCCGCTGGCGCCGGCGGCGCGGCGCTTCCTCGAACTGGCGCTCGACGGCGACACCGGCGGGGTCGGAGGATGGCGGTCAAACCACTAGGATGAGAGTGACATGGAACCTGATGACACCTCCTCCGCGGCTCTTCCGGCCGGCGGCGCCGGCACCGGCCAGGACGCGCCGCGGCGCACCTGGCTGGCGGCCGAGCGCACGTACCTCGCCTGGCTGCGCACCGGTCTCGGCGCGCTCGGGCTGGCTCTGGCCGTGGGCCGCCTCATCCCGGCGCTGGTCGACGTCTCGCACGTGGAGTTCGGCCTTCTGGGCGCCGGCTATGGAATCTTCGCGGTGCTCGTGCTCGCTTTGGGCGCCTACCGCGCTCATCGCACCCGTGCCGCCCTCGCTGCCGGGCTGCCCGTGCCCTTCGACTACTGGGAGGTGACGGTGCTCAGTGTGTTCAGCATCGTCCTCGCTGTCGCCACCATCGCTCTCATCTTCGTGGAGGTGTGACATGAGTCGCTACGGCCCGTCCCGTGAGCTCGTGGTGGAGGTCTGCCGCACGCTGCTCGACCGCGGGTACCTGAAGGCGACGGAGGGCAACGTCTCGGTGCGCGTGCCGGGCGAGGACACCTTCGCCATCACCCCGTCCAGCTACGACTACGGCAAGATGGAGCCCGGCGACATCTGCGTGCTCGGCCTCGACGGGCGGCACATCCTCGGTACGAAGAAGGCGTCCATCGAGTCGTCCATGCACGCGGCGGTCTACGAACTGCGCGACGACGTGAGCGTCATCATCCACACGCATCAGGCGTACGCGAGCGCGCTCGCGCTGATGGAGCGGCCGATCCCCGCCCTGTTCGACGAACAGGTGCGGTACCTCGGCCGCTCGGTCGAGCTCGTCCCGTACGCCCCGTCGGGCACGAGCTTCCTCAAGAAGAACGTGGCAAAGAAGATCACCAGCGGCGCCAACGCCTTCATCCTCGAGAACCACGGCGTGCTGGTGCTGGGCGGCGATGCGGAGCAGGCCGTGCACAACATGGCGCTGCTCAAGAAGGTCGCGCTCGACTACCTGCTCGCGCTGCTCACGGACGGGCGCGCGGAGAAGGTTCCGCTGCCGATCCGCGAGGTCGCCTTCAACAAGCTGCGCAAGGACGAGAAGAAGCTGGCGACGCAGGTCGAGGAAGCAAAGGCCGCGCGCGAGGCCGCGGCGCTCCGCGCGCGCGAGGAGGTCCGCGCCGCGGAGGCGGCAGAGCAGGCGGCCGCGGGCGAGCCCGCGCCCGCACCGGCGTGCGCGCCGGCCGGCGAGGCTCCGCCGGCCGGCCCCTCCGGCGCCCAGCTCGCCGGCTACGCCATCAGCCGCTACCCGGACGTCCCGGCCGTCTACGAGCGTCTCAACGCGCTCGTCAAGCAGCCGCTGCGGCCGCTCCGCCGGGACGTCATGGACGGCGTCCTCTCCTGGTACGACGAGAGCTGCCGCCGCAGCAAGGACCTCACCGACGCCGCGGCGGAGCTCATCCCCGGCGGCGTGCAGCACAACCTCGCCTTCAACTACCCCATCCCGCTCGCCGTCGTGAAGGCGGAAGGCGCGCACCTCTGGGACGTCGACGGCAACGAGTACATCGACTTCCTCCAGGCTGGCGGGCCGACCGTGCTCGGCAGCAACTACGGGCCGGTGCGCCGGCAGGTGGCCGAGGTGGTGGAGCAGTCCGGACCCGTCACCGGCCTCTTCCACGAGTACGAGCTCAAGCTGGCGGAGCTGGTCAACCGGATGATGCCGGCGGTCGAGATGTTCCGCATGCTCGGCTCGGGCACGGAGAGCGTGATGGCCGCCATCCGTGCCGCGCGCACCTTCACCGGCAAGAAGTGGGTGGTCAAGGTCGGCGGTGCGTACCACGGCTGGAGCGACCAGATGGTCTACGGGCTGCACGTGCCCGGCACCTGGCGGTTCGAGGCCAAGGGCATCCCGTTCGGGGCGACGGCGCTGACGCGCGAGTTCTTCCCCAATGACTTGGACGCCCTGCGCAGAAAGCTGAAGCAGAACCAGAAGATGGGCGGCACGGCGGCCGTCATCCTCGAGCCCATCGGCCCGGAGAGCGGTACGCGCCCGGTGCCCTTCGGCTTCAACGCCGCCGTGCGCGAGCTCTGCGACGAGTTCGGCGCGCTGCTCATCTTCGACGAGGTCGTCACCGGGTTCCGGCTCGGGCTGGGCGGGGCGCAAGGATACTTCGGCGTGCGCCCCGACCTCACCATCTTCGGCAAGTGCATCACCGGCGGATACCCGATGGCCGGTGGTGTCGGCGGCCGCCGCGATGTGCTGTCCAGCTTCGCCGGCGGCATCGGCGGCAAGAGCGGCGAGCGCGCCTACGTCGGCGGCACCCTGAGCGCCAATCCCCTGAGCTGCGCCGCCGGCTACTTCGCCATCTCGGAGATGGAGCGTACCAGCGCGCCGGTGCTTGCCGGCATGGCCGGAGACAGGCTCGCCGCCGGCCTCACGCGCATCATCGCCAAGTACGGGCTGCCCTTCGTCGCCTACAACACGGGCTCGATCGTCCACCTCGAGACCTCGGGGGTGATGCTCCTGGACCTCAAGCGCCCGGTGCGCTTCGCGAAGCAGATGAAGCCGCGCAAGCACATGATGGAGGAGATGGGCGCGGCCTACGCCGCCAACGGTCTGATCACGCTGGCCGGCTCGCGGATGTACACGTCCATGGCCGACACCGACGACGTGATCGACGACGCTCTCGAGCGGTTCGAGCGCGTGCTCTCGAGCGTCGAAGGTGTCTGACGCTCCGGCTGCGGCCGCCACGGAGGTGACACGGCGTGAACCTCGACGTCATCGGCGTCGTCCTGGCCATCGTCGTCCTGACATGGCTCATCTGGTTCGTCTGGACCGTGGTGCGCGGTTACCCGCACAGCCGCGGCTGGCAGGCGGCGCGTATCGCCGTGGCCCTGGTGCCGGCGCTCGTTCTGGTCGCCTGGGGCACCTACTGGCTCATGGACTCGCGCACCGTGCAGGTCATGGGCGACCACGTCAGCCGGGTCGACACGACCCGCAAGGTGGCGGCCGCCCATCCCATCGCGCTGCACGCGCTCCTCGCCGCCGGCGAGGAGATCGGCAATCACTCGTACAACCACCGGCGACTCGTCTTCGTCTCCACGACCACGGTGCGCCACGAGGTCGATGCCGCCGACGCGGTCATCCGCTCGGCTGGGTACACGGGACCGATCACCTTCCGCCCGCCGTACGCCAAGAAGCTCTTCTCCCACCCGTTCGAGATGGCCTCTGCCGGCCGGACCACGGTGATGTGGGACCTGGAGCCGGACTCGCAGAGTGACATCTCCAGCGACCCGCGGGCGATGACGCAGTACGTGGTGGACGGGGTGCAGCCGGGGTCCATCATCGAGCTGCACCCGTGGCGCAAGGGCAACGAGGCGACGCGCACCGCCCTGCCGCTCATCATGGCGGCGTTACGGCAGCGCGGCCACGAGTTCGACACCGTCTCCGAGCTTCTCGCGTTGTGCTGAGACGGGGCGCGCGGCGGGTTTCGACTGCGGCTCCGTACGGCATCACCCGGCCGAGTAGTGTGCGCTGTTCGCGCCGCCGCTCCGTCGCCAGACGTGACTCCGATCATCGCCGTGACATACTCGTTCCTCTTCGGCATGCTTCACGGCGTGCTGCCGGACGAGCACACCTGGCCGATCCCCTTCCTCTACGCGTTCGGCGGGGCGAGCGGCCGGGAGGGCATGAAGGTCGGCCTCATCTTCTCGGCCGCTTTCACGCTGCAGCGGGCCATCGTGGCGGAGGTCGCCTACCTGGCTCTCGCGCCGTTCCTGCTCACTCCCTCGGTCAACGGCGTCGTGTACATCGTCGTCGGGATCGCGATGACGGTGGCGGGCGCGCTGCTGCTCGGCTACGGGAGATATGTCCACCTGCATCTGCTGGGACACCATCACGACGACCCCCTGTACGCAGGCACTCTGGGAGGCCGCTGAGGGCAGACTGAGGGGGAGGTGTATCCTTGCCCGGAGCCGCGCTCCGGCAGTGTATGCTCCGGGCATGTCGGGCTCCCACAGCCACCGCTACGTCCTCGCCGTCGACCTCGGCACGTCGGGGGCCAAGGTGGCGCTGGTGGGCATCGGCGGCTGCGTGGCCGCGTGGGAGTTCGAGCCGGTCGAGCTCCTCGTGCTGCCGGGCGGCGGCGCGGAGCAGCGGCCGGACGACTGGTGGGGGGCCATCGTCGCCGCGACGCGACGACTGCTCGCCCGCCACGACGGTCCGACCGCCCAGGTCGCCGCCGTCTGCTGCAGCACGCAGGGCGAGGGCACCGTGCCGGTGGACCAGACCGGCGCGCCGCTCGGCAACTGCATCCTCTGGATGGACATGCGCGGCGCGCCGCATTTGCGCCGGCAATTCGGCGGCTTCCCCGCCACGCAGGGCATCAGCCTGCTCAAGGTCCGGCGCTGGGTGAAGCTCACCGGGGGTATGCCTTCCCCCACCGGCAAGGACCCTGCGGCGCACATGCTGTACGTGCGCGACGAGATGCCCGAGGTCTACGAGCGCACCTACAAGTTCCTGGGCGTGCCGGACTATCTGAACCTCAAGCTCTGCGGCCGCATGGCGGCGAGCTACGACTCGATCATGACCAGCTGGGTGACCGACAACCGCGACGCGGACGACGTGAAGTACGACCCGGACCTGGTGCGCGACTGCGGCATCGACGCGGACAAGCTGCCGGAGATCGTCAAGTGCACCGAGGTGCTCGGCCGGCTCACGCCGGCGGCGGCCGA
Source organism: uncultured Thermoleophilia bacterium (assembly GCA_963696935.1). Lineage (GTDB taxonomy): Bacteria > Actinomycetota > Thermoleophilia > UBA2241 > UBA2241 > CAIXSE01. The sequence goes on along the minus strand of CAVOMB010000033.1, from coordinate 6,803 downwards.
GGAGCTCGGTCTGGCGCCGGAGACGCAGGTAGTCGCCGGCGCCATCGACACCACGGCCGCGGCGCTCGGCGCCGGCACCGCCGACGACTTCGCCGTGCACCTGTATCTCGGTACCTCGTCGTGGATGGCCGCGCACGTGCCGTTCAAAAAGACCGACGTGTTCGCGAGCATCGCGTCGCTTCCGTGCGCGCAGCCCGGCCGCTGGCTGCTGACGGCGCTGCAGGCCACCGCCGGCGGCAACCTCACCTGGCTGCGCGACAACGTGCTGTACCACAAGGACGAGCTGCTGGCCAAGGAGGAGCAGCCGGACGTCTTCAAGATCTTCGACCAGATCGCGCGGCGCGTGCCGCCCGGGAGCAACGGCGTGCTCTACGCGCCGTGGATCTGGGGAGAGCGCGCCCCGGTCGACGACCGTATGCTGCGCGCCGGCCTCTACAACCTCTCGCTGGCCAACACGCGCGAGGACATCGTGCGCGCGTTCTTCGAGGGCGTCGCCCTCAATACGCGCTGGCTGCTCGGGCCGGTCGGCAAGTTCCTGGGCCGGCCCGTCGAGAGCATCAACCTAGTCGGTGGCGGCGGCCAGTCGGAGGTGTGGCCGCAAATCATCGCCGACGTGATGGGCGTGACCGTCCGCCGCGTCCGCGACCCGATCCAGGCGAGCGCCCGGGGGGCGGCGTGGATAGCCGCCGCCGGGCTCGGCGAGATCTCCTTCACCGAAGTGCCGCGGCTGGTCGAGTTCGACGGCGAGTTCGCGCCTGACGCCGCGGCCCGCCGAGTCTACGATGAGTCGTATCGGACCTTCATCGAGGTCCACAAGCGCATGAAGCCGTTGTTCAGGCGCATCAACAGCGGAGGGCGGGAGGACACGTGAGCGGACGGGCCGAGGAGCGGGCACGGCGTGACGAGGAGCGCGGCTACCGGGTGTACGGCTACCGGTGGGTCGTCCTCGGCGTGGTCATGCTCGTCAACTTCGTCATCCAGATCCTGTGGATCGGCTACGGGTCCATCATCTCGGACGCTGCGAGCTATTACGGGGTGTCGCACCAGAACGTGACGCTCCTCGCCATGCTCTTCATGATCGCCTTCATCCCGCTCTCGCTGCCCGCGGCCTGGGTGATCGACAGCCGCGGGTTCCGCACCGCCGTCGGGTTCGGCGTCGTGATGATGGGCGTGTTCGGCGTCCTCCGCGGCTTCGCCGGCAGCACCTACACACTCGTCTTCCTCTGCACGGTCGGCATCGCCATCGCGCAACCGTTCCTGCTCAACTCGTGGACCAAGGTGCCGGCCAACTGGTTCGCGCCGGGCGAGCGTGCCACCGCCGTCGGCCTGATCACGCTGGCCAGCATGCTCGGTGTGGGCGCCGGGCTCGCGCTCTCGCCGGTGCTCATAGGCATCATGTCCATCGGCGAGATGCAGCTGCTCTACGGCGTGGTCGCCGCCGCAGGGGCCGTTGCCTTTCTCGCGCTGGCGCGCGAGCGGCCGGCTACGTCGCCCGGGCCCGCCGGCGAGGAGGCCCGGGCGCTCATGCTCGACGGGCTGAAGCATGCGCTGACGGTCAAGGGCTTCCTCATCATCCTGGCCGTCGCCTTCGTCATCATGGGCGTCTTCAACGGAGTCACCAGCTGGATCGGCGACATCGTCCTTCCGCGCGGGTACGACGCCGACGCCGCCGGCCTGCTCGGTCTGGTCATGCTGGTCGCCGGCGTCATCGGCGCCGTCCTGCTCTCGGCCATGTCCGACCGCCAGGGCAAGCGCATCCGCTACTTGGTGCTCACGCTCGCCCTGGCCATCCCGAGCCTCGTCGGCGTGGCCTTCGTCTCGACCACGGCGCTGCTCTACGTGAGCTGCGCCGCGCTCGGGTTCTTCATCGTCGGCGCGCTGCCCGTCGGCATGCAGTACGCGGCGGAGGTCACCTTCCCCACGCCGGAGGGCACCTCCAACGGCCTGGTGCAGCTCTGCGGTCAGTGCTCGGTGGTGTTCGTCTACATCATGGGTCCGCTGCGTACCAGCAGCGGGTCGTTCGCGGTCTCGCTGGTGCTGATGAGCGTGCTGCTGGCGGTGTGCGCCGTGGTGGTCTCGCGGCTCAAGGACGCGCCACCACGGAGTGCGCCGGCGCTCGTGGCGCCCGCGCCGCCCACGGAGCCGGATGCGCCGGGGGCACCCGCTCTGTAATCTACGTGCAAGACGTACTGGCGAGCGGCTTGGGAGGGTCCGCGTGACCACGACCACCCCAGAGACGACTACCCCTGCCGCCCTCGAGGGCTCGGCTCACTCCGGCAACGGCACGCACGGGCGCAACGGCAACGGCGGGACCCCGCGGGCGGACCGGCCGTCACCCTTCGAGCAGCGGATCTACATCGCCGCCGCGGTCGCCATCGTCGCCTACCTGGTCCTCGCCTACTTCGTGTTCCTCCGCGCGGGCGCGCACCGGGTGGACCACGTGCTCGCGGTCATCGTGCCCTCCGCCATCCTTGCCCTGACCGCGGAGCTGTACACGCGCACGCCGGCGTGGCTGCGGGCTTCTCTCTCGCTCCCGTTCGGCGTGTTCTCGCTGGTGAGCGGCCTGGTCGCTATGGACCGGCTGAGGGTCGAGGGGATGAGCGCCGGCGCGCTGGTCGGCATCCTGCCGCTGGTCGCCGGCGCGGCTCTCGTCGTGCTCGGCGCCTGGACTGCCTGGCGCTACCGCAGGCGAGGCGGTCCTCTCTGGAGCACGGTCCTGCGCCGCGGGCTCATCGCGGTCGGGACGCTCCTCGTGATCTACTGGGTCGTCCTGCCGGTCAGTCTCGCCATCATCGCCACGGAGCGTCCGGCGCGGCCCATCCGGGACGCCGACCTGGGCCGCCCCAAGCAGGACGTGACGCTGGTCACGCGGGACGGCGTCAAGCTCAGCGCCTGGTACGTGCCGTCGCGCAATCACGCCGCCATCGTCACCTTCCCCCGCGAGACGACCATCTCTCAGGCCCGCATGCTGGTGCGCAACGGGTACGGGGTGCTCCTGGTCGACCCGCGCGGCTACGGCGACAGTGAGGGCGACCCCAACGCCTACGGCTGGGGGTCGACCAAGGACATCGACACCGCCGTGGCGTGGCTGCGCCGCCGGCCCGACGTGCAGAAGCGGCGCATCGGCGGTCTCGGCCTCTCGGTGGGCGGCGAGCAGATGCTTGAGGCCGCCGCCCTCAACCCCGGCCTCAAGGCCGTGGTCAGCGAGGGCGCCGGCGTCCGCTCGGTACGCGAGGCGGTGCTCGAGAAGGACCGGAGCCCGCAGGAGCGGGTCCTCGCGTATCCCCAGGACCTGGTGCAGACGGTGTCGGTGTGGCTGCTCGGTGGCGACACCGTCCCCATGTCGCTCAAGACCGCCGCCATCTTCATCGGGCCGCGGCCCATCTTCCTGATCTACGCCGCCAACGGGCAGCAGGCCGAGAAGTCGGTCAACCCCGTGTACTACCGCAGCGCCTTCGCCCCGAAGTCCATCTGGATGGTGCCGGGCGCGGCTCACGCGGAGGGCATCCAGACGCAGCCAGAGGAGTATGAACGGATGGTCGTGGGCTTCTTCAACAAGGCGCTGCTGAGCCAGACCCCGTAGGTCGTGTGGCGGCGGCGGCCTCCGGGCCTTCACTTCGAGATCAGGCCCTCCGGGTTGCGCCGAAGATCAGCTCCTCCGCCATCGCGGTGCCGAAGGAGATGCGCAGCAGGACGGTGTAGGCCGCCTGCGCCGTGCTCGCGCTCAGGATCGTCTTGTCGCGGAAGAACTCGCGCGTCCACGGCAGCCCGAGCCCGACGCCGACCACCGCAGCGATAGGAATGAGGGTGAGCCCGCCGAGCTTGAGCCCAGTCGTTATGCGGTCGCGGGCGAGGCCGCGGTCGCGCCAGTCGGCGCCGAGCGCGTGTGCCGCGGCGACCGCTGCGCAGCCCGCCGCCAGGTTCACCGGTGCTTAAAGCTCGTGGGGGACGACGCGGTTGATGAGCACGCCGTAGCCGATGACGGCCGCGGCGGCGCCGATCTCGAGCACCACGGCCGGTCCGCGCCGGCGCCCGGCCATGCCGGCCGGCGCGTCGCCGCTACTCGATCGCGTAGCCATCGATGACACGGACCCGACGGGTTCGCGTAGCTCTCAGGCGCCGCCGCGAAGCGGATGGTCCGGCCCTTCTGCACGATCGGCTGCCACTCCGGGCTGCCGGGGTCACGGCTCGCCTCCACGTCGCGCCAGAGCGTCGTGTCGTTGGGCGTGCCGACGAAGAGCGCGCCGGTGCGTGAGCTCACGTCCGCCGGCGTCAAGAAAGCCGCCTGCTGGGCGAAGGAGCCGAGGTTGAGGCCGTAGGCGTACAGCCTTGGCCGCTTGTCCGCCGGGAGCGCCGACCTTGTTTCGCACTACGTGGTGTCGGCGAAAGCGCAGTCGTGCAGTCGTGCAGTCGTGCGTTGCCCGGCGCCGGGGCTGCTGCGCAACCGGCGCCCGCCTACGTGCGGTAGCCTCGCGGCGGCCCGGGCGACCAGCCCGGAGGGTGGCTCGGCGAGCCCAGCATCTCTTCGAGTTCGAACAGCAGGTCGTCCTCGGTGCAGTACAGCCAGTCCTCGCCCGGCTCGTACGACTGCATGATGGCGTGGCCGGTCTCGTGGGCGTGCTTCGTGGCGTGCTTGCCGGGGGAGGAGTCGCAACAGCCGATGTGGCCGCAGACCGTACAGCGGCGCAGGTGCATCCAGTGCCCGCCGGTCTCCATGCACTCCTTGCAACCGTCGCCGCTGGGCTCCACCCCGATGACGATCTGGTCGAGGTGTGCGCACTCGTCGCTCATGAGGCCTCTCCTTTGGGTGCGGGTTCGGGGTAGCCGGGGCAGATCCAGGCCGGGTCCCATCCGGCCTTGACGGCCCCGGCCTCATAGGTCGAGTCGAGGAAGGCGAGCAGAGTCGCCTCGGGGTCGCTCGCCGCACGCACGTCGTCGTAGTCGAGGACGAACTCGCCAAGCGTCGTTTCCCAGCGTGCCGCAGCGGGCCTCGGCACGACGGTCTCGATGCCCTGTGGCTGGGGATGCGTGAAGGAGTAGAAGACCGGGCGAGGATACGCCTCGCCGCCCGGCCACCAGCCGCTCTCCACCTGGTCCTCGTTCATGGCGTTGCGGCGGATGTAGCCGGCGTTCGCTCCCTCCGTCGGCACCGAGGTGCCGCCGAGGCGTACGTCACGCAGGTCGAACGTGCCCCACATGAGGCCGATGGGCGGCGTCTTGCGGCTGAAGCAGGCGCGGTAGCGCTCCATGACGCCCGCGCTCGCGTGCATGGCCTGGAACCAGGCCTCCACGAGCGCGTGCTCGTACGGCCGCGGCGCCGAGTCTTCGGGGAAGGGCACCGGGTCGGCCACCTCCTGCGGCATCTCGTTGATGCTCGCCTCCACGCCGGCGCCGGCGAGCGTCCCGAAGAGGCCCTCGTGCCAGCCCGCGACGCTCATGGGGCCGAGCTCGAAGCCGCCGCTCGTGCCCCACGATGTGGTGACGCCGATCTCGTGCCGCGCGAAGTCGGCGTCCACGGTGAAGGTGCCTCCCTTCCAAGGGACGGGTCCCGTCGTCAAGCCGGTGCTCGTCAGCCCCAGGACGACGTTCGCCCACTGCGGCTCGAACGGCTTGAGCAGCGTGAGCTTGCCGACCATCTGCAGCCCCACGTGGAGCAGGTGCATCGTGGGCGCGAACGCGTCGTAGGGCAGCTCGGGCCACACGGCGGTGGCGGGTGGTGTGCGGGTCATGGTGCCTCCGTCGGAAGGAGCGAGGGTGACCGGAGTGTTCCCACCGACCGGGTCCGTCACACACGGCGGTCAAGTCGCGCCGGCCGCGGGCCGATGGCACACTGTACGCATGCGAAGTGACCGGACAAGCGGATGGAGCCGGGCGGCAAGGGCCGTCATCATCGCCGCCGCCCTGCTCCTTGCCGTGGCGGTGGCCGCGCTGGCCGCAGGCTGCGGCGCGGTCACCTCGCAGAGCACCGAGCAGACGACGGCGCCGGCCGCTGCGCCCTCCGTGGCGGACGTCGTCAGCCCGGCGGCGAGCCCCTCCGCGAACGCTGCCTCGCCCTCAGCGAGCCCCACTCCGGAGCCTCCGCCGCTGGACAAACCCACGAAGAAGCACCCGCTGCGCGTCTACTTCGGCGGCGACTCGCTCTCCGGCATGCCCGGCATGTGGCTCGGCATCCTGCGGCAGAAGGACGGTCTGGCCAAGGTCAAGGCCGACCACGTGGAAAGCTCGCGCCTGACCTACGGGGAGCCGGTGGACTGGCCGGCCCACCTCAAGCAGCAGATGAGCAACGGGCACTACGACGTGGGTGTCTTCATGATCGGCGCCAACGACAGCGGCATGCCCATGGTCGCCGGCGGCAAGAGCGTGATGTACCCGAAGAAGGCGTGGCTCGAGGAGTACGAGCAGCGCGCCAAGCAGATCGCGACCATCATGCTACGCGCCGGCGTGGAGCGTGTGTATTGGGTCGGCATGCCGGTCATGCCGAGTTCATCCGAGTCGAAGAAGATGCGCGACCTCAACAAGATCTTCGAGGAGGTCGCCGCCAGCAGCCCGGACATCGAGTACGTCGACAGTTACGACCTCCTCTCGACCAAGGGCGGCGACTTCAAGGCCTCGCTGCGCAGCGGCGACGGGGTCCACTACACGGACGAGGGCGCCAAGACCGTCGCCAAGGCCGTCTGGAAGGCGATCAGGCAGGACTGGGGCGGCAAGTAGGTCATCCGGAGGCGGCGCCGGATGATGAGGGCGCAGCGTTCTACTTTTGTGCGGCGCGGAACGGCACCGCAGCGCACCTGTACTCGATACCA
>CAVOMB010000032.1:0-48052 GCA_963696935.1 uncultured Thermoleophilia bacterium | reverse complement strand
GACGAGTTCGAGCGCGCCGAGCTCGCGCGTCGCGTCGAGAGCACGCTCAAGGAACTGCCCAAGCGCCAGCAGGTGGCGCTCGTCCTCCGCGACGTGCACGGACTGAGCGTGGGCGAGACCGCCTCCGTACTGGGAGTCACCAAGGGGTCGGCGGACGTGCTGCTCTCCCGGGCGCGCGCCGGCTTCCGCAAAGTCTTTCTGGCCGGCGTGCACACCGCCGGGCGCTGCTCCATAGCCGACGCGATCCTCGCCGGGGGCGTGGGCGGAGGAGTCTCCGCCGCCGACCACGCCCGGCTCGAGGACCACGCCCGGACGTGCCCGGACTGCCGGCGTACCACCAGGCTGTGGGGCGTCGCGCCGGCGGGTCTGGGCGTGCTGCTGCCGCAGGTCGCGCTGCCGGCCAAGCTCAGTCTGGGCGCGACGCTCGTGGCCGCGCAGGCGGCCGGCGTCGTCCTGCCTGCCGGTCTGGGCGCGATGGCCGGCGCCGGGTCGGCGGCGGCCTCCGCGGCCGGCGGGTCCGGTGCGGCGGCCTCAGCGGCCGGAGCGAGTGCGGCCGCCGGTTCAGCGGCTGCGGGATCGGCGGCCGGGTCGGCCGCCGCGGGGACGGGCGTGCTCGCGGCGCTCGGGTCCGCCGCCGGTGTCAAGATCGCCACGCTGGGGGCCGTCGCAGTCGCCGGCATCGGGATCGCCGGCGCAGCCTCGCGCCACCAGGCGGCGACGACCGTCGCCCCGCCGGCCGGCGCAGCGGTGCAGTCAGGCGGGCACGGAACTGCTGCCGGCGGCGCCGCAGCGGGCGCCGGCACGCACGCGCGCCTGCTGGCTCAGGCGCACCGCGGCCGGGCGCCGGGCGGTGGCGGCCTGCGCGGCGACGCCGCCGGCGACCTGGAGCAGGCGGGGCGCGGGTCCGAGCGTCCCACCGCCGCGGGCGGGACCGGCGCGAAGACGGCCGGCTCGACCCACGGAGCCGGCCAGACGACCGCTGCGGGCGCCGGATCGGGCGGGACCAATGGTTCGTCGAGCGGGCAGCCGGCCGCGGGTTCGACGGGAGGGTCCGGCGGGTCCGGCACGAGCGGCGGTTCGGGCGGTTCGGACACCGGCTCCGGCTCCGGCGGCGGGACCGGCACGGGCGGCTCCGGGTCCGGCACCGGATCCGGCGGGACCGGGTCGGGCGGAGGTCAGACCGCCGGAGAGTGAGGCGCGCGTACCCGCAGGGCCGCGCGCGCCACTCCGGCCGCGACGGGGGCGTCACGGAGCGCGTCGCCGTCCACGTCGAGTGGGAAGAGGCCGGCGGCCGGCCGCCGGTGCGGCCGGGCCTCCGGCGTCAGCTCCAGCTCGCTACACGTGAAGTGGTCCACGCCCGGTTCAAGGATGTGCGTGCCCTTGTAGACGGTGGTGAGCCGGCCGACGAGCCTCCAGCGGGTCTTGGTCTGGAAGACCACGACCTCCAGCAGCCCATCGTCGATCGCCGCCATGGGGGCGATGTTCATGCCGCCTCCGAAGGTCCTGCCGTTGCAGATGGCGACGGCGTGCGCGTGAACGGAGAGATCGCGCCGCGCGCCGCCCGCGTCGACGTAGCTGCAGCGCAGGCGGACGCGTCGGCAGGCGACGATGGCCCGCAGCGTGGCCTGCGCGTAGGCGAGACGCGCGCCGAGGAACGCCGGCGCGGCCGCCGTGTACCGGTCCACCAGGCCGCCGACGCCCGCGGAGAGGACGTTGATCCAGTAGCGCTGTACGGGCCGGCCGTCCAAGGCGGCGAAGCGCGCCCACCCCACGTCCACGGCGCGGTCGAAGCCGTTCCTCAACGCCGAGAGGTGGGCGCCGAGCTCGTGCGGGATCCCGAGCGACCGCCCCGCTTCGCCCGTCCGGGCGAGGTGTGACGCGCGGCGAGCTGGAGCCCGGGCGAGCCCGTACGTGAGGATGCGGACGGCGGCGGCCCGCAAAGGCCGCCGCCGTCCGCATCCGCGAGCTGCGCTTCAGTTGGTGAGGCAGGTACCGATCGGCAGAGCGATGGTGATGCGCTTGGCGCTGAACGCCCCGGTCGCCTTGACCAGCTTGCCGCTGGAGGTGATGCGGTCCCCGGCGGAGATGTCGGCGAGCGAGACGGCGACGCGCTCGCCGTCCACGGTGCGCTCGTAGTAGACGGTCGTCGAAGCGACCGCGAGATCGACGGTCTTGCCCTTGTAGGCGCGCGCGGCCTTGTTCGCCTTGCGCACGGTGACCGAGACCACGCCGTTGTCGACGGCGGTGACGGTGCCGTTGAGAGAGTAGTTGGCGACGGCGGCCTTCGAGCCACCCTGACCGGTGCCGGTGCCGGTGCCGGTGCCGGTGCCGGTGCAGGTGCCGGTTCCGTTGCCGTTGCCGGCGAGTGCGGCCGGGACCGCCACCAGCGCCAGGGCGACGGCGGCGGCGAGAACGATCAGCTTCCTCATGGGGACCTCCCACTTCAGCGGCGCGGTCTCTCCGCGCCTTCATGTGGTCTGACGCCGGCGTGCGCCGTCTCTTAGCGCCGGCGCGCCGATGGACACAAGTTCTTCACGATCCGCGGGCGCCGGCGTGCGAAGTTCGCCCAATCTCGCCCGAAACCCCGGCAAGGATTGCCTATCTGGGCTGCGGCTGCGGGTTCTGGTATGAATGGCGGGCAGTAACGGGGGAGGCCTGTGTGACTTCCATGGAGAGACCGCCGATCGAGCCGATCGAGCCGGCGTTCAAGCAGCGGTACCACTCGGCGAAGCAGCTCGACCTGCTCAGACAGGCGACGCTCGACATCCTGGAGAAGGTGGGAGTCAAGTTCCAGAGCCCCGAGGCGCTCCGCCTGCTCGAGGAGGCCGGCGCCGTCGTGGACCACGCGACGGAGGTCGCCAAGCTCCCGCCGGACCTCGTGCTCGAGGCCATGGCCAAGGCGCCGCGGCGCTTCGACCTCGGCGCCCGCGACGCGAGCTGCGACATCGCCGTCGGCGACGGCCGCACCTACTGCACCACAGACGGGTGCGGCGTGGAGATCGTCGACTTCCAGACGCGGAAGCGTCGCCTGTCGACCAAGGCGGACCTCGCGGACGTCACGCGCCTGCAGGACGCGCTCTCGAGCATCTCGTTCTGGTGGCCCACGCTCAGCGCCGGCGACTGCGGCGAAACGGCGCAGTTGCACGAGCTCGACGCCGGCTGGAGCAACACCGTCAAGCATCTGCAGGGCATGGTCAACGGCGAGCGCGAAGCCCGCTACGCCGTGGAGATGGCCACCGTCATCGCCGGCAGCGCCGAGGAGCTGCGCCGGCGACCGGTGCTGAGCGACCTCATCGGCACCGTCTCGCCGCTGGTGGTGGACAAGGACGGCATGGAGGCCGCGCTCGTGTTCGCCGCGGCCGGCGTGCCGGTCACGTGGGTGACCATGCCGACGCTGGGGACCACGGCGCCGGCCACCAAGGCCGGCGCCTTCGCCCTCGGGTCGGCGGAGCTCGTCGCCGCGACCGTCGTGCTGCAGTTGGCCAGCCCCGGCGCGCCGGTGCTGCACTCGACCATGCAGAGCTGGGCCGACCCGCGATCGGGCAACTTCGTGAGCTTCCCGCTCGACGGCCGCGGGCGAGCCCTGGGCACGGAGCTCGCGCACCACTGGGGCGTGCCCGCCGAGTCGGCCGCCTGCGGCACCGACTCGGCCGTCCCCGGCACCTGGCAGGCCGGGGTCGAGGAGGGGCTCGACCTCGCGCAGGCGGCACAGGAGGGGTCGGACCTCATGCCCAGCATCGGCCTCGTCAACGTCTACACGCTCTTCTATCCCGAGCACCTCATCCTGGGCGACGACATCTACCGGCGGGCACGGTACTCGGTCATGGACATCGAATGGGGTGACGAGGAGACCGCGCTGGACGCGATCGCCGAGGTGGGGCCGGGCGGGCACTTCCTCGGCAACCGGCACACGCGCCGGCACATGCGCGAGGCGGTCAAGCCGGCGATCACCCACGTCCTGGGCACGGACGGCGCCATGCGCGACCCCGTCGCGGTCGCGCGCGAGCGCGCCGAGCAGCTCTGGCGCGAGTACCGTCCCGAGCCGCTGGAGGAGGACAAGGCGGCGGAGCTCGCGAGGATCCTCGCCGCCGCCGACAACGAACTGCGGGGGTGACGGAACCCCGTCCCCGTGGAAAGCTCCTCACGACACGCGACGAGAGGAGCGTCATGGACGAGAACGTGAACGGCGCGCAGGCGCAGAGCGCCGAGATGCGCCGGGGCATCGCCGGTATGGTACGGGCCGGGGGCGACGCGACCGTGCAGCAGGCGATGACCTTGGTGACCACCGCCCGCGGCGACACCACGGTGCAGCAGGCGGCCTCCATGGCCGTCGTGTCCGGCGGCGACACGAGCCTCAAGCTCGCCGGCGCCGTCATGGTGCCCTCGCTCGGGGACGTCTCCATCGAGAAGGGCGGGGCGCAGTGGGTCGTCTCCGCCGGGGACGTCAGCTTCGACAAGGGCGGCTGCGGCGTGGCCGTCGCGCCCAGTGTGCGCGTGGACCGCGGCGGCATCGGTGTGGCCCTCGGCTGGCACGTGGACGTGGGCGAGGGCGGCAGGGTCATGTTCGGGCCGCTCGCAGCAGCGGCGTTCGGGCTCGCCTTCGGCCTGGGGTTCGGGCTGGTCACGGTGGCGACCGCCGGCTACGCGGCCACGAGGGTCGTCAAGCGCATGCCTCGGATGCACTTCATCTCATGATCGTCGTGCGGCACTCGGTGGTCGTCGACGAGCCCGTCGGGCGGGCCGGCCACCTGTGGACCGACTTCGTCCGGCACGAGATCGCCCGTGACGACTTCACCGGTGACGAGTGGCTCGAGGCTGTCGGCGAGCACGGCGTCATGGGCGCGGGCGACGTCCACTTCGAGTCGGTGAGCGTCGCCCGCTGCAAGGTCACGCTCACGGTGCGGATCGACCTCCCGCCCTCGGACCCGGCGACGGGTCCGGAGGTGGAGGCCGCCTACCGCCGGGCCGTCGACCACTTGGACCGCTTCCACGACTTCGTGGTGACGGTAGTCGGGTGACGGTCCGGCCGGCCGGCGCTGCCGGCCACCAGACGTGACGGGATTGCCCGCTGCGTAGTACCCTTCAGGCCTCGGGGGCTGTCCGTCGCGGGCCATGGGGGAGCCGATGCACGTTGCGGAGACCACCGCCGCGCAGGGCGCGGCGCAGAGTCGCCTACCACGGCTGTTCGGCGCCATCCTGCGGCTGCGCCATCATCCGGTGGCGTGCGGGGCCGTCGCAGCCGCCGGCATCGCGGTCGTCTTCGTTCTGGACATGTCCATCCCCGGCGTGCTCCTCAACGGTCTGTACCTGCTGCCGCTGTTCTTCCTCTCACTCTCCATGGGCTGGCGGCCGGTGGCGTTCGCGGCGGCTCTTTGCGTCGCACTGTCTGCGTTCGTGTTCGCGCGGGAGGACTCCATCGATCTGGACCGCGGGCTGGTCCTGGTCTACGGCGCGCTGATCGGGCTCGCGCTGGTGGCGCTTTCCTACGTCCTCAAGCGGTTGTCCACCACCACCGAGTACGCGGTGCTGCGCGCCCAGCTGTCGGAGGCGGGCGCGGACATCCTCGGCAGCGGCCGCTCGCGGCACGACCTGGACGAGTTCCTCGAGTTCGCGCTCGAGCGGCTGGGGGAGCAGATGGACGCCACGAACGGGGTCCTGCTGCTCCTGGAAGACGGCGACTGGGTGGGCCGCGCCGGGTTCGGCCTCGGCCTCGACGCGCGGCAGGTGGCCGCGCGGCACGGGGACCTGCCGCTGCTGGCCCAGGCGGTGCAGACCGACGAGGCCCTGAGCCACGACTTCGCCGCGGCCGACCCGGCGCTGCTGTCGCCCCTCGCGGCCTATGTGAAGCTCGAGCGCGTGCTCGTGGTCCCCATGCGCTCGCTCGAGCGCGAGGTCGGCGCGCTCGTGTTCAACCGGCCGCCGGAGACGGGCGAGTACAGCCGCGAGCAGGTGCAGCTCGCGGAGGGCCTCGCCCACTACATCGGGACCACGACCGACAACGTGCGGCTGGTCAGCGAGCTCAACACCCGCCGCCGCGACCTCGAGCTCGTGCGCGACTCGAGCCTGGACTTCGCGCAGAGCATCGACATGGACGAGGTACTGGAGGCGGTCGCCACGCGCCTCGTGGGCGCCCTGGACATGCACGCCTGCGACATCTACGAGGTCGACCTCGAGGCCGGCGTGATCCGCACCCTCGTCACCTACGACGACGGCGAGTTCGACCAGGGAGTGTTCATCGGCAGCGAGTACGCCATCGACCACTTCTCCACGACCGCCATGGCCATCCGCGGCCGCCGGCCCGTGATGGTCACGTCCCTGGACGACCCGCGGCTCAACGACGTCGAGCGCGAGCTTCTGCAGCGTTGGGGTCACAACATGCAGCTCTCGATCCCGCTGCGCATCCGCGAGCACGTCACCGCGGTCGTCGAGCTCTTCGGGGTGGAGGCGCGCGAGCTCAGCGACGAGGAGATCGAGCTCGCGCGCAGCATCTGTCGGTTCGCCGCGCTGGCCATCGACAAAGCGCGGCTGTTCGATCAGCAGCGCGCCACGGCCGAGCGCAGCGACCGGCTGGCGCGCCGGCTGCAACGCCTGCAGTCGTTCGCGGTCGACCTGAACCAGCGGCTCGACCGCGCCGACCTGCAGGAGGTGCTCGACGCCGTCACGCGCGCCGCCGTCGACCTGCTGCACGTGCGCTCCGCGGCGGTGGTGGTCGGCGCCGGCGACTACGTGGCCGTGCGCTCGCTGGCCGTGGCCGGTGCGGCTCCGCCGAGCGTGCTCACTGCGGCGAAGGCCGACCTGCTCGAGCGCTGCGTCCCCAAGATGATCGTCACGGGCGAGCACTTCGTCGGCGCCGACAGCATCACCGTCACGCCCGGCGACGACGAGACCATGCTGTTCGCTCCGCTCGAGGGCGAGGCCGCGCCGCCGCCGTCGGTGCTGGTCGTCGCCGACAAGCAGCAGGGCGAGTTCGACGCGGAGGACGGGCTGCTGCTCTCCACCATCGCCGCCCAGCTCAACGCGAGCATGCACAACGCCATCGCCTACCAGCGCGAGCACGTCATCGCGGAGACGTTCCAGCAGGCGCTGCTCATGGACGCGCCGGGCATCCCCGGCATCGAGGTCGGCGTGCGCTACAAGGCGGCCACCGACTCCGCCCGCGTGGGCGGCGACTTCTACGACCTCGTCTCACTCGGGCCCGGCAAGCTGATGGTCATCGTGGGGGACGTGTGCGGCAAGAGCCTGGCGGCGGCCGCTCAGTCCGCGGTGGTGCGGTACATGCTGCGCGCCTACGCGGCCGAGAGCTCGCCGGGGGAGGCGCTCTCCCGGCTCAACTCGGCGGTCATCACGCAGACCCCCAACCAGCCGTTCGTCACCCTCGTGGTGGCCTACGTGGACGTGGCGCGACACATGTTCGAGTACGCGTGCGCGGGCCACCCGCGGCCTATCGTGCTCGCCGGCCCGGGTGAGTTCCCGATGCCCCCCGAGGGCAACGTGCCGGTGGGCATCTTCCGGGGCGCGACCTACGCGACCAACCGCGCCGTGCTGCCCGATGCCTCGTGCGTGGTCCTCTACACCGACGGAATCACCGAGGCGCGCCGGGACGGCGTCCTCTTCGCGGAGGAGCGCCTCAAGGATGCCGTGCGCGCCAACTTGCCGCTGGACGCGCAGAGCCTGGCCGACGCGCTGCTCGAGACGGTGCGCGAGTACGCCGGCGGCATCCTCGCCGACGACTGCGCGGTGGTGACGATCAAGCTGCCGTAGGGCCGGCCCGGCGCAGCGCCGGACGGCCGCCGCGCGTCAGAGTTGCGGCGCCGTCCTGTCGTGGGCGCCGCGGCGCAGCCGCCCGGCGTTGACGAAGCGCAGGATCGCGTCCACGTCGATGAACCCGAGCAGACGGCCGCCGGCGTCCACCACGACTGCGCGGTCCGCGGCCTTCTCGCGCAGCAGCCTCAGCACATCCACGGCCTGCGTCTCCGGCGTGACCGCCGGCATCTCGCCGGCCGGCGTCATCACGTCGCGCACGCGGTCGCGGTCGTAGCGCTCGCGCTGCGCCCGCGCGAGGTCGCGTCTGCACATCAGGCCGCCGTACTCGGCCTGCGGGTCCTCGGCGGCCACCGGCAGGCAGCGGGTCTCCCAGTCCACGAAGCGCTCCTGGGCGGCCCAGTCCAGCGTCATGTACGGAGAGAGCCAGCCGTCGAAGCGGGTCATCAGCCGGCCGGCCGGGACGCCGCTGAGCTCGTGGTCGATCTGCGTCTGCTTCGAGGTCGCGCGGGCGGCGCCGATCAGCAGCCAGCCGACGAGGATCAGCCAGATGCCCTCGAAGCCGCCGGTGAAGAGGATCTCGGCCACGCCGAGGGCGATGAACCCCACGGCGAACACCTGCCCGACCGTCGCCGCCCAGCGCGTCGCGCGCACCACGTCGTGCGTGATCCGCCAGAGGAGCGCGCGCAGCACGCGCCCGCCGTCCATCGGGAAGCCGGGGAGGAGGTTGAAGACGAGCAGCGCCAGGTTGGCGACGCCGAGGTAGCTGAGCACCGCGACCACCTGGTCGGGTCCGTTGATGAGGTATGCCCCGGCCAGCGTCAGCCCGCCGATGGCGGCGCTGACGAGCGGCCCGGCGATGGCCATCCACGCCTCGCGGCCGGGCGTGTCGGGCTCTCGCCCGAGCTGCGCCACGCCGCCGAGGATGAACAGGGTGATGCCGCGAACGGGGATGCCCTGAGAGCGGGCCACCAGCGAGTGGCCGAACTCGTGCGCCAGCACGGAGGCGAACAGCAGGAGCGTCGCGATGAGGGCCACGGACCAGGTCGAGACCGGGCTCCAGTGGGGGTACACGCGAGGGAAGAAGCCCGTGGCCAACGAGTACGCGAAGAACGCGAGCACGATGAACCAGCTGGGGTGGACGGCTACCTCGATGCCGAACAGGCGTCCGATCCTGATGCCGCGCATGGTCTCCTCCCACACGGTCGTTGCATGTGGGTTGTTCCACGCGTCAAACCACGGCGAGTAGGGGCGGACCTGGAGAAAGCCCGCGGGCGCGGGGCGGACGGTCAGGCGGCGGTGACCACCGTCGCCATCGCGTCGGCGACGGCGAGCACCGAGGCGCGGCGCCCCAGGCGGGCCTCCTCGGCGGCGAGGGCTGCGTCGACGGAGTCGAACGCGGCCACCCCGAGGCGGGCGAGAGGCCCCAAGAACGACGGGTCGGCGGCGCCGGCCACGGCGAGGCGGAACCGGCTGAGTACGCGAGCGACCACGAACGAGCGCTGCCCGCCGGGGCCGAGCGGCTCGCGCAGTCCGCGAGCAAGCAACTCCGCCGGGGAGGACGCAGCGGCGAGCACGTCGAGGAAGTTGCGCTCGCCGGGGCCGTCGCCGGCGCCGAGCGGCATGTCCGCCGCGAGCACGATGATCCCGCCCTCCGCCACGGCGGGGCGGGCGGCGAGCCCGAGGTAGGTCGCCGCGCGGCTGGCCTGGTAGAGGCCGTCGCTCTTGGGCGCGTGCACGCCGGCGACGACGACGTCGTAGCGCTCGGGCGCCTCGCGCAGCCAGGCCGGCGCTGCCCAGGCGGCCAGCGCCCCCTGCACGGCCGCCGGGTCGCCGGCGCGGACGGCGGCCGCCGCCTGAGCGCCGGCGCCCGTCTCACCGCCGGCCATCACGAGGTTCACGCCCCAGCGCAGCGGTGTGCGCGCGGCGATCTCGCGCAGCGTGGCCTGGAACGGGTTGCCGGGCAGGTGCGCGACGCTGACGCCCGGCTCCGAGATGAACGCCGGACGGTGCGTCCAGGCGATCGTCTCCCGCCCGGCGCAGCCGATGGAGACTCCCTTCACGCCGCCGGAGAACCCGGCGTAGAGGTGCGGCTCGACCACGCCCACGGTGATCGCGAGGTCGGCCTCGGCGACCACGCGGGCAACGCGTGCCGGAGCGCCCAGCGAGGTCACGCCGAGGTCGGCGGTCTCGGTCTCGATGCCTTGTGCGTCGACGACGCGGACGCGGCGGGCGACGGACGGCCCGGCGAGGCGCTCGCGCTCCTCCGGGCCGGTTGTGGCGTGCAGCCCGCAGCCGATGGCGACGGTGACGCCGCCGTCACCCACGCCGCCGGCGGCGAGCTCGTCCAGGAGCGCCGCCAGCACCGGCCCGCTGGGGCAGGGCCGGGAGGAGTCGGGGATGGTGACGACCACGGAGCGGGCGCCGCGCGCCAGCCCGCGCAGATGGGGCGCCCCGAGCGGCGCGGCGACGGCCTCGGCGACCGACGCGCCCAGGTCGCCGAGCAACTCCATCGCGGCCGGCGGCTCGAAGGCGTCGGCGCGCGGCACCGCGAGGCGCTCCGCTCCGCACCAGACCCACGGCGCGGCGCTCACGGGCCGACCGCCGCCGTGCCGTCCTCGACATCGCGCGTCGTCTTGCGCCAGAGCCACCACATCACGGCTATGCCGACGAAGGGCAGCAGCGACCAGAGGAATCCCTTGGTGAGCCACGTCAGCAGGTCGCCGCGGGTGCGCCTGCAGGCGGACCAGGCGAACAGCATGCAGATGACGAGCTGCGGCCCGTAGGCGAAGAACGCCCACGCGGCCAGGTAGGCGCCGTACAGGACGGGACCGACGGCGACGGTCACGCGTACAGCTCCCGCAGGCGCGCCACGACGGCGCGCACGCCGTCCACCGCCTCCGGCGGGTCGAGCGGGCGCGCCTGGTCCGCCAGCGGCAGCAGGTGGGCCGCGAGCCAGCGGACGTCCACGTAGGGCTGGCTCGCCACGCAGGCGCCGTCCGGCAGCATCTCGACCGGCTCGCGCTCGGCGATCCAGCGGGCGACGGCGGGGCTGTACCACACCGTCGCCGCTCGCGGCGCATAGCTCCCGGACGTGGGGATGCCCTCCCGGCGGTACACGTCGAGCTCGACGTCCTCCCGGGGGGCGAAGGTGTCCGTGAGCAGTTCGGCGCTCTTGGTCGTGGCCACGCGGAACACGCGCGTGCCGCCGGCCATGCGACACCAGCACACGTAGTACCACTCGCTGCGGCTGTGGACGAGCAGGTACGGCTCTACCACGCGCGCGGACGTCTTGTCGGTGCCCTCGTTCCAGTACTCGATGCGCAGCAGCCGGTGCTCGTCGATCGCCCGGTTGACGTCGCGCAGGACGGCGTCGGCAGGCACCAGCTGGTCGCCCGCGACCAGCGTGCCGCCGCCGCCGCGAGCCTCCTCGATCTTCTTCGCGGCGCTGCGCAGCGCCGCGCCGGTCGCCGTCGGCAGGTGCCGGCCCACGAGCTCGATCGCCAGCAGCAGCGTGTCGGCCTGGAGTGGGGAGAGACGCGCCGGCCGCTTCAGCTCCGGGCCGGCGACCTCGCAGACGACCGCGAGCTTGCCGCGGCCGCTGAACTCCGCGTACATCAGCAGGCCGTCGCCGCCGAAGTTGACGAGGTTGAGCAGGCCGACGTCGTCGCGCAGCTCCCTGGCGGTCACACCGAGATCGGCGCGCACGGTCGCCACGTCGAGGACGACCTCGTCCTGGCAGCGCTGCATGAGGTAGCTGGCCAGGGCCGTGAGGCGCGTGAACCGGTCCACCTCCACGCGCAGGTCGTCGTCGGCGCGCCGCCGCGAGGGCCTGCGGCGCGCGGCCGGAGGCGTCGCTCCGTGCTCGGGCGCCGGGGCGGCGAGCAGTGCGTCCAGCGCGGCGAGGCGCCCGGCGAGCTCCGCGCGCAGCTCGGCCGGCTCCAGGACCTCGGCGTCGCCGGCCAGCCCCAGCACCCAGCTGAGCAGGCGCCGTGCGTCCGCGTAGGCCGTCTCGTACACGATCGTGCCGTCGTCCAGCTGCTCGACCGCGCCGCAGTGCGCCCAGTGCGCCTCGACCCACCAGGCCATGCGCGGGGAGACGCGGATGCGTGCTGTGCCGGCCGGGGCGGCCAGCTGCCACGCCGGCCGGTTCTGGTAGGCGGCGAGGTCGAAGTCGTCCGGCCGCTGGAAGTCGTGCGTCCGTTTGGTGTGGTGCTTGACGCGCGAGCGGATGCGCGAGAGGCGGAACGTGCGCACCGACTCGCGCAGGTGGCAGTAGCCGATCAGGTACCACTCGTCACCGACGAGCTGGAGCCCGTAGGGGTCGACCACGCGGACCAGTTCCTGGTCACGGCCGATGGCATAGTAGGCGAACTCGACGGTCTTGCGCTCGGCGACGGCCGCCTGGAGCTTGGGGAGGGTGGTGGCGGAGCCGCCGTCGTCCGGCACGACCATGAGCGCCGGCGCGCTGGCATCGGTGAGCACCTCCGGGCGCCCCTGGGCGAGGCTGAGCAGCGCCAGCCTGAGCGGCTGCGAGTAGGCGAACCGGTGCTCGAGGACGGCGAGGCAGGCGGCCAGGGCAGCGACCTCCTCGCCGTCCAGCATGACCGGCTCGAGGTAGTACGCGTCGCCGGGGAGGCTGTAGAGCTCGGACGAGGTCTCGGAGAACGGATCCTCGTCCTTGCGGATGGCGATGCCGAGCTCGCCGAGCTCGTAGCGGTCCTCATAGAAGCGCCGCTTGAAGGCCTCGTCGGTCATCATCGCGTAGCCCTCCACGCGCGAGCGGATCTCCGCCATCGTGACGGGCTGCCCGCGGCGGGAGAGGAGGAGCGCGACCAGCGACAGCCTCCGGATGAGCTTGTCCGTGTCTTTGCTGGTGCCGCTCTCGCGGGCGGTGTTCGGGCTCACGCGACGACCCCCATGTCCGAACGGCGAGACGCGGGCGCCCTGGCGGGCGCCGGCGTCTCATGGTACCGCAGGAGCGGTGTCGCCGGGGAGCGAGGCCGGCCGCCGACGACACCGGGGCCGGCCCTGCGCACTTCATCGGGGGATGGGGGTACGTGCGCAGGGCCGGCCCCGGGCGGGGCCGCCGGCAGGGGCGCGGACCGGGTGTGTCCGCGCCCCCCGTCCCGTCTCGCGGCGAGGACTTAGGCGGCCGCCGCTTCCCTGGCCGCGGCGGCGATGATCGCGTCGAACTCGGCGCCGAGGTCCGCGGGGAACTCGGCGGCCGGGGCCGCGAGGATCTCGGCCACCTTCTCCTGCGCCTTCTCCGTCGTGCTCTTGGCCCCGGCGTTCTTCCAGCCGTCGTAGTTGCCGGTCTCGCCGAGCTTGGCCGACCACAGCTCGCGCACGTGCGCGCGGCTGTGGTCGTCGAAGAGATAGTTGCCGTTGAAGCCCATCTTCTTGATGAGCTCCACGGCCAGCGTCTCCTTGCTGACCTCGATGCCGGCGAGGATGCGCTTGACCATGCCGATGATCTCGTCGTCCACCACGATGTTCTCGAGGCAGAGGATGCGCGAGCCGTCGAGCAGGCCGGTGCCGAAGGTGACGTCGGCGCCGTTGCTGTAGGCCATGAACATGGCGAGGGCGTTCTCGTAGGCGCTCTGGATGCCCGGCTCCTTGGCCGTCGTGGCGCCGGCGCCGTACCAGGCGGGGACGCCGTAGAAGTCGGCCATGTGACCCTGGACGCTGCGGATGAGCATCGCCTCGGGCGAGTTGCTCGCGTAGGCGCCGGAGTTCATGTACATCGCCGTCGGGCCGCCGCCGTGCATCACGGGGGCGCCGGGGTGGGCGAGCTGGACCAGCGTGGCGCCGCTGAGGAACTCGGCGTTGTTGACGACGGCGGAGCCGGCGATGGTGATGGGGCCCGTGGCGCCGAGGATGGGCATGGGGTAGAAGCTCACGGGGATCCCGGCCTCGGCGAGCGTGAGCGCCAGGTCCATGCCGTACCGCTCCTGGTGCAGCGGGCTCACGGTGCAGATGATGGTCGTGAACATCGGCCGCTTGCGGAGCTCTTCCTTGCCGCCGGCCATGGCCTCGGCCATCTTGATGAGGCTGCGGGCCTCCCAGTCCTCCTTGATGCTCACGACGATGCTGTGCTTCTCGCTGTTGCGCACGCAGGCGTCGAACTCGTGCAGCACGCGCGTCTCGGTCGGGCAGTCCTGGGCGCTGACGACGGCGCTCGTCGCGCTGACGTTGTCGAGCGCCTGTACGACCTTGGCGCAGTCGGCGAGGTCCTGTTTGACGGAGCTGCGGACCTCGCCCGTCTTCGGGTCGCGGGCGAAGACGCCGCAGCCGTCGGAGCTGATGTAGACGTGCTCGCCGTCGAGCGGCAGGTCGTACTCGGGGTTGCGCGCGCCGAGCGTGTACTCGTGCGGCACCGTGCTCATCGCCTTCTCGACGACGGCCGCCGGGATCTTCGCGACGGTGGTCTCACGGTCGACCGTCGCGCCGTTGGCCTCGAGCACGTCGAGGGCGTTCTGGCTGTGGAACTTGACGCCCAGGGTCTCGATCACGTCGAGCGTGGCCTCGTGGATCTGCCGTACCTCGCCCTCGTCGAGGAGGTTCATCTTCACGCGCTTGCCGATGTAACACTTGTCTGCGTATGCCATCAGAGGACTCCTTCTCTGCTCTCAGAAGCGGCCGGACTCGACCGCGGTGATGATGTCGTCGAACTCGCGCCCGAGAGCCTCGGGGAACTCGGGCGCGGGGCCGGCGAGGATGCCGTCGGCGACGGCCCGCGCCTTGTCTTCCAGACGCGGGCTACCCGCGTTCTTCCAGCTCTCGATGGTGCCGGTCTCGCCGAGCCTGGCGGACCACAGCTCGCGTGCGTGCTCGCGGGTGTGGTCGTCGAACAGGTAGTTGCCGTCGAAGCCCATCTTCTTGATGAGGTCGACGGCCAGGGTCTCGCGGTCCACGGCGACGCCGCGCACGAGACGCGTGACCATGCCGAACACCTCGTCGGCGATCACGAGCTCCTCGAGCGACATCTGCGAGACGCTGTCGAGCAGGCCGGCGCCGAAGCAGAAGTCCGCGCCGGCCGCCATCTCGAGCATCAGGCCGAGCGTGTTCTCGTAGGCGGCCTGCGCATCCGGCAGCTTGGCCTTGGTGCCGCCCCAGCCGAGACCGGCGGGGAGACCCCAGTGCCGCGCCATCTGGCCCTGCACGGCGCGTAGGAGCAGGGCCTCCGGGACGTTGGCGAAGTACGAGCCGGTGCGCATGAACAGCGCCGTGGGCCCGCCGGCGTGCACCAGCCTGGCGCCCGGGGACGACAGCTGGATGGCGGTGACCGCGGCGAGGATCTCCGCGGCGCCGACGACGGCCGTGCCGGCCGGCGTGACCGGCGCCGTGGCGCCGAGGATCGGCATCGGGTACAGCATCATCGGGATGCCGGCGTCGCCGAGCTCTAACGCAAGCTCCATCCCGAACCGCTCCATGTGCAGCGGGCTGACCGTGCACAGGATGACCGAGAACGTCGGGCGGGCCTTGAGCTCGGCGGCCCCGCCGGCCACGGCCTCCGCCATGCGCAGCAGCGGCCGGGCTTCGGACGCGTCCTTGATGCTCACGACGACGCTGTGCTTGCGCGAGGCGCGCATGCAGGCGTCGAACTCGTGCAGTACCCGGCTCTCCTCCGGCGTGTCCTGCGCGGACACGAGCGCCGAGGTGGCGGAGAGGTTGTCGAGGCCCTCGACGACGCGCGCGGCCTCGTAGACGTCCTGCTTGACGCTCTGGCGGACGGTGCCGTCGGCCTCGCGCACCATAGTGGCGCAGCCGTCGGACGTCAGGTACGCGTGCTCGCCGTCGATGGGCAGGTCGAACTCAGGACCGCGGCCGCCGAGTGTGAATGAACGCGGCAGGGTCGCGAGCGCCTCATCGACGACGTTCGCCGGGATGCGCGCGACGGTGGTCTCGCGGTCCACGGTCGCGCCGTGGGCCTCGAGCACGTCGAGGGCCCTGTGGGAGTGGAACATGGCGCCGGTCTCGGCGAGCACCTCGAGAGCGGCCCCATGGATGCGGTCCACGTCAGCAGGGCCGAGCACCTCCAGCGGCCGCCGCCGCCCGACGTAGCGTCCGTCGGCGTGCGTGGTCATGAGACCCCCTTCGGGATGTCGTTCTCAGGGGAAGTGGACGAGCCGCCGGCCTCCGCTTCGCCGCCGTGCACGCACTCCAGGGCGACGTAGGGCGAGGTGACGGCGCGCACGAGCGCGTCGTAGCCGACGGCGAAGCGGACCCGGTCGCCGGGGCGCAGCGGCTCCGGCGTGATGAGCATGCTGACGTCGCTCGTGGCCCCGGCGATGTATGCACCGGGCAGGAGCGGCCGCAGGCCGCCCGGCTCCATGTCGCGCCGCCCGAGGGCGACCATGGCGTACCAGGCGTCCTCCGCCGGAAGCTGGACGTCGGGCACGTGGCCGAACGCGTCCAGGCCGCCGGGGCCCTCCGGCGCCGGCGGCTTGCGGTAGCACTCGAGTACGGCGGCGGTGAGCACGGGGTCGGTGCGCCGCAGCCCGGTGATGCCGCAGCCGCTCACGAAGTCGTGGCCGTAGACCGGGCCGCCGCCGCTGCGCACCTCGGTGGCGAATCGTGGAGCGTAGCCGTCGAGGTGCTGGACGACGCAGGTGCCGCCGAGACTGAGTACCGGCTCGGCGGCGCACAACTCCGCGATCTCCGCGAGCACGCCTTCGGCCTGCCGGAACAGCTCCTGTGACGGCAGCTGGCCCGAGAGGCAGGCGAAGTTGACGGACACGCCGGCCAGGTCGACGCCGGGCAGGCCGGCGATCTCGGCGGCGACCGCCGGGGCCGCGTCCGGCAGGACGCCTTCACGGCGGTCGCCCAGGTCCACGGTGAGCAGGACCTGGACGGGGGCGCCGGGGGCGTGCTCTCCGAGCACGCGGGCGGCGCCCGGGTCGCTGAGCAGCACGCGGTCGGCGACCTGCGCCGCCGTCTCCAGCTCGTCCGCCTGCGGCGCGCGGATGAGCGTGAGCGGTCCAAGTGCCTGGGCGGCGAGCCGGACCAGCCCGGGCAGGCGGCTGTCGGCGAGGCCGGCGGCGCCGGCCTCGATCATCGTCTGCCCGACCGCCGGATCGCCGTCCACGCACTTGGTCACGCCGCACAGCGTGATCCCGCGCGCGTGCAGGTCCGCGGTGAGACGCCGGGTGGCTTCGCCGACGGCGTCGAGGTCGATCGTGAGTCGAGGAAGGATCATCCTTCTCCACTTCGTCTGCTTCGGGCGCCGCGCGGGGAGCCGGCACGCGCGGCGCGGTGGTGTGCCCGCGGGACGCTCGTGTACGGCGCTCGCGAGGGCGCCTGGGGACGTGGGGCGCAGGGCCGCCGCGGGATGCCTGAGAGGCACGCGACGGTGCGCGTCAGTGGAGGGGGGTATTAAAAGTCGTGCACTTTGCCGCCCGAGAAGGCGGTGCGGCGCAGATCATGTGGGCGGATGTCAACCACTCGGTCTCCTCTGGCCGGTGGGACAGAGCGGGCGCAGTATACTTCGCCGGCTGAAGGTTCGACAAGCAGGAGGCGTTCATGCCGACGACCGACCCGTTGTACACCGTCCGCGACGGAGACCTGTGCTTCGACGGAGTGGACCTGGCCGTGGCGGCCGCGGACCGTCCGACCCCGTTCTTCGTCTTCAGCGAGCGCCGGCTGCGCGCCAACGTGGAGACTGTGACCGACGCCTTCCGGCGCCGGCATCCGGCCACCGAGGTGTTCTACGCGAGCAAGGCGTGCTCCAATCTGTGGTTCCTGCACGTGGTGCGGGACGCCGGAGGCAACGTCGAGGTCAATGCCGGCGGGGAGCTCGAGAAGGCGCTGGCGACCGGGTTCAGGCCCGGGCAGATCGTGTTCAACGGCGTGGCCAAGACCGAGGACGAGATCGCGCGCGCGGTGACCGTCGGCGTGCGCGCGTTCATGGTGGACTCGCTGCACGAGCTGGGACGTATCGGCGCCGTGGCGGCCGGTCTCGGCGCGGTCGCCGCCGTGGCGCCGCGCATCGACGTGCACGTACCCACGATGACCCATCCCGGCCTCGAGACCGCCCACGGCGGCAAGGCCGGCATCGACCGCGACGACGCGGCCGCCGCGTTCCGCCTGGCCGCAGACCACCCCAATCTGGACCCGGCCGGCATGCACCTGCACATCGGCTCCCAGATCACGAGCGTCGAGCCGTATCGCCAGGCCCTGGACGCGGCCCTGGACATCGTCGCGGAGGTGGAGGGAGCCGCCGGCATCAGGCTGCGGTTCCTCAACGCCGGCGGTGGCTTCGCCGTGCCGTATCGCGAGGCGCCCGTCACCTGCCACCCGAGCGACTACTTCTGCTCGCTGCTCACCGCCGACGACTACGCCGAGGTGGTCGGCGGCGGCCTCCAGGCGCGGCGCCCGGACCTGGGACTGTTCCTGGAGCCGGGCCGCTCCATCGCCGCGACCACCGCGGTGCTCGTCTCGCGAATCGAGAACGAGAAGACCAAGGGCCGCCGCGACGCCGCCGGGCGGCGCATCGGCGACGAGCGCTGGCTGACGGTGGACGCCGGCTTCAACACGCTGCTCGAGCACACGAACTACCACTGGTACTACCGCACGGTGGTCGCCGGCAGGGCCGGGGAAGAGGCCGATGCGGAGTTCCGCCTTGCCGGTCCGCTCTGCGACGGTGGCGACGTGTTCGCCGGCGACGCCGACTCGGCCTACCGCTGGTTCCCGGGTGCCACGACGGTCGGAGACGTGGTCGCCTTCCTCGACGCGGGCGCGTACGCGCTGGAGATGATGAACCCGTACAACGCCCGACCCACTGCCGCGGCCTACGCGGTGACCACCGCCGGTGCGTTCGAGCTGATCCGCCGTGCCGACACCGCCGCCGACCTCGTGGCACACGACCGCGCGCCGGGGTTCGAGGTGGCTGCCGGCCTGGCGGACGCACCGGTCGACGCCTGAGGACGACCGCCGCGGGCGGCGCAGCGCCACCCGCGGCGGTCAGGCCGGCTCACCTGCGGCGGCCGGCCTCCGGCTCCAGACTCAGATCACCCAGGAAGCGCGCACGCGCGCGAACTTGTACTTGGTGCTGCTGGCGCCGAGCTTCCAGAAGACGCGGTAGTGGTCGGTGGTGTGAGCGTCGACCACCTTCTGGCCGGCGCTGTTGGTGCCGGCGACCATGGCCACGTGGTCCCACACGCCGTCTCCGCCCCAATCGTAGTAGATGAAGTCGCCGCGGCTGAGCACGCCGGCTGACGTCGCCCAGTCCGTGCGCCCCCCGTTCCAGAAGCCCATCTGCCTGGTGACGTTGATCCAGCTGAGGCTGTAGCTGTCGTTGGACGGCGAGGATGTGCCGCCCTTGGAGTACCACCAGCCGGCGGTGGCGGAGCCTGACTTCTGCGGCATACTGCCGGCGCGGGCGCACTGCGAGGCGAAGTTGGCACAGTCGACGCCGGTGAATCGAACGAACGTGGGGTTGTACGACAGTGCGTACTTGTCACCCCAGGCCTGCGCCGCCGGACGATCGTAGGAGATGATGTCGGAGTAGCGGCGCGTCGGGAGGGGCGACCGTGGCGCCTTGGCCTTTGGCAGCTTGACCGGGGAGGCCAGCTTCTCGACGGCGCGGGCCGCGGCGCGCACCTGGGCGCGCGACGCTCCCGCAGCCTCCAGACACGCGGCGCGCGTGTCGTCCGCGTAGGCGTCGGCGACGACGAGCCACCGGTCGCCGCTCCGCGTGAGCAGCAGCGTGTGGTCGATCCCGCTGGCCTCGACGTCGGTCTTGCCGGCCGCGGTGCGCCACGTGAAGGTGGTGACGGAGCGAGCTCCGACCGATGTCGTGACGCCGTCTTCCGCCGGCTGCACGTCGAGGACCGTGACCTCGCAGGTCGCCGAGGCGACGATGCGGCCGGTGTCCTGGTAGCGCAGGGCGGTGCCGGTGGCCAGCCTGGTCTCGCTGCGTGACAGGGCGCTCCCGGTCACGAGGTACCGCGAGAGCGCGGCTTCCGGGTCGGCGGCGGTCACAGCGGCGGCCCGGGCCTGCAGGTACGCGACCGCGGTGGCGGAGGCGCCGTTCGCGCTGCGTGCCGGGCCGGCGCCGGCCGGCGCGGGCTCCGCGCCGGCGGCCGCCGGCTCGCTCGCCGCGGCGGGGACGACCGCCGTGAAGGCGACCGCGAGCGCCGCAAGTGCGACGATGTGCGCCCGGTACCGTCGTTTCATAAGGACCCCTTTCGTGAGGGTTTACGGGCTGGTGGAGACGGCCGTGATGAGCCATCCCCCCACGGCGCTGCCGACCCTCCCCAGGGTGAAGAAGACGACGGCGAGGCCATCCGGCAGCGGACAGCCTCGCCCCGCGTGCACGCGCACGCGCGCTTTGAACACCAGCGTGCGTGCGTCGGGAGCGGCGAAGACACGGGCGGAGCGGAAGTGGAAGCGGCGCAGCCCGCCGAGCATGCGCCGTGACCAGAGCCGGCGGCTCCCGCAGAGCTCACCGGCCCGCGCGAACTGCCCCGCCTCCACGAGGTGGCAGTAGAGGGCCACGGTGCGCGCTCCCTCGAGCCGGTCGGCGTCGGCCGACTCGCGGACGCCGGTCCAGCGGCCGGCGACGCCGGGACCGCCGGGAGCCGCCGCCGGGTCTCCCGGAGCGGCGCCGGCCAGGTGCACGTCCGACGGCACGACGACCGGCGCCGCCGCCCCGCCGCCTCCGCAGCCGGCGGCGAGCAGGGCGGCGACCGCGAGCGTGCCGAGCAGCACCACTGCGACGAGAGCTGTCGAGGACCGGGAGTCGGTGCGGGCTGACGGCATGACGGCATCGTCGCGCGCGGCCCCGGTGAGCCTCAAGGGTGACGCGGGGGGGAGGGCGGTGACGACGCGCGGAGGAGGGCGGTGACGTTGCCGCTCCCGCGTGCGAGAATCCCGGCGCATGACCGGACTCGACGACAGCATCCCGGGCGCGCCGCTCCCGCAGCCGCCGCAAGGCTTCTGGCCCACCGTGCGCCGGGACCTCAGGCTCGGCGTCATCGCCGGGCTGCAGACCTTCTGGGACCTGGCCAAGGTCATGATCCCGGCCTACGGCGTCACGCTCGCGCTCCAGCAACTGGGCGTGATCGGCTGGCTCTCGGACCTCGCGCGCCCGCTCATGTCGGCTATGGGGTTGCCCGGCGACGCCGCCGTCCCGCTCGTGGTGGGCTACGTGCTCAACATCTACGCCGCCGTCGGCTCCATGCAGGCGCTCCACCTGGACGCCCGGCAGGTCACCGTGCTCGCCGTCGCGATCCTGATCGGGCACAACCTGGTCGTGGAGGGCGCGGTGCTGCACAAGGCGGGGATGAACGCCTTCGCCTTCGGCGCCCTGCGGGTCGTCGGAGGCCTCGCCGCGGCCATCGTCGCCAACCTCCTCATCGGGCTGGTCGGATGAGCGAGTTCCTGCATACCTTCTTCAGCGGCTCGGTGGACCTGCTCGTGCGGGTGTTCCTCATCGTGGTGCCCATCATGGTGGTGCTGGAGGTGTTCGAGGGCACGCGCGCCTTCCGCACCGTGGTGCGCGCCTGGGCCAGGCTGGTGCGCCACGTGGGGCTGGACGAGCGCTCGGCGGCGCCCACGCTCGTCGGCTTCCTCTTCGGGCTGGCCTACGGCGGTGGCGTGATCGTGCGCGACGTGCGCCGGCACGACCTGGCGCGCCGCCAGGTCTTCATCATGAGCGTGTTCCTCAGCATGGTGCACGCCATCGTCGAGGACTCCCTCATTTTCATCGCCCTCGGGGCGAGCATCTTCTGGGTGGTCGTCTACCGCATCGCCTGGGCGGGCTTGGTGACTGTGGCGCTGACCGCCGTCGCGGGCGTGTGGGTGCGCCGGCGCAGGAGCGCGGGTCTCGGCCCGGGCGGCGCCGGCGGCGCGCCGCCGCGCTGAAGGGCCGGACGCCGCCCCCGCGTTGACTGGAGCCTCGCGGTTCCGTAATCTTGACAAGAATTATCGAGATTCCTGCGAGGAGTGCGAGGCCTTGAACATCTCCATGAAAAGCAGGTACGCGGTCCGGGCGCTCACCGAGCTGGCCCGCGTAGAGAAGACCCAGCCCGGCAAGCCCGTGCGCCTGGGGGGCATCGCCCAGCGCCGCGACATGCCGCTCCAGTTCCTGGAGCAGGTCTTCGCGGCGCTCCGCCGCGGCGGCATCGTGCGCAGCCGGCGCGGCGCCGCCGGCGGCTACTCGCTCGCCCGCCCCGCGGAGGACATCACCGTCCTCGACGTGGTCGCCGCGCTCGACGGCGTGCCCACGCCGGCGGAGTGCACCCAGGGCCGTTGCGACGAGGTGGACCGCTGCGGCGCCGCCTCCGTGTGGATCGACGCGCAGCGTGCGCTGGAGGACGTCCTCACAGCCACCACCATCGGCGACCTGCTGCGGCGCGAGGACTCGCTGCGCAACGCGGCGCCGATGTACCACATCTGACGAGGAGATCACATGAAGAGGGCAGGGAGCGTCACGGAGCTCATCGGGCGCACGCCGCTGATCAGGCTGAACCGCATCTCCGACGAGACCGGGGCAGAGGTGCTGGGCAAGCTCGAGTCGTTCAACCCCGGCGGCAGCGTCAAGGACCGCATCGGCCTGGCGATGATCGACGCCGCCGAGCGTGACGGCCGCATCGCCCCGGAGCGCACCACGCTCATCGAGCCGACGAGCGGCAACACCGGGGTCGCGCTGGCCATGGTGGCGGCGGCGCGCGGCTACGAGCTGGTGCTGACCATGCCGGACACCTTCAGCGTGGAGCGGCGCGCGCTGCTCAAGGCCTACGGCGCGCGCCTCGTCCTCACGCCCGGCTCGGAGGGCATGACCGGGGCCGTCGACCGCGCCGCCGAGCTCGCGGCCGAGCTCGACGATGCGTTCGTCCCGCAGCAGTTCGAGAATCCGGCCAACCCCGAGGCGCACAAGCTCACGACCGCCGAGGAGATCTGGGACGATACCGGCGGCGAGGTCGATGTGTTCGTCGCCGGCGTCGGCACCGGCGGTACCCTGACCGGCGTCGGGCAGGTGCTCAAGGAGCGCCGCCCGGCGGTGCGCATCGTCGCGGTCGAGCCGTCGGACTCACCGGTCCTCTCCGGGAAGGCCGCGGGCCCGCACCGCATCCAGGGCATCGGCGCGGGCTTCGTCCCCAAGGTGCTGGACGAGAAGGTCTACGACGAGGTGCTGACCGTGAGCGGCGACGCAGCGTTCGCCGCCGCGCGGTCCCTCGCCCGCGAGGAGGGCCTCCTCGTCGGCATCTCGGCCGGCGCCAACGTCTGGGCGGCCGGCGAGCTGGCGCGCCGCGCCGGCATGTCGGGCAAGGTCGTGGTCACGATCCTCTGCGACACGGGGGAGCGGTACCTCTCCACGCCGCTGTTCGCCGACCTGCCGGAGCCCGCCGAGTGAGGATCAGCGGGCAGGAACGGCAGCGCTACGACTGCCAGCTCGTGCTCAGGGAGGTCGGGGAGCGCGGGCAAGAAGCCCTGCGTGGAGGCTCCGTGCTCGTCGTCGGGGCCGGCGGCCTCGGCGCGCCGGTGCTGTTCTACCTGGCCGCCGCCGGCGTCGGCCGCATCGGCATCGTCGACGACGACGTGGTGGAACTCTCCAATCTCCAGAGGCAGATCCTGTTCACCACGGCGGACATCGGCCGCCCCAAGGCGGTGGCGGCGGCCGAGCGTCTCGCGGCGCTCAACCCCGAGGTAGTGCTTGAGCCGCACACCTCGCGGCTCATGGCCGCGACCGCGGCGGAGCTGCATCGGGGGCTACGACCTGGTCGTCACCGCGGTCGACAACTTCCCGACGAGGTACCTCATCAACGACGCCTGCGTGCTGGCCGGCAAGACGCTGGTCGACGGCGCCGTGCTGCGCATGACCGGCCTCGCCATGACCATCAAGGGAGGGGAGACGGCGTGCTACCGCTGCCTCTTCCCGGAGCCCCCGCCTCCGGCGGGCGTCGTCAGCTGCTCGGAGGCCGGGGTGCTCGGCCCGGTCCCCGGCCTCATCGGCTCCATCCAGGCGCTGGAGGTCATCAAGGTGCTCACCGGCGCGGGGCAGCCGCTGTTCAATCGCCTGCTGCAGTTCGACGGCGCGGCGATGACGTTCACCGAGGTCGAGGTCTCGCGCGCACCCACCTGTCCGGTGTGTGGCGACAGCCCGGTCGTCACGGAGCTTGTCGACCTTGTCGTCTGACGCCGTCCTGGAGCGCCTGCTGGCGCAGTTCGAGGGCGTGAGCGGCGCCGTGGTCGCGTTCTCCGGCGGCGCCGACTCCAGCCTGGTGCTGGCAGTCGCCGCCCGGGCCCTGGGCGTGGAGCACGTCGTGGCCGCCACGGCCACCTCGCCGACCTACCTCGACGAAGAACTGGCGGCGGCCCGCGGAGTGGCCGCCGCGCTCGGCGTCGAGCACCTGGCGCTCGAGACGCGCGAGTTCGACGACCCGCGGTTCGTGGAGAACTCCCGCGAGCGCTGCTACTGGTGCAAGAGTGGGCTGCTCGACGCGCTCCTCGAGGTCGCCGCGGAGCGCGGTGCGCGCGTGGTGGACGGGGCGAACGCCGACGACGCCGGCGATCATCGCCCCGGCATGCGCGCGGCCGCCGAGCGCGGCGTCCTGCAGCCGCTCCTGGCCGCCGGGGTCACAAAAGACGAGGTCCGGCGGCTCGCTCGCGAGCTGGGCCTGCCGACCTGGGACGCGCCGCAGCAAGCCTGCCTGGCCTCGCGCATCCCGTACGGCGACGCCATCTCGCCGGCCAAGCTCGCCGCGGTCGCGGCGGTCGAGAAGGCACTCCACGAGCTGGGCTTCCGCCAGTGCCGGGCGCGCCACCACGGCGACGTGGCGCGCCTCGAGGTGGAGCCGGCTCAGCTGGAGCGCGCCTTCGAGTTGCGTGAAGAGATCACCAGGCGCGCCCACGCCGCCGGCTTCGCCTACGTGGCGCTGGACCTGGATGGTTTCCGCACGGGAAGCATGAACGAAGCGTGATAGCGTACCCCGGGCGCCGGGGCTGCCTGCCGCGGCCGGCGCCCGCCCCACACGAGAAGAAGAGGTGACGGCCGTGATCCGCAAGCTGCTGGGCCTGACCCAGGACGTGCGCACCGCCATCGACGAGATCTCCAGCGACGTCAAGGCGGTGCAGGAGCGCGACCCGGCGGCGACGTCCAAGGTCGAGATCCTCACCTCGTACTCAGGGCTCCACGCGCTGTGGCTGCATCGACTTGCGCACAAGCTGGACAGCGAGGGTGTCCCGCTGCTGCCGCGCTGGATCAGCCAGTTCAACCGGTTCGCGACCGGCATCGAGATCCACCCCGCCGCGAAGATCGGTCACGGGCTGTTCATCGACCACGGTTCGGGCGTCGTCATCGGCGAGACCGCCGAGATCGGCGACAACGTGACCATCTACCAGGGCGTCACGCTCGGCGGCACCGGCAAGGAGATCGGCAAACGGCATCCTACGGTGGGGGACAACGTCGTGTTCGGCGCGGGGGCGAAGGTCCTCGGCGGCGTCAGTGTGGGCGACAACGCCAAGGTCGGCGCCGGCAGTGTGGTGGTCAGTGACGTGCCCAAGAACTCCACGGTGGTCGGCAACCCGGGACGGCCCGTGCTGTTGCAGGGTCAGAAGGTGGGGATACCCGACATCGACTACCGGCACCTGCCCGACCCGGTGGCCGAGGCGATCAGGTGCCTGGTGGCCCGCATCGTCGAGATGGAGAAGGAGCTCGACGAGATCCACCCCGAGCGCAGCGGCAAGCGCCAGGAGGCCCTGCGCGAGACCCAGGCGATACTGGCGGAGTTCCTCCGGTTCGACGAGGGCGCCGGGATCTGAGGCGGCCTCGCGCCGGCGTCCGCCTCGCGGTGGACCGCCCGCGTCAGACCGCGAGGAAGCGGTGGCCGGCCGCCGCCGGCGGCGCGTCGGACTGGGCGAACTCGAAGGCCTCCTCGAACCCGAGGTCGAGCAGGAACAGCTCGGGCTCCACGAGACCGTAGCAACTCCAGGTCGCGCCGTGGTCGGCGGTCGCGAACAGCACGCCTCCGTCGGTCACGATATAGTCGGCCACAGGGGCGCCGTCGTGCGCCTCGTCCGCCAGTACCAGCGTGTAGCCATCTGCCACGCCGCTCATCGCCAGTCTCCTCGCCAGGATGCGAGGGTCCACCTCGCCCTCACAAGGGTCATCGGGAGACAGGCCGAGCGAGCTCATGAGCACGGCTCCTCCACTCTCTCGGGAAATCTGGGTATACGGGCAGGACCGTACGTCGAGGACTTTCAGGCGTCTGGCGACAGAAGGGCCGGGGCGCGCCCGCACCGGGCATGGATGGGAACCGTTTTGGCGACGGCATGTCACCCCTGCGGATGACCGGAGACCGGAGGCGGGTATGCTACGATTGCTGCCCTCTCAGCGACCCTCGAACGGAGCGTGATCACACCATGAGCGAGGTCAGGCGTCTCGTGCTCGACGTCCTCAAGCCCCACCAGCCCACGATCCTCGTGCTCGCGGACAAGCTCGGCGACCTCGACGGCATCCATGGGGTCGATATCACGCTGATCGAGATCGACAACAAGGTCGAGAACATCAAGATCACCCTGGAGGGCGACGACGTCGACTTCCAGGACGTCGCCGAGGTCGTGCAGGACGCCGGCGCCAGCATCCACTCCATCGACAAGGTCTCGACCGGAAAACGCCTCATCGACGAGGTCGAGACTCCCCAGGACGCCGGTGCGCCCTGGATGCGCTGACCCCGCTGAAGCCCCGGTGACGCGCCCATGAGCCCGAAGGCCAAGCCCGGAACGGGGTCGCGCGTACGCGCGTTCGTGGCCAGGCTGCGTCATTACCACGAGATCGCCGAAGTGGGCGGGATCGCCCGCCGCTACTTCGCCATGAACGCCTTCGACGGCGTGCTCACAACCATCGGTGTGCTCGTCGGCGGCTACTTCGGCGCCGTCCACACCCCCCGCGCCATCTTCATCGTGGTGCTCACGACGGCCGTCGGCATGGGCGTGTCCGGGTTCTACGGGTCCTACCTCGTTGAGCGCGCCGAGCGTGACCGCGCCATGCGCGAGCTCGAGGAGTCCACACTCTCGAGCCTCGAGGACACCGACATCGCGGCCGCCTCACGCTACGCCACCATCGTCATCGCGCTCATCGACGGCGCCTCGCCGTTCGCGGCGGCGATGATCGTCATGATCCCCTTCCTGTTCACGTCGGTGATCTCCGTGCACACCGCCTACTACCTCGCCGTCGTCGTCGGGCTCGTCGAGCTCTTCGGCCTCGGGCTCTTTCTCGGCTCGGTGTCGCGCGACAGGCTCTGGCTCTCCGGGCTCAAGCTCGTTCTCGCCGGCGTGATCGCGCTGGTCATCAGCCTCGTGCTCGGCGGAGGCATCGGATGACTGCGAGCAGCAGGGCCGGCGAGGGACCGGGCGGCCCGGCACAGCCGGACCACCCGCTGCTCGCCGGCCTGAACCCTGAGCAGCGCAAGGCGGTCACGCACGTCGAGGGCCCGCTGCTCATCCTTGCCGGCGCCGGCTCCGGCAAGACGCGCGTACTCACGCATCGGGTGGCCTGGCTGCTCCAGGTGGAGCACGCACGCCCGGACGAGGTGGTGGCCATCACCTTCACCAACAAGGCCGCCGGCGAGATGAAGGAGCGCATCGAGGGCCTCGTGGGGCCGGTGGCGCGCACTATGTGGATCAGCACCTTCCACAGCATGTGCGCGCGCATGCTGCGCGGCGAGGCCCAGCGCGTGGGCTACAAGAGCACGTTCACCATCCACGACGAGGACGACCGCCGGCGGCTCATCAAGCGCTGCATGGAGGAGCTCAACGTAGACCCCAAGCGCTACCCGCCGGAGTCCATCAGCCGCCAGATCAGCGACGCCAAGAACCAGCTGCTGGGGCCCGCCCGGTTCCGCGAACAGGGCGGGCGGTACGCCCAGGTGGCCGCCGACGTGTACGAGCTCTACGAGAAGCGCCACGCCGCGATGAACGCCATGGACTTCGACGACCTGCTCATGAAGACCGTCGAGCTCCTCGAGGGCTACCCGGACCGCCTGGAGCACTACCAGCGCACCTTCCGCTACGTGCTCATCGACGAGTACCAGGACACCAACCACGCGCAGTACCGGCTGGCCAACCTCCTCGCGGGCGCGCACGGCAACCTCGCCGTGGTCGGCGACGACGACCAGAGCATCTACTCCTGGCGCGGCGCCGACATCCGCAACATCCTCGAGTTCGAGCGCGACCATCCCGGACGCCGAGGTGATCCGTCTCGAGCAGAACTACCGCTCCACCCAGCAGATCCTCGACGCCGCCAATGCGGTGGTCACCAACAACCGCCGGCGCAAGGGCAAGAATCTGTGGACCCCGAGAGGGGAGGGGGCGCTGGTCCAGGTCGTGGAGGTCGCGGACGAGCGCGCCGAGGGGCAGTTCGTGGCCAGCGAGGTACAGAAACTGCTGGAGGGCGAGGCCGACGGCGTGGACCGGGCCTACCGGCCCGACGAGATCGCCGTCCTCTACCGCACCAACGCGCAGAGCCGCGTGCTCGAGGAGCAGTTCGGCCGCTACGCCATCGCCTACCAGGTCATCGGCGGGCCCAAGTTCTACGAGCGCGCCGAGATCCGCGACCTCGTCGCGTACCTCACCATCATCGTCAACCCCGCGGACACGCAGCGCCTGCTGCGCGTGGTCAACACCCCCAAGCGCGGCATCGGCGCCACCAGCCTGCAGCGGCTGCAGGCGCACGCCGCCAGCGTGGGGGAGAGCCTGTGGCAGACGCTGCGGCAGGCCGACGAGGTGCCGGGGCTGTCCACGGCCGCCGTCAACGGCCTGCTGGCGTTCGCCCGCGTCATCGAGGGCCTGCAGGCCACCTACGCCGGCCGGCCCGTGGCCGAGGTCGTGCGGAGCGTCATCCAGGAGACCGGGTACGAGGCCGCCCTCGCCGCGCAGAAGACGCTCGAGTCCGAGGGCCGGCTGGAGAACATCGAGGAGTTCACCGGGGTGGCCGGAGAGTACGACAGGCGGGCCGAGGAGCCCAGCTTGGACCTGTTCCTGCAGGAGATCTCGCTCTACGCGGACAGCGACGCGCTCGTCGACAAGAGTTCGCTGCTCACGCTGATGACGCTGCACAACGCCAAGGGCCTCGAGTTCCCGGTGGTGTTCATCCCGGGCATGGAGGAGGGCGTCTTCCCGCACCAGCGCTCGCTCGACGAGCAGAACGTGGAGGAGGAGCGCCGCCTCGCCTACGTGGGCATCACGCGCGCGATGGACAGGCTGTACCTGCTGCACGCGCGCGCGCGGACCCTGTGGGGTTCGGCGCAGTACAACATCCCGTCGCGGTTCCTCGATGAGATCCCCAAGGGACTGACGCAGCGGAAGACCGTCGGCGGCCGCTCGACGCAGTGGGACTCGGGCGGCGGCCATGGCGACGGCTCGTGGAGCGGCGGCGGGGGCGGCTCGTGGGGCGGGGGCGGTTGGCGCGGCCGCCGCGACGAGGACGAAGACGACCTCCGCTCCCTGGGCAGCGGCCGCCGCTTCACGGCGAAGGAGAAGAAGCTCGACGAGGAGGTCGTGGAGCAGTTCTTCGCCCCCGGTGACCGCGTACTCCACGCCACTCTGGGCGAGGGCACCGTGCTCGCCATGCAGAGCGGCGGCATCGTGGTGATCCGCTTTGAGAACGACGGCTCCGAGCGCCGGCTCATGGCCAGCGTGGCGCCGCTCAAGAAGCTGCGCGGCTGAGCGGCGCGCGGCGGCCCGGCCGGCCGGCCGCGCCGATACTCACTCGCCGGTGCCCGTCTCCATTACGCGCCAGCTGCCGTCGGACATGCGCACGAACCCCATGTACTGCACGTACACACCGGGATCGCCCCAGTTGCCGACCGGATACCTGGGCGCCACGTAGACCTCCACCGGGAACTCGACCGTCTCGGACGGCTTGAGGGACTTCACCAGCACCGGCCCGCGGGCGCGGACGAGATGGGCCCGAGCGATGGCGTCCGCTCCCGGCCAGCCGGTCTGCAGGGGCGAGCTGGGAGAGAGCAGCGCGCGCGCCGCCGCGAAGCGGTTCTCCGAGAGCAGCCGCCAGTACTGCCCGGCCACCGCGACGGCCCCCGCCGGCGGAGGGCCGCTCGTGACCTGCGGCGACGGGACGGGTGTGGGTGCGCCGCCGGCGGTGGCTGCTGGAGACGACGAAGCGGCTGTGCCTGAGGCCGAAGCCGCGGCGGTCTGGGCGCCGCCGGCCGCGCCGCCGCAGGCGGCGAGCTGGGCGGCGCCGGCGCACGCGGCCGTCGCGAGCGCGACGGCGAGAACGACGCGCGCCAACCGGGCGGTGGGGAGCGGACGGCGTGGATGCATGGGCAATCTCCTGTGGGCGGGTAGCGCCCTCACGAAGTCCATCACGGGTAGGCCGGCCTGTACAGGTTGACGACCGGCCGGCGTGGTTGACGTCCACGCCGACGTCCGGCCCGGACATGGGCTGCCCTCCGCCCTGCGATAGAGTTGTCGGCAGCCGATCCACCCCCTGTCCCGAGGAGGGTCACCATGGCCGTCGAGGTCGTCCGCGAAGGCGCCGTTGCCATCGTCACCGTCAATCGACCCGAGGCGCTCAACTCCCTCGATGCCGAGACCAACGAGGCGCTGCTCACCGCCGCCCGCAAGCTCTCGACCGACGAGTCGGTGCGCGCCGTGCTGCTCACCGGCGGGGGGGACAAGTCGTTCGTTGCCGGCGCCGACATCGCCGCGATGAGCGCGCTCACCGCCGAGGAGGCCCGCCAGTGGGGGGCGCTCGGCCAGGCGGTCATGAACGCGATCGAGGCCGCGCCCCAGCCCTGGGTGGCCGCCGTAAACGGCTTCGCCCTCGGCGGCGGCTGCGAACTGGCGCTCGCCTGCGACATGCGGCTGGCCGCGGAGAACGCCAAGTTCGGCCAGCCCGAGATCAACCTCGGCATCACTCCCGGCTTCGGCGGCACCCAGCGCCTGTCCCGCAACGTGGGCGAGGGCTGGGCCAAGTACCTCATCCTCAGCGGCCGCATCATCCGCGCCGACGAGGCCCTGCGCATCGGGCTCGTCCAGGCCGTCTTCCCCAGGGACGAGCTCGATGACCCAGGCGATGAAGCTTGCCGAGGAGCTCGCCGGCAAGAGCCCGCTGGCCATGCGCTACTGCAAGGCGGCCGTCAACGCCGCCGCCGACACCGACATCGCGACCGGCCAAGGCATCGAGCGGGACCTCTTCGCCCTCGCGTTCGCCACCGAGGACCAGACCGAGGGCATGGCTGCGTTCCTGGAGAAGCGGGCGCCGGAGTTCGGCGGCCGCTGACGCGGCCGGCGGGCGGCGCCCGCCCGGGAAGGTCAGGCGCCGGTCGTCTTGACGAGGCGCGAGAGCACCTCGTGAACGCCCGGTGTGGCCCGCACGAGCACGTCGGCGGCGTCGGTCACCGGCTGCGGCGTCTCGTCGGTGACCGCCGCGACGGCGGCCGTCCGCCGCCGTGCGTCGCGCTCGCCCCAGTCGCGCACGGCGGCGAACAGGGTGACGTCGGTGAGGTCGTCGCCGCAGGCCATGGCGCTCAGGTAGTCGCCGTCGTCCAGCAGGCGCCGCACGGCCGTCCCCTTGGTGAACGGCAGCGGCGGCCGGACCTCGAACAGGAAGTGGCCGGTCGCGATGGCGAGCCCGCGCTCACGCGCGGGCTCGATCACACGCTGCAGGATCAGGTGCCGCACGGCCGCCGGGTCTTCGGCGAGGCGGTAGTGGACGGCCAGCACCGTGCGCT
Source organism: uncultured Thermoleophilia bacterium (assembly GCA_963696935.1). GTDB lineage: Bacteria > Actinomycetota > Thermoleophilia > UBA2241 > UBA2241 > CAIXSE01. The sequence continues at coordinate 16,592 of CAVOMB010000032.1, read as the reverse complement.
TGTCCTCGATCACGACGCCGAGAGCCTCGCAGTCGAGCTCGCGGGCGGCGGTGTCGCGGATCTCGGCGATGGTCGCCGCGTAGCGCTCGGCCTGCGGGTCCGAGACGACGGCGCCGCCGGCGGTCATGGTCTCGAGCCCGTGCGTACCCACGTAGGCGGCCCCGTCGAGCGGGATCATCCGCCGCCCGTCCTCGAGGGACCTGCCCGTGCAGAACGCCACGAGGCCCAGCCTCTCGACCAGCGTCGCCAAGAGTGCGCGGAACGCCTCGGGCACGTGGGCCTCAGCCGGCGTGGATGCGATGGGGGAGATGGTGCCGTCGATGTCGCAGAACAGCGCCGCCGTATGCGGAGCCTGGGCGGCGGCGCGCTCCAGCGCGTCCAGCGCCTCGAACCCACTGATGATCGGTGATCCAGCTTCCAGGGCTCCCCCAGTCCCGCTCGCGAACAGCGTACCCGCTCGGCGGGCGTCTCCATCATCAAGTTCCCGGAGGCGTTGCCGATACCAGCGGCGAGAAAGATGAGCGACGTACCGCACACCACGCAGCGCCCGCTGCCCGGGGGCAAGGCCCGCGACATGCGCGCGGACCCCTACCTCAAGTCGATGCTCCTCGGCTTCATCGAGGACAGCTACCTGCACACGGGCACGTTCACCCAGTTCGCCGCCGAGGTACTGCAGGTCATCGCTTACGCGGTCACGGTGCCGGTGGCGTTCACGGAAGGGTTCCTCAAGTCGTATCTCTCGATCGAACGCGTGGTCGAGGACGACGACGGGCGCATCAAGATCATCCCCAAGGACGGCGCGAGCATCGAGGACATGATCCGCGACGTCGACGAGATCACGGCGCAGGTGGACCCGGGGGCGGTGTTCAACCCCGTCGTGCGCTCCAAGCTGGACGCGGTGCACGAGGTGTCCAGCAAGGCGATGAAGTGGGACATCAACTCGCTGTCGACCATGGACGACGCCCAGCTGATGGAGGTCCTGCGCGAGATGCAGGCGCAGAGCGAGGCCGGGGAGGACGACGTGCCGGAGGGCGACCAGGCCGGAGACTACGTGCGCGCCAAGATCGCCACCGTCCGCCGCAACGTGCGCCAGTTCCAGGCCCGTCACCATGCGGACACGGAGACGGACACGGACTCGGACCCGGACGAGGACGCCGTCGCCGGTCCGTCCGAGGCCGACTGGCCCGGCGAGGCCGACGGGCCCGCCGGGGACGAAGGCCCCGCGATCTGACGCTCGGGCAGCGTTCGCTGTCCGCCCTCCTCCGAGTGCGATAGCATAGCCCCGCTCGTTGCAAGGGGGGCCCCACCGTGCAGCACTTCTCCGACAGACTCGCAGCCGCCGTCCTGGCACGGCGCAGCGTCGTCTGCGTGGGGCTCGACCCGGTGCTCGAGCGCATGCCTCCGGAGCTGGTCGAGAAGTACCGGCCGCAGGCGGCGGAGCTCGGCGAAGACGCCGCCGTCGCCGCCTGCTTCCAGGAGTTCTGCAGCGGCGTCATCGATGCCGTCGCCGGTCTCGCGGCCTGCGTGAAACCCCAGGCCGCGTTCTTCGAGCAGTACGGCGCCGCGGGTTGGCAGGCGCTCGCGGCGGTCATCCGCTGCGCGCACGAGTACGACCTGCCCGTCATCCTCGACGTCAAGCGCGGCGACATCGCCTCGACCGGCGTCGCCTACGGCAACGCCGCGTTCGGCGGCGCCTCCGGGTTCGCCGGCCCGGCGCCGGGCATCGGCGCCGACGCCATCACCGCGAGCCCCTATCTGGGCGACGACTCGCTGCAGCCGCTCGTCGACCACTGCGCGAGCGGCCACGGCGTCTTCATCCTCACGCGCACGAGCAACCCCGGCGCGGCGCTGCTGCAGGAGATCGAGATCGACGGCCGGCCGCTGTTCCTGCGGGTGGCCGATCTCGTGCGGCAACTCGGCGCTGCGTATGTCGGCGACGCCGGCTACAGCGACGTCGGCGCGGTCGCCGGCGCCACGGCGCCGGCTCAGCTCCGCGCCGTGCGCGAGGTGCTCCCCAACGCGTTCCTTCTGGTGCCGGGGTACGGCGCGCAGGGCGCCGGTGCGGACGCCCTGGCGGGCGTCGCCGCCGGCGAAGCCGCTGGGTTCGTCGTCAACGCCTCACGGTCTATCATCTTCGCGTGGCAGGACGGCGGCGGCGACTATCGAAGGGCCGCCGCCTCCGCTGCCGAATCTATGCGCAGCGACCTCCAGGACTGCATATGAGCGACGAGACACCCAACAAGCGGACTCGCCGTCCGCGCCCGGTCACCCCGGGCGGGACATCGCCAGCCTCGACGCCTGCGGGAGGGGTCGAAGACCCGGACGCCGCCCTGCGGCGGCTCGAGTCCATGGGCGCCCCGGGGGCGGCCGCAGGGCCGCCGGCGGACCTGGGCCCGCTGCCGCCCGCGCCGGTCATAGACTCCTTCGGCACTCCGCCGCCACCACGCTCCCAGCGCCCCATGGGCTCGTCCAGGAAGTCGCCCAAGGCTCCTCGCCCACGTCCCGCCGGGTCACGGTCGACGCGCATGGCCGCGCGCATCGCCGCACCCATCGTGTTCCTCGTCGCCGTGATCGCCCTCGTCGGCATCGTCGTCAACTCGGGCGTCATCGGCGGCTCCGGCACCGCGACCCCCACGCCGGCCGCCGATTCCACCAACGCGGGCTCCGTCACCAAGAAGTACGTGGTCAAGAGCGGCGACTCACTCTCGACCATCGCCGTCCGCTTCAACACGACCACCTCGGAGCTGATCCAGCTCAACCCCAACCTCGACGGCAGCACCACGCTGGTCGTGGGCATGCGCATCGTCGTCCCCCGCAAGTAGCCCACACTCCACTTCGCTCCACCGGCGTGCGGCGGACGCTCGCGTGAGCCTTCCCTGAGCGTCCCTGAGCCGGCTCCGGCCGGCTCCTTCTGCCTCTCCGTGCAGTTCTACGCACGCCCTTCCCAGGTCCCATCGAGCCCTGTCCGGGCTCCTCACCCGCACGCTGAACGGCGCCGTGAATGACGTTCCCCACGAAGTGGGGAAGAAGTGCCAATAAGTGTTGCGTAATGGGGAGAAGTGGGGTAGGGTGGCGCACATGCAGCGACCGTTGTTGGTAGGGGAGTTCGAAGTCACGCTCGATGCGAAGAACCGCATCGCCATCCCGGCGCGCCTGCGCACCGCCTTCACCGAGGGCATCTACGTCACCCAGGAGAACGAGCGCTGCCTCGGCGGCTACAGCCCCGAGGAGTTCCAGCTCCGGCTCGAGGAGGACGTGGACGTGACGACCGCCGGCACGGTGCAGCGCCGCGACGTCAAGCGCCGCCTCGCCGCGACCGCCGTCTCCTTCCCTGAGCTCGACAGGCAGGGCCGGGTCACGCTGCCGGCCAAGCACCTCGACTACGCCGGCATCAGCCGGGACGTCACCGTCATCGGCGTCGCGGACCACGTGGAGATCTGGGACCGCGCCGCCTGGACACAGTACCTGGCCCACCTTGAGGAGGAGGCCGATGCTTCCGCAGACCTGCATCCAGCTTCGTGAGTACGAGATGGCCCTCGCCCACACTCCGGTCCTTCTCGACGAACTGCTCGAGCTGCTGCGGCCGGCCAAGGGTGAGACGGCGGTAGACTGCACGTTCGGCGCCGGCGGTCACGCCGAGGCCGTAGCCGCCGCGCTCGGCGCCAAGGGCCGCCTGATCGCGGTCGACCGCGACCCGGGCGTCGCCGAGTTCTTTCGCGACGTCGCCAAGGCGGCGCCCTGCGCCTGCGAGCTCTACCACGGCAACTTCTCCGAGGTGCTCGCGCAGCGCGAGACCGCTTCGGTCGACATCGTCTACATGGACCTCGGCGTCTCGTCCATGCAGCTCGACCGGCGGGAGCGCGGCTTCAGCTACGCCTACGACGCGCCGCTCGACATGCGCATGGACCCCGGGCTCCAGGTCACGGCCGCCGATCTCTGCAACACGCTCCCCGAGAACGAGCTCACCGACATCTTCCGCCGCTACGGCGAGGAGCGGTACGCCAAGTCGATCGCGCGCGGCATCGTGATCACCCGCAAGAAGCAGCCCTTCGCGACCACCTGCGAGCTCGTGGACGTCATCAAGCGCAACATCCCCACGCCGGCCCGCTTCGCCGCCGGCAACCCCGCGCGCCGCGTGTTCCAGGCGCTGCGCATCGTCGTCAACGACGAGCTGGGCTCGCTGGCACGCGGCCTCGACGAGGCCTACCGCGTGCTGCGTCCCGGCGGGCGCCTCGCGGCGATCAGCTTCCACTCGCTCGAGGACCGCATGGTCAAGGAGTTCTTCAAGGGCAAGGCGGCAGGCTGCATCTGCCCGCCCGGCCTGCCGCAGTGCGTGTGCGGCCACGAGCCGAGCATGCGCGTGCTCACCCGCAAGCCGGTCACGCCGCGCGCGGCCGAGGCCGAGAGCAACCCGCGCAGCAAGTCCGCCAAGCTCCGCGTCGCCGTGAGGCTCGAAGACTAGGTCATGGCGACCGCAGCCCGCCACGCCCGCGCCGCCGCGCCCGCGCCTCGCTACGAACAGGACGCGCGGACCGGGGCGCCCGCCTACGCGTACCGCGCGCCGCGCTCCCGCAAGCGGGCGGCGCAGCGCTCGCGGCTCACGCGCGCCTTCGTGGCGTTCGTCATCGTGCTCACCGTCCTGGCCGTCGGCCGGGTGGCGTTGAGCTTTGCGGTGGTGCAGAAGACGCTGCAGACCGATGCCGTCGTGAGCGAGGAGCGGCGGATCAGCGCCAAGAACGACCAGCTGGAGGGCGATCTCGCCACCCTGGCCTCGAGTCTCCGCATCCGGCACATCGCCGAGAGCCAGCTCGGGCTCGTCGACGCGAAGTACATCGCATATCCTGAGCCGCTCCTGCCGAAGAGTACAGCGCTGGACGCCGCCCCCGAGACCGCCTCCGCCCGCTGATGGCCCCTGCGCCGACAGGACGTCGTCGCCCGGCCCGCCGGCGCGGCGGCCTCCTGGGCAGCCCCAAGCCGGCGCGCAACGGCACGGACGGGCGCATCCGCCTCCTGCGCCTCGCCTTTCTCGTCTTCCTGATCCTCGTCGGCGGCAAAGCCGTAGCTCTGGCGTCGTCGTCCCAGCACCTTGCGCAGTATGCCGTCGAGCAGCAGGTCAAGGTCGTCGCGCTTCCGGCTCCTCGCGGATCGATCCTGGACCGCACCGGTGCCGAGCTGGCGGTGGGCAAGCCGGCGCAGACCGTGGTCGCCACGCCGTACCTGCTCCAGGACGCGAAGGCGGCGGCGGACGACCTCTGCGACGCGCTGCAGATCAACCGCAAGCGCGAGCGCCGCGACGTGGAGAAGGCGCTCGTCTGGGGCAAGAAGCACCACAAGGGTTTTGCCTACGTGAAGCGCAAGGCCGACCCCGAGTACGCCAAGGCGGCTGTCGATCTCGGCCTCCCAGGGGTCTACAGCTACGCCGAGGAGGAGCGGACCTACCCGCTCAAGGGCACGGCGGCCCAGGTCGTCGGGTTCGCCGGCATGGAGAACAAGGGCCTCGCCGGTATGGAACTGCTCTACGATAAGCAGCTCTCCGGCAAGCCCGGTACCGAGACCATCGTCCGCGACCCCGCCGGCCACCCCCTCAAGACCATCAGCCAGACGCTCCCGACCTCCGGCCAGGACGTGCGCCTGACGCTCGACAGCGAGATCCAGTACACGGCCGAGAAGGTGCTCGAGAAGACGCTCCGCGAGACGGCAGGCAAGTGGGCCGTCTCCATCGTCATGGACCCGCGCACCGGCGAGATCTACGCCATGGCCAACGTCACCGACAAGGGGTTCCACGGGTTCGGCAAGGACCAGGATGCGGACAAGAACCGCGCCGTGACCGACGTCTACGAGCCCGGCTCGATCTTCAAGCTCATCACCATCTCCGGCGCGCTCGCCGACGGCACCATCACTCCCACGGAGAGGTTCCACCTGCCGCCGACGCTCCAGGTCGCCGACCGGACCATCAGCGAGTCGCATCCGCGCGGCTACGTGGACTACGACGTGCGGGAGATCCTGCAGTGGTCCAGCAACGTGGGCGCCGTCACCATCGGCACGAAGATGGGCAAGGAGGGCATGGCCAGGTGGATCGACGCGTACGGGTTCGGCAAGCCGACCGGCGTGCAACTCCCCGGCGAGGTCGGCGGTCTCGTCCCGCCCGTCAAGGACTGGTCGGACTCCTCCATCGGCAACATCCCCATGGGGCAGGGCATCGCCGTGACGGCGCTGCAGATGGCCTCGGCCTTCTCCACGGTGGCCGACAACGGGATCCAGGTGAAGCCGCGCCTGGTCAAGCAGGTCGGCAAGGAAAACTACCACACCACCGCGGCCGACAAGCACCGCGTCATCCCCGCCAAGGTGGCCAAGGAGATCCGCAGCTACCTCACCGCGGCCGTGGATGAGGGCACCGGCACCAAGGCGCAGATCCCCGGCTACAAGGTGGCCGGCAAGACCGGCACCGCGGAGATCGCCCTGCCGAACGGCGCCGGCTACGCCAAGAACATCTACACGGCGTCGTTCATCGGCATGGCGCCGGCCGACCACCCCAGGCTGGTCGTGCTCTGCGCCGTGGGGTGGACGCCGGAGTTCGGCGGCGACGCCGCCGCTCCGGCGGTCAAGCAGATCATGCAGTTCGCGCTTCAGCACCTGGAGATCGCTCCGTGACACGTCCGCGTGGGCGGGCGGTCGGCGACCCGGCGGGTGGTCTGCTAGAATCCGCGCCGATGAAGCTGAGCGAGCTTGTCCAGGGGGTCTCGGGCGCAACGCTGCGTGGGGACCCAGGCACCGAGATCCGTGGTCTTGCCTACCACACGCGTGACGTCGCCGACGGCACGCTTTTCTTTTGCGTCCCCGGACTCAGGTTCGACGGCCACGCGTTCGCCGCCAAGGCCGTGGAGGCCGGTGCTACGGCGCTCGTGTGCGAGCGTGACACCGGCCAGCTTGTGACCCACGTCATCGTGCCCTCCGTGCGCCGTGCCATGGCGCTCATGGCCTCGCGCTGGTACGGCGACCCTTCGGGCGAGCTTCGCGTCGTGGGCGTCACAGGGACCAACGGCAAGACCACCACGGCGCACCTCGTCGCCGGCCTGTTCGCCGCCGCGGGACAGCCGTGTGGCCTGCTGGGCACGGTGGTCAACCGCATCGGCGGGGTGGAGCACGGCGTCAAGCTCACCACCGCCGAGTCGCTCGACCTGCAGCGCATGTTCGCCGAGATGCTGGCCGCGGGGGACGAGGCGTGCGCGTTCGAGGTCAGCTCGCACGCGCTCTCGCAGGACCGCGCCGCCGGCATCGACTTCGACGCCGTGGTCTTCAGCAATCTCACGCGCGACCACCTCGACTACCACAAGGACCTCGAGGACTACTTCCGCGCCAAGCGGCGCCTTTTGCTGCCGGACGAGGCGCGGCAGGGGCATGCCGTGGCGATCGTCAATATCGGCGACGAGTTCGGCGCCCGGCTCGCGGAGGAGTGTGCGCCGCTGTACGGCGACGACCTGTGGACCTGCGCGGTCGACGAGCACGGCGCCTCCGACGCGGCCGTCGTCGCTCGCGACCTCGCACTGCGCGCCGACGGCTCCGCTTTCACACTCGTCTGCCCGCGCCTGGAGCTGGACGAGCGTGTGGAGTTGCGCCTGGCGGCGCGGTTCAACGTCGAGAACGCCGTGGCCGCGGCGGCCGCGGGCCTGGCTCTCGGGCTGCCGCCCGAGGCCGTCCTGCGCGGCCTCAGCGTCACGGAGGGAGTGCCCGGCCGCTTCCAGGCCGTACGCGCCGGCCAGCCGTTCAGCGTGCTCGTGGACTACTCCCACACGCCCGACTCGCTCGAGAACGCGCTCAAGGCGGCGCGCGCTGTCACAGAGGGCCGCGTGCTGGTGGTGTTCGGCTGCGGTGGCGACCGCGACCGCGGCAAACGCCCCCTGATGGGCGAGATCGGCGCGCGCCTGGCCGACCGCGCGATCATCACCTCGGACAATCCGCGCACAGAGGATTCGGACGCCATCGTCGCCGAGGTCGTCGCCGGCGTGCCGCGCGACCTGGACGACAAGGTCGTCATCGAGGCCGACCGGCGCGCCGCCATCCGCATCGCCATGCGGGAGGCGCAGGCCGGCGACACCGTGGTCATCGCCGGCAAGGGTCACGAGCAGGGCCAGCTCATCGGCGACCGCAAGATCCCTTTCGACGACCGCACGGTCGCCGAAGAGGAGATCGCGGCGCTCGGCGAGGGCCGGTGACGCCGTGCTTCAACTGACGCTCGCCGAAGTCGCGGAGGCCTGCGGCGGCCGCCTCGAGGCGGCCGACCCACGCGTGGAGGTGCGGCGCGTCTGTACCGACAGCCGCGACCTGCAGGCGGGAGACCTCTTCGTCGGGCTGCAGGGCGAGCGCTTCGACGGCGACGAGTACGCCGCGCAGGCACTGGCGAGAGGCGCTGCGGCCGTGGTCGTCCGCGGCGGTGCCGCGGCGGCTCTGCCGGCCTCCGCGGCGCGCGTCGTCGTCGACGACGGCCTCCCGGCGCTGCAGGGCCTGGCCACCGCCGTCCGCCGCAGGGCCGGCGTCAAGGTGGTCGGCATCACCGGCAGCGCCGGCAAGACCTCCGCAAAGGACATCCTCCGGGCGCTGCTCGCGCCTGTGGCCCGCACCGTGGCCACCGCCGCGAACCTGAACAACGAGATCGGGGTGCCGCTCACGCTGCTCGAGATCGAGCGCTCGACGGAAGTCGCGGTGGTCGAGATGGCCATGCGCGGCGCCGGGCAGATCCGCGAGCTGGCGCGCGTCGCCGAGCCGGACATCGGCGTGGTCACGAACATCGCGCCGGTGCACCTTGAGCTCGTCGGCACCATCGAGGACGTGGCCGCCGCCAAGGCGGAGCTCATCGACGAGCTCACCGACGGCGGCACCGCCATCGTGCCGGGAGACGAGCGCCTGCTTGACCGGCACGTGCGCCGTCACCGCGGCCGGGTGGTGACCTTCGGCACAGACGACGCCGACGTGCACGTGGTCACCGAGGAGCGCCGCGGCGAGAGCACGCACGTGCTGCTCGACGCGTTCGGCCACCGCGCGCGCATGGACTTCAGCTTCACCGGCGGCCACTACCTGCGCGACGCGCTGGCCGCTGTGGCCGCGTTCGTCGAGCTCGGGTACCGGCTCGACGAGGCCGCGGAGGGCGCCGGTCAGGTCGCCTTCAGCGACCTCCGCGGCGCCCTCTCCCAGCTGCCCGGCGGCGGGCTGCTGCTCAACGACGCCTACAACGCCAACCCGGTCGCCATGAGCGCCGCTGTCGACCACCTGGTCGCCATCGCCGACGGCCGGCCCACCGTGGCCGTGCTCGGCGACATGTACGAGCTCGGCGCCGGAGCCGACGTCTACCACCACGCCGTCGGCGAGCACTGCGCCGCCGCCGGCGTGCGCCTGGTCGCCGTGGGCGACCTCGCGCGCGACTACCTCACCGGCGCGCCGGGCGAGCGCTGGTTCGCGACCGTGGACGAGCTGCCTGAAGGCGCTGCCCGAGGCCGTACCTCCCGGCAGCGCCGTCCTGGTGAAGGCTTCGCGCCTCATGCGCATGGAGCGCGTGGCCGAGGCGCTCGCCGCGGAGGAGGCGCCCCGTGCTTAGGGCCATGGGCGCCAGCGTGGTGGCCATGGTGCTGGTCCTGGTCATCGGACCGGCCTTCATCCGCTGGCTGCGCGTCAACGAGTTCGGCCAGAACATCCGCGAGGAGGGGCCCGAGGCCCACAAGACCAAAGAGGGCACCCCGACCATGGGCGGCATGCTCATCTGGTTCGCAGTCCTCGTCGCCTACCTCCTGTTCAGCAAGTTCTCCGTGGCGTCGCTCACCGTGTTCGTCGCCGCGATGGGCAATGCGGCCATCGGCTTCGCCGACGACTGGATCAAGATCGTGCGCAAACGCTCCCTGGGGCTCTCGGCGCGGTACAAGCTCCTCCTTCAACTGGTGCTGTCGCTGTTCATCGGATTCGTCGCCCTGCACTTCGTGGGGGTCACGACGGCCGTCGACGTCCCGTTCACCTCGTTCAGGCTCGAGCTCGGGCAGGTCGGGTTCTACGCGCTCATCTTCCTCACGTTGGCGGGATTCTCCAACGCGGTGAACCTCACCGACGGCCTCGACGGCCTGGCCGCCGGAGCCTCGGCCATCGTGCTCGTGGCGCTCGCCGGTATCGCCTTCATCATCGGGCGCAACACCATGGACCCCGGGATCACCGACCTCATGGTCGTCGCCGGCTGCGTGGGTGGCGCCGCGCTCGGGTTCCTCTGGTACAACACCTTCCCCGCGGACGTGTTCATGGGGGACACCGGCTCGCTGGGCCTGGGCGGAGCTATCGCCGGCATAGCCGTCATGACGCGCACCGAGCTCGCGCTGCTCATCATCGGCGGGTTGTTCGTGCTCGAGGCCGGGTCCGTGGCGGCCCAGGTCATCTCGTTCAAGCTGTTCCACCGTCGCGTGCTGCTCATGGCGCCGCTGCACCACCACTTCGAGCTCAAGGCCTGGTCCGAGACCAAGATCATCGTGCGCTTCTGGATCATCGCCGCGATCTTCGCCGGCGCCGGTTTCGCGGCGTACTACGCGACCTTCTAGAGGAGATACCGTGGAGCTCACCGACGTGCGCTGCATCGCCGTGCTCGGCTTGCGCAGGAGCGGCAGGCCCGCGGCGCTGCTGGCGCGGCGTGAGCTGCCGGCGGCGCGGGTCGTCGCCCTCGACGAGGGCGCCGCGCCGGCGGACGACACGCTGCAGGTGCTCGAGGCCGCCGGCGTCGAGGTCCTCACCGGGCCGGCGGCCGTGCTGCCCCCGGACGCCGATCTGCTGGTCAAGAGCCCCGGCGTCCCGGACACCAGCGCCGCGGTGCAGGAGGCCCTCCGCCGCGGCGTCCCGCTCTGGAGCGAGGTCGAGTTCGCCTGCCGCTTCCTGCCCAACCCGGTGGTGGGCATCACCGGCACCAACGGCAAGACCACCACGACTGAGCTGACCGGCGAGGTCTTCCGCTGCGCGAGGCTGCCGGTGGCCGTGGGCGGCAACATCGGCCACGCGCTGGCCGCCATGCCCGGCGAGGTGGCGGAGGACGCGACCATCGTCGCCGAGCTCTCCAGCTTCCAGCTCGAGCACATCGAGCGCTTCCGGCCGTCCGTCGCGGTGCTGCTCAATCTCACCGAGGATCACCTCGACCGGCATGGCACGTACCGCGCCTATGTGGACGCCAAGCTGCGCATCTTCGAGCGCCAGACCCCGGACGACGTCGCGCTGCTGTGCGCGGACGACGACGGGATCCTGCTCGAGCTCGCCGCCGGGCGTCTGACCGGAACGGCTCCGCGAGGCTGGTTCTCCGCCGAGCCGGGCCGCACCGAGGGGCCCGGCGGAGGAGAGCTGGTGGCCGGCGTCGGCAGCGACGACGTGCTCTGGGTGCGCGTGCGCAAGGAGCTCCGCCGGCTCTGCCGCAAGGACCAGCTGGCGCTGCGCGGCGACCACAACGTGCAGAACTCGCTGGCCGCCGCCGCGGCCGCCAGCGCCGCCGGCGTCCCCGTCGGGGCGGCGGCCGACGCGCTGCGCACCTTTGCCGGTGTGCCGCATCGTCTGCAGGTCGGCTCCGTCGTGGACGGAGTCACCTACGTCAACGACTCCAAGGCGACCAACGTCGACGCCACCCTCAAAGCGCTCACGGCGTATTCCGGCGGCGTGCACCTCATCCTCGGCGGCTACGACAAGGGCGGCGAGTACGACGAGCTCGCCGCCGCCACCGAAGGCCGCGTGCGCGAGGTGCTGCTCATCGGCGCGACTGCGCCGCAACTCGAGGCGGCGTTCGCCGCGCGGGAGGCCGCCGATCCCGCGCGGGCTACGCCCTACGTGGTCTGCGGCGACCTCGCGGCCGCCGTGAAGGCCGCTCACGCCGCGGCCGAGCCGGGTGACGTCGTGCTCCTCAGCCCGGCCTGTGCGAGCTGGGACCAGTACAGGGACTACGAGCAGCGCGGCGAACAATTCCTCAAGCTGGTGAGTGAGCTGAGAGCAGGGAGCTGAGGCCACGTGAGGTCGTCCGGTCGCGGGGCCGAGCACGTCGATCTGGACCACCTCGACTGGGTCGAGGACGGTTCCCGACGTACGCGTTCCGGCGCCGATCGGCGAGCCTCTGAGCGGCGTGGCGGCACCGGCCGGGCGCCGGCGCAGGAGCGCCGCGCAAGCGAGCGCCGCTCGACAGAGCGGCGCGCCTCATCCGCCACCGCCCGCCAGACCAACAGCCGCTCCGCATCCCGCGACCAGACCCGCAATGAGGCTCCGCCGATGCGTCGCAGCGACCGCTACCGCAAGCCCGCGCCGACGGTGTTGGGCCCCGGGGTCGCCGAGCGCCGCGGCCTGATGCTCGTCACCTTCCTGCTCGTCGTCTACGGCCTCGTGATGGCGTACAGCGCCTCGTCCGCTGAGGCCTACTTCCAGCACGGCAGCAGCTTCTACTTCTTCGGCCGCCAGGTGGTCTGGGTCGGCATCGGCGTGGTCGCCATGTACCTGCTCTCGCGCGTCGACTACGCGTGGTTCCGCAAAGCGGCCGTGCCGATCGCGGGGCTGGCCCTCGGCGGCCTGGTGCTCGTCCTCGTCCCGGGCGTGGGCAGCGTGATCAACGGCGCCCGCCGCTGGATCTATCTCGGCGGGCAGGGCGTGCAGCCCAGCGAGCTCGCCAAGATCGCCATGGTGGTCCTCATCGCCGCGCTGATCGTGCGGCGCCCGTGGGAGGTCACCACACTGAAGGGCTTTCTGCGCCTGTCCGCCATCACCATCGTGCCGGCCGCCGGCCTCATCATGCTCGAACCCGATCTCGGGACGACCCTCGTCCTCGTCGGGGCCGTGGTCGCCGTGCTCATCGCCGCCGGCGCCCCGCTACGGTACCTCTTCGGCCTGGCGCTCGTCGGCGTCTTCGCCGTGCTCGCCCTCATCGCTGTGGAGCCCTACCGGCTGCAGCGCCTGGTCACGTTCTTCGACCCATGGAAGGACCAGCAGGGCAGCGGCTATCAGGCCACGCAGTCGCTCATCTCGATCGCCTCGGGGCGCGTGTTCGGCGTGGGGCTCGGCAACTCGGTGCAGAAGTTCGGGTTCCTGCCCGAGCAGGGCACCGACATGATCACCGGCATCATCGGGGAGGAGCTCGGGCTCATCGGGCTGCTCGTGCTGCTGGCCCTGTATGCGGCGCTGGCGTGGACGTGCTTCCGCATCGCCCTCAACTGCAAGGACCTGTTCGGCAAGCTGCTGGCCACCGGCATCACCGCCATCATCGTCGGGCAGGCGTGCATCAACGTCGGCGCGGCGCTCGGCCTGCTGCCGCTGACCGGCGTGCCGCTGCCGCTGGTCTCGCTCGGCGGCACCAGCATGCTCGTGGTGCTCGCGGGCCTCGGCGTCATGCTCAACATCAGTACCAACCGAAGGAGTCACATTGGCGTCAGCACTCAGCGGCGCGACCGTGCTGCTGGCGGCGGGGGGGACCGGCGGTCACCTGCAGCCGGCGCTCGCCGTCGCGGCTGAGGCGGAGGCTCGCGGCGCGCGCGTCGTCGTGGTGACCACGCCGTCCCAGGTCGAGCGCGTGCGCGAGCGGTACACGACCTACGCGCTCGAGCTCAAGGGGTTCGAGCGGCGCGTGGACGTGCGCGCCTACGCGAAGACGTTCGAGTTGCTGGGCGCCGCCGTGCCGCGCGTGCGGCGCATCCTCAAGGAGGCGCGGCCGGACGTGGCCGTCGGCGGCGGCGGGTTCGCCAGCGGGCCGGTGGTCGCGGTGGCCGCCATGAGCGGCGTGCCCGGCCTGGCGCTGGAGGCCGACGCCCACCTCGGCGTCGCCAACCGGCTGCTCCGGCCGTTCGTCAGGCGCTTTTGCCTGAGCTTCCCGATCGAGGGGCTCGAGCCGTCCCGCTACGTCGTCACGGGGCGGCCGCTCGCGCCGGCGCAGCTCACGGCCACACCGGGGGAGGGGCGCGAGGTCTTCGGCCTCAGCGCCGACCTGCCGGTCGTCCTCGCCTTCGGCGGCAGCCAGGGCGCGCAGAGCATCAACCGCGCCTGCGTCGACGCCTTCGGCGGCCAGGAGCTCGGCTTCCAGCTGGTACACGTCTGCGGGCCGAAGAACGAGGCGCAGGTCCGCGCGGACCTCGGGACCCGCGGCGAACGGTTTGAGCGCTACCGGCTGGTCCCGTACACTGACCGCTTGGCCGCCGCCATGGCGGCGGCCGACCTGGTCGTGGCGCGCTCGGGAGGCTCCGTCGCCGAGCTCGCCGCACTTGGCAAGCCGGCGATCCTGGTGCCGTACCCGTATGCCACCGCCGACCACCAGCGCAAGAACGCGCAGGAGATGGTCTCCGGCGGAGCGGCACTCCTCGTGGACGACGCGGAGCTCAGTGGCGAGTTGCTGGCCCGGCTGGTCGCGGAGCTTCTCGGCGACCGTTCGCGTCTCGCCGCGATGGCGTCCGCGAGCGCCGCGCTGGGCCGGCCCGACGCCGCACAGCGCGTGGTCGACCAGATAGAAGACGTGATGACCGACAAACGACGAGGGACACGATGAACGACGCCGCCAGAGACTTCCCGCAGCCGGTCCACTTCGTGGGTATCGGCGGCGCCGGCATGAGCGGCATCGCCGCCGTGCTCCACGAGCTGGGCGTGAACGTGCGCGGCTCGGACCTCAAGGCCTCGCGCTACACGCGCCACCTCATCGAGATCGGCGTACCGGTGATGGTCGGGCACGACGCCGTCAACCTGGGCGACGCCGCCGTGGTCGTCACGTCGTCGGCCATCAACGACGCGAACCCCGAAGTCCGCGCGGCGCGCGCCGCCGGCCTGCCCATCCTGCGGCGCGCGGAGATGCTGGCGCGCGTCATGGAACTGCGCCGGGGCATCGCCGTCGCCGGCACCCACGGCAAGACCACCACGTCGTCCATGCTGTCCCACGTGCTGCGTCAGGCCGGTATGGACCCCACCTTCCTCGTCGGCGGCGAGCTCAACGACATCGGGTCCAATGCGGGCGTCGGCCAGGGCGAGTGGCTCGTGGCCGAGGCCGACGAGAGCGACGGGAGCCTGCTGTTCCTGCGGCCGGAGGTCGCCATCGTCAGCAACGTGGAGCTCGACCACCACGCCAACTACGGCTGCCTGGACGACGTACACGACGTGTTCCGGCGCTTCGTGGCCCTGCTGCCCGAGGACGGCCTGCTCGTCCTGGTGGCCGGGAGCGGGGGAGAGGCGCTGGCCTCCGAGACGCCGGCGCCGGTCGTGACCGTCGGCATCGGCGCCGGGGAGCTGCGCGCCGACGTCGAGCGCGTGGACGACCAGGGCAGCGCCTTCACGGTGCGCGACGCGGACGGCGCGGAGCTCGCCCGGATCGAACTGCGTGTGCCGGGCGAGCACAACGTCCTCAACGCGCTCACGGCGCTCGCCGTCCTGCGCCACACGGGCGTCGAGCCCCGTGACGCGGCGCCGCACCTGCTCACGTTCAGCGGCGCCGCGCGCCGCTTCCAGCGCATCGGCGAGGTCGGCGGCGTGCTCGTCGTCGACGACTACGCCCACCACCCCACGGAGATCGCCGCGACCCTCACCGCGGCGATGCAGGGCGACCACGAGCGGGTGATCGCCGTGTTCCAGCCGCACCTGTACTCGCGCACCCGGTACCTGCAGCGCGAGTTCGGCCGCGCGCTCACGCTCGCCGACGAGGCCATCGTCACGGAGATCTTCCCCGCTCGCGAGGAGCCGGAGCCCGGCGTGAGCGGCAAGCTCATCGTCGACGCCTACCTCACCGAGCGCCCCGGCGGCCCGGTCTCGTTCCTGCCGCGCCTGTCCGACGTCGTCGCGCGGCTGGCTTCCCGCGTGCGCCCCGGCGACCTGGTCCTCACGCTCGGGGCCGGGGACGTGTTCCGGGCCGGCGAGCAGTTGCTGGCGACGCTCGCCGGGCAAGGGGAAGAGGCCGCGGCGACGAAGAGTCAGGGGTAGTCACCCACCCCTGAACGAGGTCCGGCGTATGACGAGGGCACGTGGGGCGAGCCGCCCACGATTCCGCCTGCTTCCCACCCTGCTGCTCACGCTTGCCATCCTCGGGCTCCCGACCGTGGTCTACGCCTGGGGGCGGAGTTCGTCGTCCTTCGACATCTCCCAGGTGAAGGTGCGCGGCACGCATCTGGTACCCGCGAAGAAGACCCTGCGCCTGGTGCAGCGGACGTACGCGGGTCACAACCTCTTCACGGTCACGGCCTCCGACGTGCGCTCCACGCTCAAGCCGCTGTCGTTCGTGCAGGCCGTGACCGTCGACCGCGACTTCCCCAGCACGCTCGCCGTGGGCATCACGGAGTACCGGCCGGCGGCCTACGCCCTGGCCGGCAGCCGCTGGTACGTGCTCGACGAGAGCGGCTACGTGGTCTGCACTGCCGCCGACGCCGCGGACCAGCTTCACCGCGCGTCCAAGCCGGACAAGTCGCAAGAGGTGTCTCCGAGCCCTTCCGCGAGCGCCACTGCCGATGCCACGGCCGATGCGACGACCTCGGCCGACACCGCCGGCGCCACAGACGACGGGCTCACCGCTCGCCTCGTCGCCGGCCCGTCCGACGCCGTCCTGCCTCTGCCGCGGCTCGCCGTCTCCGGACGCGTGCGCGAGGGGA